>CALLYK010000329.1 GCA_937858365.1 uncultured Isosphaeraceae bacterium | reverse complement strand
TCGAACAGCGCACCCAGCGGCACACCGGTAACCCGCTCGGCGACCAGCGCCAGCACCACATATCCGCCGTTGTTGTAGGCGAAACGCTCCCCGGGCTCCGACACCTGCGGAAACCCGTCGAGCACCGACCCGGTCGAAAGGAAGTTCTCGGCGGGGCCGTGGGTGTTGCTCTTGCTGGTCAGCGAGTGCAGAAAGGCGATGTCGTCGGTCAGTCCGGCGAGGTGCGGGACCAGGTCGGAGACCCACTTCCCGGTCTCGCCTCTGGGGCGGAACTCAAACTGCGGTCGGGCCAGGTCCCCTGAAGGCCCTTGAAAAGTCACCGGCGGCCCACCCACCAGCGGTTTGCCGTCGTGCTTGATCAACTCCGGTTTGTAGTCCCACGTTTCAAGTTGACTGACCGCCCCCGCGCAGAAGATGACGACCACGTTCCGGGCACGAGCTGGGAAGTGCGACGGCCGCGGCGCGAAGGGCCGAGCCGGGTCGATCACCGGGCCGTCGGCCGCGAGCAGCCCATCGCGGCCCAGGAGGTTCGCCAGCGCGATGGAGCCGAGCGCCGTGGCGTTCTGAGCGAGAAAACTCCTCCGGTCCAAGAGGTGTCGTCCCACGGGCGATATGCGGTCGGCGTTGGGGATTGTCATGGAAGGGTCAAGAACTCATTGCAATTGAAGAGGGCCCGACAGACGACCGGCAGCCCGTGTTCCTTCACGACGGCTACGGCTTCGTTCAACTCATCGTCATGCGGATCACGCGCGAGGGCGAGTTGATAGGCGCGACGGACACAGTTGGCCGCGTCATCGCCGGCCTCGCAGTGGAGGCGCTCGGCGAAGGCGGCTGACGCCTCGGCGGTGAACCGGCTGTTGAACAGGTTGAGGGCCTGAATCGGCGTGTTCGACTCCCGCCGTCGAGCCGTGCTCTGACCGCCGTCCGGACAGTCAAAGGCCCCGAAGACCGCGTCTCGCTCACGGCGTACCTTGTGGGCGTAGATCAGGCGACGCGAGCCGTCCCCATGAGAAGACTCGATCGGCGTGAAGCCGCTCAAGCCACCGCGTTGCTGGAACAAATTGAACCCCGGACCTCGCATCTTCGAGTCCAGAAGGCCGCTCACGGCGAGAATCGCATCGCGGATCGCCTCGGCCTCCAACCGTCTTGACGGGAAGCGCCAGAGCAGGTGCGTGTCGGCGTCTTTCGCCCATGCGGCGGGATCGATTCGGCTCGACTGGCGATAGACCGCAGAGAGAACAATCCGCCGATGCAACTGCTTCAATGACCAGCCCGACCGGATGAAATCCGCTGCGAGCCAGTCCAACAACTCGGGGTGCGACGGCCGCGTGCCCTGGCGTCCGAAGTCGGATGCGGTCTCCACCAGACCGGTGCCGAAGTGCCCCTGCCAGATGCGATTGACCATCACACGTGCGGTCAAGGGATTGTCCGGGCTGGTGATCCAGTCGGCCAAGGACCGACGACGTTCGCCTTCCGGTGCGGTGCTGGAAAGACCCAATGTGCCCAATGCACTCGGGACTGCGGGAGCAACCTCCTCCTTCGGTTGCTCGGGATCGCCGCGATGCAGGCGATGGATCAAGTCGGGTGTTCGAAAAGTCCCGGCGAATGCGACCTGACCCACGCCCGTGGCGGCGAGCGCCGCGTTTCGCGAATGCCGACTCTCCATCAAGCGTTTCGCCTCAAGGGCCGTGGTTGGATCAAGACGCTCGGTGCTGAACGTGGGTCCTGGTTTCGCATCGCGTAGGTACTTCCGACGGTCGGTCTGGTCGGCGACGGTCCGCCACTCACCAGGGCCATCGGCGACCTCAATGCGATACTCCAATGCCAACCGGTCGTCGTACTTCCCCTCACGGTCTCGGCCCCAGGTCACAAGCTCGATCGTGCGTTCACCTGAGAACGCCAGTTCGACCCAGCCGCGTCCCGTCTCGCTCGACATCCAACTCCTTGAGTTGCCATACAGCCCATCGTTGATGAACCTCAGTTCGTGTCGATCCGCGGCCACCTTATCACCCGACGACGTGACTGTTGTACCGGCGGTCGCGAGTGCGATGTTTCGACCTTCGACGTCGAAGACTTCGAGTTCGTCCAGGCAAGGCTCCAGGTTGTTCGTCGTGCCGATCGTGAAGCGGAGTCGATCGGTCTTCACGGGCGCGAAGCGATCTTGATTGACCTTTGCGTTGACCGCCGGGCGCTCGCCGCCGGAACGCGCCAGGGGCCCCAGCAGGGCCAGCTTCAAGTCGATCCTCTCCAACTCGCGGCGAAGACGAACCGCTTCCTCACGTAGCGCTTCGGCTTCCGGGGTCCGTAGCGGCCTTTCGCCGTACTCGACGCCGGCGAAGAAGGCTTGCATCGCATAATAGTCGCGCTGGGAAATGGGGTCGAACTTGTGGTCGTGACAGCGAGCGCAGCCGATGCTGAGTCCCAAAAACGTTAGGGCCGCGTTGTTGACGATTTCGTCGAGCGCGTCTTGCCGTGCCAGACGCTTCGACGGTTCGTCCGCACCGATTTGACCCGGCAAGAGCACGGAGGCTGTGACAAGGAAGCCGGTCGCCGCGTCTTGACCCAGCGCATCGCCGGCGATCTGCTCGCGAACGAACCGGTCGTAAGGAGTGTCGGCGTTGAGGGCCGCGATGACGTAATCGCGATAGGGCCATGCGTTGGGCCGTTCCGTGTTCACCTCGAAGCCGTGGGTGTCCGCGTAACGGACCACATCGAGCCAGTGTTGGGCCCAGCGCTCTCCATAGCTCGGCGATGCGAGCAGCTCGTCGACCACACGCTCGAAGGCGTCGGGGCGGGAATCCACGACGAAGCTCGCCACGCGCTCAGGCGTTGGCGGCAGGCCGGTCAGGTCGAAGGTCACCCGGCGGAGCCAGGTCCACCTGTCGGCTTCCCTTGAAGGTTGGATGTGCTCCTGTTCCAACCGAGCGAGGACCAAGCGATCGATCGATTCGCGCGGCCACGCGACGTCAACCGTCGTCGGGAGTGTTGGGGGCCTCACCGGCTGGAACGCCCAATGCTCTTTGGGTCCCGATGGCGCTTCGGGACCAGCTGTCGCCGACCATGCGGCACCCTCGTCAACCCAACGACGAAGCGTCGCGACTTCGCTCGCCGAAAGCCGCTCGCCCTTGGGCGGCATGCGCATGTCCTCGTCCGATCCGAAGACGAGCCGAACGAGAGGACTCTCGGCGGCCTTCCCCGGCACGATCGATGGACCATACACATCGCCACCCTTGAGCGCGCCTGCTCGGGTGTCGAGCCGGAGCCCCGAGCGTTGCCGCATTGGGCCGTGACACGAGTAGCATCGTGCTTCGAAGATGGGGCGCACATCGCGGTCGAAATCGCTCGCGTCCGCTTGACCGGCCTTTGGAATGAGGCCCGCGAGGGTGAGGATTGGGACCAAGAGGAGGGAGTTCACGGGACTCGTCGCCTCACGTTCCAGCAGTCAGGGACGCACGCCCAACGGATGGTCCAGGTTGTTCAGCCGAGTCCGGGGACCCCTTCATAGCCGGCCATGATTTGGGCGAATTCGCGGGGAATGCTCGGCACGAGACGGAGCCGGCCGACGTCGAAAAGCGTGTTCAGGATCGTGCCGAGAAGGTGCCGACCTGTGACCGGTTCCGTTTGCGGGCCGGCGGCGTCTTTCGTGGAGCGGCCGATGACCTGGCCCGGCTGGTGGCCCCCGCCGACCAGGAGCAACGGACCGAGATTCCCCCAATGGTCGCGCCCTCCCTTGGCATTGATGCGTGGTGTGCGACCCATCTCGCCGCAAGCGACCAGAAGGATGCGGTCCTGAAGCCCTCGGGCGTGCAGGTCGTCGATGAACGCGGCCAGGGCGTGGTCGAGCGGCGGTGCCATGTAGCTCATGCCTTCGACCATCGGCGCGTTGTTGACGTCGGCGTGCATGTCCCAAACGAAATTGGTCGTTACCGTCACAAAGCCGCAGCCGCGTTCGCAGAGACGGCGGGCCAGCAGCAGCAACTTGCCTAGCGACTTCGCGTTGTCAACGTAGTTGTCGTAGTTCTTCCATATCTTGTTGATCGCGTCGGGAGTCACGAGCGGCGCCGTGTCGTAACGGGCGACGAGACGTGGGTCTTCGTGGCCCAAGTCGAACGCCTCGGCCATCCCGCCTTCCAGAAGGCGGAAGGCTTGGGCGCGGAGGCGCTCGACCCCTTCGGTAGCGGGCGCCGCGTCCAGGTCCCGAGCGACGGACCCGAGCAGCTCTTGCAAGTGGCGGCGGTCGTCGAGACGTTCGCGGGGCAGACGCAACTTCAGTCCTTCAACACCTTCGCCCTGGCTTGGGTCGAACGGCGCATAGGCCGATGAGAGCGCCCCGGTCGCGTCGAACCGCCCGAAAGAAGTCGTGCCCGGCCGGGTCGACGGGTCGACCGCCCTTGGAAAGAGGAGGACGTTGGTCGGCAATCCCGTCCGCGTGTGGTTCGAGCCGGCGACCCGAGCAAAGATCGCCCCCGGATTGGTCCCGAACGAATCCCGTCCCACGAGCGGTTTGAGGTTGTGGTCCGCATCGCCCGGAACAAACGAACGGACGACGATCATCTTATCGGCCCGCGCGGCGAGGTTCGGAAAGGTGCTCCCAAACGTGATGCCGGGAATGGCCGTCGCGACCTCTCCCGTCGCGCTGCGGACCCCTTCAGGCCGGTCCATCTTTGGGTCGAACGTCTCGACCTGGCTCGGCCCGCCGTGGAGGAAGAGGAAGATCACCGACTTCCCGGTGAGCACTCCCGGGACCGTCTCCGCGCGAGCAAACAGGGAGGACAGCTCGGACATACCCAGACCAACCGACCCCAACGCGGCACACCCAACCCGGAGGAAGGAGCGTCGAGAGCCCCGAGCATCGTGGTCATAAAAAGTGAACATACGAGTATGCCTCAACTCGGCGCCCGACCCGTCCGCTCGACCACCGGTTCGTGGACGCCGGCGGCCCGCGGAACACGTCGCGATGGTCACCGATCGTTCGGCCCGACGCGGCCTTCATCCCGATCTTCGCGACTTTCGATCGCCCCGTCAAACGGCATCGGACCCGAGTTAGCCATACCACGGGGAATCCGAGCGGCCCGGCACTTGGGGTCCGAAGTGTGGATCGTCGTGCGCGTCCGGACCTAGGTGCGGTCGCGCGTCATGGGTTGGGCCCGCGGATCGCCCAGGAGTTGGAGCGGATGACGATGCGGTTGATCTCGCCGCGAAGATGCCTACGCGCGCGGGAGATTCGTTGGTAGTCCCGACTTCAAACGGTTTGGATCGGGTAGGGCCCGAACGCCAAAGGCCCGATGCGCCTTTGGCGGTGGCCCACCCATTTGTGGACCGCAAG
>CALLYK010000328.1 GCA_937858365.1 uncultured Isosphaeraceae bacterium | reverse complement strand
ATCGGCCTCATGCTCAAGCTGGAGTTGAACACCAACTACGAGGGGATCAACTTCGCCATGCCCACGGGGGACCCGAGCAACATCACGTCGGTGCGGTATGTCTTGGATGTCTTCCTCTGTCCGTCGAACACGCACAAGGCGCCTACGGTCGCCGGCGGGACGACCCAACCGGCCACTCCCCGCTTCGGCTACTCCGACTATCGAGCCAACATGGCCGCCGGCCGCGACCCGAACTGCACGACCACAACCGACGACCCCCTCGCCTGCTATTTCTTCGAGAACGGCATCAGCTACGCGAACTCGTCGGTCGGCATGCAGGACATTACCGATGGCGCTTCGAACACCATCATGCTTGGTGAGGTCCGCGAAGGCACTTGGGCCGACGCCGCGAGCTGCTGCGTGCGCACCACGGCCGATAACAACCGGACGATCAACAAGCCCCTTTTGCTGGGCAACAATCGCCAGGCCTTCACCTATTGGTCGAGCCTGCACCCGAACCAGGTGAACTTCGCCAAGTGCGACGGCAGCGTCGGACCCGTGAACAATCAGATCAACAAGATCGTGTTGGTGAAGCTGATGACCCGCAACGGCGGCGAGGCCCTCTCTTCAACCGATTTCAAGTGAGCCAAGAAAGGGCCCGCGCCACTCCAGTGGCGGCGCGGGCCAGATGGTCATTTGTCGCCGGTGGTGTTGGGTAGTTCCATCACTTCGATCTTGCGCAGACTCACTTTGCTGCCTGGGTCGTGCTGTTGGAAGGAGAAATAGCCGGGGCCGAACTGACGGGTGAAGTCGTTCGTCTCGAAAAGGACCTTGCCGTTCACCGAGATCTTGATCGCGGTGACGACCTTGCCACGGTAGTTCACGTCTTTGCATTCGATTTCTTCGGTGAACCACTCATCGGCCTTGTGGGCCGCTTCGTAGAGGTGGACCATCGTGTAAAGCGAGCCGGTGCGGATCGGGTCGCCGTGGGTCGCGTTGATTTGGGCCTCGTAGCCGTCGGTGAAGCCGGGTTTGGTGTTCTTGCAGCGGAAGTACATGCCCGAGTTCCCCTTGTCGTTGATCTTCACTTCCGCTCGGAAACGGAAGTTCTTGTAGGGGCCCTTGGTGCTCGTGATCATCGAGGCACCGCCGGAGCCGCGGAGCTCGCCGTCGACGACCTCCCACTTGGTGCTCTTGGAGAAGTCGTTGATTTCCCAGCCGTCCAGCGACTTGCCATCGAAGAGGGAGACCCACTTGTCTTGGGCCCTCGCGGAGAGGGACGCGAGGCAAACCAAGGCGAGAGGCGCCAACCAGCCGATTCGTCGTAGCATTTGATGTTCGCTCCTGGAGAGTGACGATGCGATCGAGGCCCGGCCGACGCGAAAGGACCGAATCGGGCCCCACAATGCCGGATGATAAGGGTCAAGGGGCCCAAAACGCCAGGACCATGAAGGGGGCCGTCGGTTGTCGAGCGGCCCGGCCCAAAACGGCTCGTCGATCCGACAAGGGCCACACCACGATCTTCCCCCCGACGGATGGACATCTTCGGTCCACCCCGCGACAATCGTCGTTGGCTCATCGGGTCAGGTGCTCCCATGCGTTTCCGGCCCGCTTGGCGATCGCCTTGGTGTGCGCGGTCATGATCACGACGGCCGTTTGCGTCCCCCTCTTCGTGATCGTGGTCCTCCTCCGCCTCGATCGTCGCGGGTCCAGGCCGTCGCCCGACGTCGTGATCCAACACGTCCCTTTTCGGGGGTTTCCGGAGTGGGCAACATGGCTGACGAGTTGACGGTCGCCGAGGCCCTTCAGCGCCGCCGGACGACCGGGCATTTCGACCCGGCCAAGAAACTCGACGAGGTCCAACTGCGGCGCCTTCTGGGTCTGGCCACGCAGGCGCCCTCGGGCCACAACCTTCAGCCTTGGCGGTTCCTGGTGGTTCGCTCGGAGAAGAACCGGGAGAAGCTCAAGACGTGCGCCTATGGTCAGGAGAAGATCACCGAGGCGCCGGTCGTCGTAATCGTGCTGGGCTATCACCATCCTCATGAGACACACTTGGACCCGATGCTTGACTCGCAAGTCCGACGAGGCGTGTTGACCTCGGAGCAAGCCGCCGGCATGAAGGGCCGCGCGAGGGCCGCGATGTCGCGCACGACCGACCTCGGATTGTGGGCCTCGCGTTCAGCGATGTCCGCCGCGATGTGCCTGATGCTGGCCGCCGAGTCGGTGGGAGTGCACTCCGCCCAGGTGGAAGGGTTCGACGAGGAAAAGGTCCGCGCCTCCTTCGGCGTCCCCGACGACCATTCGGTCGGCTGCTTGGTCTGTCTGGGTCACGCCCGCGAGACCAAGCCCTTCCCAGGCCGCTTCGGTCTCGACGTTGTCTGTTATCAGGAGCATTTCGGCTGCTCCGTGGGACCGAGCGAGGCGCCGTCGTGACGGCCCCGCACGTTCGACTTCCATGCCCGGCCCGGCGGTGTCTTAACCGGCAAGTAACTTCCTCCAACCCTCAAGAACCAGGCGGGAGCTTATCATGAGCGGGCCTCGCGCGGACACGGACATACCCCAGGGTTTCCGGGCCTCTTCTTCCAAGAAGAAGCGGCGCCTGATCGAAATCTCCCTGATCGTCCTGGCGCCCTTCCTCCTGCTGGTCGGCGGGTCCCTTTTCAGCAATTACCGCTCGAACCAACGACTTCGTGATGTGATCGCCGCGATTGAGAAGGACGACCCCCATTGGCGCCTCGCCGACCTGGAGGAACACCGAAACATCCCCGACGAGGCCGAGAACTCAGCGCCGCGGGTCCTGGCGGTCGCGACCCGGATCAGTGGCAATTGGCCGGTGAAGGGCAGCCCGATTGAAGACCCCGACGGCAATCGCCTCAAGTTGGTGAATGCGGCAATCGAGCGCGTGGCCCCGTATCGCCTGAGCGACGAGATGGCCGAGGCGCTGAAGACCGAGCTCAACGGGTTCGGCCCCGCGCTCGCGGACGCCCGTCGCCTCAAGGACTTCCCCCAAGGCGGCACCAAGATCGTGTGGGACGATGTGCCGTTTCTCACGCTCATTCCACAAGTTCAAGAAACACGGAAGGTCTCTCGGCTGCTCCAAGCCGATGCCCTCTCCCGGGCCCAGGAAGGAGACCTCGTCGCGGCCTTCGAGAGCATCCGGGCGAACCTGAACGTGGCGCGTTCCCTGGGCGATGAGCCCCTGCTGATCTCGATGCTCGTGCGAATCGCCGTGGACGGCATCACGCTTTCGAGTGTGGAGCGGACGCTCTCGTTGGGGGAGGCCCCCGCGGCCCCCTTGGAGGAACTCCAGCGTCTCCTCACCCAGGAGGAGGCGGAACCGCTCTTGTACACTGGTCTGCGTGGAGAGCGCGCCGCTTACCACGACATGATCGAGAAGCTCCGCAACGGCACGGTCCCCAGATCCACCCTCGGCACGTTGGGCATGCCCAATATGCCGATGTACTTGGCCCCCGGCTGGATGTTCCGAACGAGTCAGACCCTAGGTCTGGAAGCACTCAACGAGGGCGTGAAGGCGGCGAAAGGACCGCCGGAGAGGTTGCTGGAGACATACCAGGCGATCGACCAGCGCGCCGCGAAAACGCCGCGGTGGAGGGCACCTTTCTACTTCCTGTTCGTCCCGGCGACCAATGCCGCTTCACTGGCGCATGTCCGCTCGCGGACCCATTTGCGTTGCACGATCGTCATGCTGGCGGCCGAGCGCTATCGCCTCGACCACGGGGATTGGCCCAAGACACTCGATGCCCTGGTCCCGGATTACTTGGAGAGCGTCCCGCGCGACCCGTTCGGTTCGGGGCCGCTCCGGATGCTCCGACGTGACGACGGCCTGACGATCTACTCGGTGAGCGACGACGGCAACGACGACGGGGCCAGGGACCTGGACGTCAAGAACTGGCGGAAACCCGGCAACGACCTGGGGACCCGCTTGTGGGACCTGAAGTCGCGCCGGCAAGAGATGCCGGTCAACAGGTCGGCGGCGGTCGAACCTGGCGCCGAACCGGGCACGCCCCTGGAAACACCGAACGAGGAACATTAGGATACCGCGCCGCAGCTTCGATTTTCCCTCCGCCGAGCGAGGCCCCACCATGAGCATCCCCCGCATCCGATCTTCGATCGCCTTCTTGTTTGTCGGCGCCCTGGTCGCGCCGCCCGTCTTGGCCCAGCAACCCGACACCACAACTCCCGCCCACCGCTCCGGCGAAGGCTGGTGGCAGAAGCGCCACGAGGAGAAGGCCGCCGGCGTCAAGGAGAGCAAGGCCGAGGTCCTCTTCATCGGCGATTCGATCACGCAAGGCTGGGAAGGGGCCGGAAAGGAGACTTGGCAACGCTTCTACGGCCCGCGCCGCGGGTTCAACATCGGGTTCTCGGGCGACCGCACTCAACATGTCCTATGGCGCCTGGACAACGCCGAGGCCGACGGGATCCAGCCCAAGGTGGCCGTCATGATGATCGGCACGAACAACATGGGTGGCAACTCGCCCGAAGCGATCGCCGACGGCGTGAAGGCGATCGTCGCCAAACTCGATTCGAAGCTGCCTCAAACCAAAGTGCTCCTCCTGGCGATCTTCCCGCGCAGTGAGAAACCGACCGACGCCATTCGTGAGAAGGTCGCCAAGACCAACGAACTCCTCAAGCCGATCGCCGACGGCAAGAAGGTCGTCTACCTGGACATCGGCAAGTCGTTCCTCGCGGAAGACGGCACGCTCTCCAAGGAGATCATGCCCGACTTCCTCCACCTCAGCCCCAAGGGCTACCGGATCTGGGCCGACTCGATCGAGCCAACCCTGTGGTCCATGATGGAAGCCAAGTGACCAGAAGGGGCGGTCTCATGCGTCGCGCATTTTGCATCGTGGTCTTGTGTGGTCTGCGAATCGGTCCGGCCGCGTGCGCCGATGGTCCCAAGATCGGCGAGCGCATCGAACCGCCCTCGTTCAAGGACATCCGCTCACTCACGCGCACGCTCGACGACTTCGGTCCCAAGCAGGCGTTCGTCGTCGTCGCAATGCGCGTGTCGTGTCCGCTCGCCAAGCGATATTTCCCAATCCTGGCCGACCTGGAACGGCGCTATCGGCCCCGCGACGTCCAGTTCCTCGCACTCGACGTGGCACCCGACGAGAGTGTCGCCGAGATGGCTGCCATGGCGATTGACGCGGGGGTCGAGTTCCCGGTGGGCCGCGATGAAGGCCCTTTCGCCAAGGCCGTCGGCTGGACGCGCACGCCCGAAGTGGTCGTCCTCGACTCCCAGCGCGCCCTGCGCTATCGCGGCCGGATCGACGATCAACTCCGACTCGGCGGCGAAAGGCCCGAACCGAGCCGCCGTGACTTGGTGGAGGCCCTCGACGCGATGCTCGACTACGAGCGCCTCGCGCCCCTCGCCGTAGGCCGGCCGGCTGGTCCCGCTCGCCATCTGCGCAGAGCGTAGCCCAAGACCGCCCGATCCTATTCACTTGACAACCTTTCCACTTGGACAGTATGGTCTCGCGTCGACAGGCGGCTCGGGAGGGAGCGACCGATGGGACGGGATCCGAAGCACGACGTCCTCTTCGAGCCGATGCTCTGCTCGCAGTGCGAGAACGCGCCGGTGCAGTCGCGGTCGCTCTGAGCGCGATCTCGCCGTCTGGTGCCGCCGACACGATGGCTGCCACCGTGTCGGTCCAGGGAAGCAACTTCATCGCTGGTGCCACCGCGAAGCTTCGGCTAGCCGGCCAATCCGACATTCCTAGCGGCACTGTCAACGTTTCGGCCGATGGTCGTAGCCTCACGACCACGTTCGACCTGCGTGGTAAGGCAAGAGGCACCTGGGATGTCGTCGTGGCGAATCCCGACGGGAACAGCGCCACGCTGGCAGGCCACGTGCACGTCGGCGACTGGGCGATCCTGGGCGGCTTCACCGTCGTGCACCAGTTCGTGCGCATCGGCGC
>CALLYK010000327.1 GCA_937858365.1 uncultured Isosphaeraceae bacterium | reverse complement strand
ACCGCCACGTTCAACACCACGCATCGGCGCTATGTCGAGGTCATTCCGCTCGTCCCGCCCTATCCGGCGGCCGTGCCGGACACGTACAGCCTCGAGGTCCAGATCTACCGCGGCTTCTGGATGATCGAGTGGTTCAAGCGCGAGTTCGGCGCGACGGAGGTCGCGCGGGCCCGAGCGCTCGGCGTGGACACCGAGACCCTGTTCGACGAGCTCGTCGCCGCCACGCCGCCGGGGTCGATGGGCCTCGTCCTGCAGCCCTTCTGGTCGCCCGGCGTGCGCATCCCGGGCCCGGAGGCGAAGGGCGCGGTCGTGGGCTGGGGCGACGTCCACACGCGCGCCCACCTGTACCGCGCGATCCTCGAGGGGCTCTTCGAGCGCAGCAAGAGCATCGGCAGCATGGGCGGGCCGGGCGCGGTCGCCATCGACAGCAAGGCCGCCGCCACGCTCCTCAACAAGTTCGGGGCCTCCATCGGCGCCGACGTGGCCTTCAAGGTCGAGAAGCAGCGCCCCGCGATCCCGATGGGCTGAGGAGGACACCATGGAAGAGAACCTGAGCGACGCCGAAGTATCCGCGATCGTCGACAATCTGCTCGGTGAGTTTGGCATCCCGGTCGAGCCCAAGAAGGCCCCCGCTGCCGCCAGCAGCGACGGCTTCGCCCGCGGCGCCAAGCCCTTCCTGGGTGCTCCGGCCGCGGTTTCTCGGACTCCCGCGCTACCCTCGGTGGGGCGCAGCGTGCGAAAATCCGGCAAATGAGCCGCAAAGTGGAGCTCTCCCACGGAGAGCCCGCCGCCCTCAGGCTGCGCACCGCCTTGGCCGAGCGCCCTCCTTCGCGCACCGGCGTCAAACGCGTCGCGCCCATCAAGACCAAAGATCCCAGCGCCGCCCGGCAGTTTTGGAGCGAGCGCGCCTGGAGCGAGTACGCCGCGGTTCCGGCCATGGCCCAGACCATGCTCGCGATCGTGCGCGACCGCGGGTCGCTCGACGTCCTCGACACCCTGGCGATCATCGCCTCGGACGAGGTCCGCCACACGGAGATGTCCAAGAACCTGGCCGATGCCTTCGGCGGCTACGTGGAGGAGGTGCCGGACAACAGCGGCTACAACCCGCTGCTCCTGGCCGAGCCCTACGACATGGCGGCCCCCTTTTGGGCGCTCTCCAACGGCTGCGTGAGCGAGACGGTATCGCTGGAGATGATGCGCGCCCGCCTCCCGCACACCACCCACCCTGCGGTGCGGCCGATCCTGCAGCGGATCATGAAGGACGAGAGCATGCACGCGCGGCTGTCGTGGCTGCTCGCGGAGACGATCTTCCCGCGGCTGGATCCTGATCAGAAGGAAGAGATCGCCGACTACGCCCGGGAGCTGTTCGCGGTGATGCCGCGGACCTTCGCGAGGTCCTCGACGCCATAGCCGTCTTTTGGGACGGTTTGGAAGAGGATCGACAACGCCGCATTGTCAACACTTGATTCAGGGTCTTTTTCGACATCCGGAGCTTTCTGGAATGGCCTTCGACGACGAAATCCCCCTGCGCAGGATCGACCATGTTCGTTTCTTCGTGGGCAACGCCCGTCAGTCCGCCTATTTCTATCGCAACGCGTTCGGCTTCGACGTGGTCGCCTACGCGGGGTTGGAAACACGCGTGCGTCACGAGGCCGGATACGTCTTGCGTCAGGGGGACATCACCTTCGTCCTGGCCTCGCCCTTGAAAGGCGAACATCCCGAAGCGAAGAGACTCATCACCCACGGCGACGGCGTCCAGTCGATCGCCCTGGAAGTTGACAACGTCCGCGCCGCCTACGACGCGGCCTTGCGTCGCGGCGCGACCGGCGTCACGTCGCCGACCGCGCTGGTGGACGAGTACGGCACTTACGAGTTTGCCGAGATCCAGATCTACGGCGATACGACCCACACGTTCGTCGATCGTTCACGTTATGAAGGGGTCTTCGCCCCAGGGTACAAGCCGATCGACCCGGAACGCTACGACCCGCGGACGTTCCGACCCGTCGGACTCAAGGCGATCGACCATATCGTGGCGAACGTGGATGATGGAAAAATGGGGGACTGGGTCGATTTTTACAACAAGGTGCTCGGCTTCTCACTTCTTGTCAGCTTCGACGACAAGGACATAAGCACGGAATACTCGGCACTCATGTCCAAGGTCGTGGCCGACGGTCCCGGTCGGATCAAGTTCCCCATCAACGAACCGGCCAAAGGCCGGCGCAAGTCGCAGATCGAGGAGTTTCTCGATTACTACGGCGGTCCCGGCGTGCAACACATCGCCATGAGCACCGACGACATTATCGCCAGCGTCCGGGCGATGATCGCCAACGATGTTTCCTTCCTCAAGGTCCCGCGCACCTATTACGACCTGGTCTCCGAGCGCGTCGGCCCCATCGACGAGGACATCGAAGACCTGGCGAACCTCGGCATCCTTATTGATCGGGATGAGGAAGGCTATCTCCTGCAAATCTTCACCAAGCCCGTGGAGGACCGTCCCACCCTCTTCTTCGAGATCATCCAACGCCATGGCGCACAGAGCTTCGGCAAGGGGAACTTCAAGGCCCTCTTCGAAGCGATCGAGCGCGAGCAAGAACTGCGCGGGACCCTCTGAAACGGTCCCTTATCGCGGGGCGACGCCCCCTGTTCGTCCGAGTATCCACTGACACTAGGGAGGGCGACGATGACGGCGTTACTCGAAAAGGTCGAAAGACGGCAAGTTCAGCGCACCGGCCCCAAGCTCATCTTCGAGCGAAAAGACATTCGCTTCAGTAACGTGGGGCCCGACCTGCTCCGCCTCTCGGTTGACGTGACCAACACGGGAGATGCACCATCTCGGCCGGACGAGTTGATCGTGCATACCGCTCCGCTCGGTGCCTTCGTTCCCACAAGGCCCCTGCTAAGACTCGCCCTACCCAGCATCGGGCCCCGTCGATCGACTACCCTCACCGTGGAAATCGCGGTGCCGGCGGCCAAGCCGCTCGGTCCGCCCGATCGGGTCCCGCCGAGTCGCCTACTCACGGCGCTCGACCTGGGAGATAGGTCATCGAAACCCCGGCGGCGCGTCGGCGCAACCGCCGGCACGGCCTTAGACCTGATGGCACTGATGGGTCGTCGGAACTCCCATTTCGCCGGCAATTTCAACATCTTCTTGGGAAATACCGAAGTCGAACGCCACTTGGCGCAGGCCGTTCGGATTTACCCAGGTCGGACGAACATGGCCATGTTCGTCATGGGCGATCGACCGGACGCATACGCCTTCGAACTCGCTGGTCCAGGCGCCGCCTGGTCCGTGAACCTGTTCGACGGCACTCACGCGCGAAGCGTCGCGCTCGTGCCGCGAGACGGCCAAGTCGTATCCGAGCGTAATTGGTTCCCCGTGCAATCGATGCGGATGATGTTCCTCGCGATCGAGCCGCCAGAGGGCTGCGGGGCGGGTGAGCTTGAGGTCCACATCACACAACGCTCAACGCAAAAAGCGGCCGTGGTCGAGTTCAGCCTCGACCCCTACGCGGTGGGCCCCGGCTGTTTCGTCGTGCCTTGAAGCGGGACCGAAGCCGATGCGAAGACCCGTCCCTCCGGTCGCGAGCCTCCGCGATTTCTACGCATTCGAAGCGCATGTCGCCACGTGCCGCCGACATCGCGGACTCGACATGGTGCCGGAGTGGTATGAGCTACCCGTTTTCTACTTCTCCAATCCCGCAAGCGTTCTTGGTCATGACGCCAACGTGTATGCTCCGCGGGGCTGCCAGGCCCTCGATTACGAACTCGAAATCGCGTGCGTGATCGGCCGCGAATGCCGCGACCTTCCCGACGATGACCGGGCCCTCGACGTCGTCGCCGGGTTCACGATCATGAACGACTGGAGCGCGCGTGACCTTCAGGCCATCGAAATGAAGGTGGGCCTGGGACCGAGCAAAGGTAAGGACTTCGCGACCTCGCTGGGTCCCGAGCTTGTGCCCCTTGAAGAACTGCGTGACTCTTATCATGAAGGCCGTCTGCACCTGGAAATGACGGCCCAAGTAAACGGCCGAGTGTATTCGCGGGGCGACGCCGGCTCGATGCACTGGCCCTGGCCCCGCCTCCTCGCCCACGCCTCCCGAGATGCCACGTTGCGACCCGGCGACGTGCTCGGCTCCGGCACCGTAGGGACCGGCTGCATCTTGGAACTCACACCGGAGAAGGTCGGCGGCTGGCTCCACCCAGGAGACGTCGTTGAACTGACCATCGAACGCCTGGGGACCCTGCGCAACCGGGTGATCGCCCATCCTTGATCTCGACAAGGGCCCTTCCATGCCTCCCTATCTCCGACTCGGGGCGGTCCCCCGCAAGCGTCACTTGGCCCACCACCATGAACCAGGATTTCAAGGCGAGGGGATTTATTACGAGGAAGTGATCACGGTCGAAGGGTTCTCGCGTGCTTATAGCATTGTCTATCACCTTCGTCCACCCACGCGCGTCACCAAGGTCGAAGCGGCGGGTAGCGCGATCGTCGAGACCGTGCCGCAAGAGGTGCTGCGTCATCATCATATCAAGACGAAAAACGTCCCCAGAATCGGCGACCCAATCACCGGCCGCGTGCCCATGCTGGCCAACCCCGACGTGGTGATTGCTCGCTGCCGGCCGGCGACGGACCAGGCCGAACTCTTCCGCAACGCCGACGCCGACGAGGTCGTCTTCGTCCACCAGGGCCGGGGCACGCTCCAGTCCATGTTCGGCCCCCTGCCCTTTCGCGAGTTCGACTACATTGTCGTGCCGCGCTGCACGACCTATCGCCTCGATTTCGACCCCGATCGACCGGCCGACCTTCTCGTGATCGAGTCGAAGGGAACGCTCGGGTTTCCTCCCCGCTACCTGAACCCAGACGGCCAGTTGAAGTTGGGCGCCCCTTATTACGAGCGGGACCTACACGGCCCTCGCGAAGCCAAGCCCTACGACCATGACCAACCCGTCGGCGTGCTCATCAAGGACGGCTCGCGACTGAGTCGTTACACGCTCGCGAGCCACCCCTTCGACGTCGTCGGCTGGGACGGCATGGTTTACCCTTACACTTTCAACGCGGACGATTTCGAACCAATCACGGGACTCGTTCACCAACCGCCCCCCATTCATCAGACATTCGAGGCCCCAGGGTTCGTCATCTGTACATTCGCACCTCGAATGCTGGACACACATCCGGAAGCGATCAAAGTCCCTTATGCCCACTCGAACGTCCAGGCCGACGAAGTCCTATACTACGTGCGTGGGAAGTTCGGGAGCCGACGAGGCGTCGAGGAATCGTCGTTCACGCTCCATCCGAGGGGCATCCCACATGGACCGCACCCTGGCACGATCGTCGCCAGCCGCGACATGAAACGCACCGACGAGCTTGCCGTGATGGTCGATACACATCAGCCTTTGTTGTTGACCAAGCAAGCCCTTGAACTCGACGACCCTTCCTATCCTCTCAGTTGGACAAGTTGAATGACGATTGATGTGTCTCAAACAGGGATCGTTGATGTCTATCAGGCGCTCGTCAGTGTGGTTGTTCCGAGGCCCATCGCCTGGGTCACGACCGTGGATCGGGAAGGGCGCGTGAACTTGGCCCCCTTCAGCTTCTTCAACGTTTTCGGCGCCAATCCGCCCGTCGTCGTCTTCTCGCCGACCTTGCGTCGCGACGGTTCCAAGAAGGACACGCTTCACAATGTCCAGACGACAGGCGAATTCGTCGTGAATTCGGCCGTCGAGGGCTTGGCGCGCGAGGTCAACCTCTCCGCGAAGGAACTCCCTCCCGATGAGAGCGAGATCGACCTGACCGGGCTGACGACCCTCCCCGCCCTCAAGGTGCGTCCTCCCCGACTCGCGGCGACACCCGTGCATCTCGAATGTCGGGTCCGACACATCTTCCCCATCGGCGACGGCGCGATCGCCGCCAATCTCGTTATCGGTGAAATCGTGATGATTCATGTGAGCGATGACGTCTTGGACGATCACGGTCAAGTCGACCCGAGGAAGTTGAAGGCGATCGCGCGGCTGGGCGGCAACTATTATTGCCGCTCGACGGACCTCTTCGAAATGCAAAGGCCCACTTGATCGCGAGGGTAAACGCATGAGCGAGCCGTTCGTGTGGTACCCCGGCACCGACGCCCTCGAACACTCGAATATCGCCAGGTTCCTGCGTAACGTGGGCATGGCCACCTACCAAGACCTGCTGCGCCGCTCGATCGATGACCCGGTCTGGTTTTGGGGGACCGTGGTCCGCTCCTTGCCCATCGACTTCTTTACGCCGTACGAACAAGTGGTTGACCTTTCCCACGGCGCCCCCTGGGCACGCTGGTTCACAGGCGGCACGATCAACCTGAGCCACAATTGCGTCGATCGCCACTCGACCTCAGCAGCGCGCGACCGAGTCGCCTTGATCTGGGAAGGGGAAGACGGCGAGGTCAGGCGATGGAACTTCGCCGAGCTCGCCTACGAGACCGATCGCGCCGCACTGGCCCTAAAGAGACTCGGCGTGACCCAAGGCGATCGCGTGGGCCTCTTCGCGCCCATGCTTCTGGAAACGGTTGCGGCCTTTTTCGCTGTGGCGAAGCTTGGGGCGGTGGTCATCCCAATCTTCTCGGGTTTCGGCTCCCGCGCCGTGGCCGATCGTCTCAACGACGCGGGGGCGATCACGCTCATCACGACCGACGGCTTCTATCGTAAAGGGAAGGCCGTCCCAATGCTCGCGGTGGCCAACGAGGCCCTCGCGGAATCCCCCACCGTTCGTCATCAACTGGTGATTGAACGACTCAGCGGCCAGACATTGCATCAACCCGGACGCGACGTTTGGTGGCACGAGGCCCTGAGCGCCGTAGCGGGGCCGTGTCCGAGCGAGCCGATGGGCGCCGAGGCCCCCGTGATGATCGGCTACACGTCGGGCACAACGGGCAAACCCAAGGGGGCCGTCCACGTTCACGCCGGGTTCCTGGTCAAGCTCGCTCAAGAAGTCTCGCATCAGGTCGACCTGAGAGTCGGCGATGTCCTCTATTGGCTGACTGACATGGGCTGGATCATGGGGCCTTGGGAAGTGATCGGTGGGCTGGCACTTGGGGGCACGGTCCTGCTTTACGAAGGGGCCCCGGACTGGCCCGCTCCCGATCGACTCTGGGCCTTGGCCGAGCGTCATGGCGTGTCGATCCTCGGTATCTCGCCGACGCTCGTGCGATCGATGATGAAACACGGCGAGGTGCCCGTGCGTTCCCATGACCTCTCGCGGTTGCGCATCTTGGGATCGACCGGCGAACCGTGGAATCCTGGGCCCTGGCACTGGCTTTTCGAGCATGTCGGCGGGAAGCGTTGCCCCATCATCAACATCTCAGGAGGGACCGAGGTGGGGGCTTGCTTCCTGTCCCCTACGCCGCTGACTCCGCTGAAGGCTTGTTCGCTGAGTGGACCCGCGCTGGGGATGGCCATGGATGTCGTCGATCCTGAAGGCCGTCCCTTGCGAGGGGGCGTGGGAGAACTGGTGTGCCGGAAACCTTGGCCTGGGATGACGCGCGGACTCTGGGGCGACCCCGACCGCTACATTCAGACTTATTGGTCGCGCTGGCCGGACGTTTGGGTCCACGGCGATTGGGCGTCCATCGACGAGGACGGCTGCTGGTCGCTCCACGGCCGGAGTGACGACACACTCAAGGTCGCCGGGAAGCGGCTCGGACCGGCGGAAGTCGAGTCGGTCCTGGTCGGACACGCGGACGTGGCGGAGGCAGCCGCGATCGGTGTGCCCGACCCCGTGAAGGGCGAAACAATCTGGTGCTACGTTGTCTTGCGAAATCCTCAAGCGGCGGGTGATTCGTTGGTGAAGGACCTTGAGGACCTTGTGGCCGAGGCGTTCGGCAAGTCTTTCACCCCTTCCCGCGTCTGCTTCGTCGCCGAGTTGCCCAAAACACGCAACGCGAAGGTCCTCCGCCGAGCGATCAGGGCGAAGGCCCTGGGAAAGGAACCAGGGGACTTGTCGAGTCTCGAAAACCCTTGGGCGCTTGAATCGATTGAAAAGGCGATTCGAACGGAATGACTCACACGCGACATTCGCCCTGAGGCGTCCTTTTCGATTTCAAGGTAGGTGAGGTCTGTGCAATGGCTGCCGAGTACGCCGAGAAGGACAAGGCCAGCACCGACAAGAGTCAAGAGGTCAAGCCGACCGCAAAGGGGCCGCTTGTGCAAGTCGACGCCCATGCGACCACCGAAATTCGAAGTGATGCAAACCAATCACGAATGATTAAGTTTTTCTTATTGATGAGTCCATCGAACCAAATCGTTCAAGGAACATAAAAAGTGTCGATTAACCACACTCGGTACTCAATGCTCGTCTCATTTCTTCTTGGCCTTGTACTGAGCGATGACCCCGTCCGGGTCGTCGTCGAAGAGTTGTTTGCAGCCTGAGCAGCAGACGTGGTAGGTCTCGCCTTTGTGTTTGATCGCGATCGTCCCGCGACCGCCCGTGACGATGCACACCGGCGTGGCGTCTCCCGCCGCGAAGGCCACTCCTTCACGCGTGAATCCTACTTCGGCCAAACGTTTCCAGGTCTTGGGGCCTTCTGGGACCTCCAGCAGCATGAGGAAACGCGTTTCGTGGAGTGGTGAGAGGCTGATTCGCCCGACGCCCGTCCCAACCTTTCCGTCGGCCGTGAGGACGAGTTGCTTGCGTTCGTTGAACTTGCCCAGGAAGGTCCGCTGCGTACCGTCGGCCAGGCTCGCCTCCATCGTGAACTCGCCCGATTTCGGACCAGGCCGAACGCCGGCGGCCGTCAAGTACTTGCCGTCGACAAGCTTCAGTTCGAGCGCGGCCGAATCTCGACCCAACTTCCAAGACCAATCGGCCGACTCCTTCCAGGAACCTTTTTGCACGTTGCGTTGGACCATCCCAACGCCGCGCCAGGCCCCCACGAGCTCGGCCAGCGGCTTCAGGGCCTGCTGGTCGGCGAGGCGCCGATCCGTGTCATCGGCCGCGGGTGAGAGGACCGAGATCGTCACGATCCAGATCGTTGAGAGCTTGGTAATCATCTTGGACTCCTACCGGCGGCGGCGAGACCTTGGGCACGAATTCATACACGATGTAGTAGTCTCGATAGTCCCATGCGCGTCCCACCGCGCCTCGGTTGACCGGATACTCACGCACCGCGACGAGATTGTAGTCGGTCTTCATCGAATCCAGCCAGGTCTGGAACGAAGTGTCATCTTTCGGGTGCTCATTGAAGAGGACGCAACGAAGCGGGTGCTCGGCCGAAATGGCCGACCAGCGGACCAGGTGGCCTCGACGATGCCGGGCGGAGTAGATCGTCTGGTCGCAGAGATAGGCGGCCGTGCGTTGGACCTGCCAATGGTGCGGGTCAAACGTGAAGCCAAGGTCCGTATGCATGCAAACGAGTTCGGCGTCGTGACTCAGGTCGGTCCAGAACCAACGGGCGAAGTCTCGGGCATTGCGTTCATAGACCGTCTTGTACGGCCGGGCCGCATCGATCACCAAGGATACGATCCCCGTGGCCGCGAGTCCCGCGAAAAGGTAGGCCAACCTGCGGCCTCGCGCTGAGGTGTTGGAGAAGCGCGCCACTAAGCGATCTAGACCCAGGCCGGCCATCAAACAAATGCTCGGGGCCACGTACTGCATCGTCCGCGCAGTCGCCCCATAGGGGTACTTACCCATCAATGCCGCTAACATCCCTAATCCAAACGGCATAAGGAAAAGGCCCAGGCCCCACCATTCGCGGCGGCGCCCGAACGTGAAGGCGCCGATCAGGAACATCGACGTGGTGACGACACTCAGGCCGCCCCCCCCACCCACCGGATAGGCGAACATCTGGCTGGAATGATTGCGCAAGAACCAAAGAGGGACGTCTCGGACCCTCTCCGGCGCGAAGGCCCCCGCGTGGCGCCAGTCGCGCATCAAGATCGACATGACTTCGGCATCAAGCTCGGCTCGTGCGATGAGCTGGAGAGAGGAGACGAACGCGAGGAGCGTGGTCAGAAGGAACATTAATGTCGCCCAGAATGGCGATCGATCTTCCTTGGCGAAAAACCTCAGCATCATGACGAAGCCGATGGTCCCCACGATGAAGAGGCTGGGCATCGACAGCAGGATCGCGAGCGGAGCCGCGACGACCAACGCCCAAACCCATCGTGATTCACGCGGGGCCATGAGCCAATGGCTGGCTAGGACGATCAAGACGAGGGCGGCCAGAAGGTCCGAAGCGTATGGTTTGGCTTCGCCGCCGTGACGGATCGGGTAGAACGCCACCGCAAGAATGCCCACCGCGAGAGGCAAGGCGGCCCCTCGAAGCCAGAGACCGGCTAGGTGACGGAAGAGGACCAACGAGGCCAGACCGCAAAGCGTGGGGAAGAGACGCAGGGCGAACTCGCTCGGGCCGAGGAGTACAACGACACCCTTCTCTACGAGGAGGAAGAAGATTGGGGCCACTTGGGCGAAATCGAGGGTATGCGTGAGGCCCGCCCAGTCGCGCGTCAGGATGTTGGCCGCGAGGTACGACTCATCACCCCAAAGGGGGTGATTCAGCGCCAGGCGAACGACCCGCAGCACCAGCCCCAGGCCGACGAATGCCCAGGCCACTCGGCACGCGAGGGGGTCGGCTCCGGCCCTCTGGTCCACCGGGAGGAAACGATGATGCGGGACCGGCTTGAGTCGTCCTCGCATCGCTAGGCTGGACAAGGTGCGGTCGCTCAGCTTCATGCTCAATCATCAAGAAGTGTGGCTGCACGGAATTGAGAATCAAGCCCCGCTGAGTTGATTAATTTTGTTGTAAAGGGTCTTGAGGCTGATCCCCAATTCACGCGACGCGGCCGGCTTGTTGCCGCCGACGCCGGCCTTCGCCGTCACGTCCTCGAACGTCCCGTCACCCCGGTTGCGGAACAGCGTCGACGCGAGACCC
>CALLYK010000326.1 GCA_937858365.1 uncultured Isosphaeraceae bacterium | reverse complement strand
CGATCGGCTCCGGCTTGCCTCTCCCCCCACCCCACATCATCGAGAGGTCGTCCCATGAACCGATATGTCCTCAAGCTTTATGTGACCGGTCAGACGGCCCGCTCGCAGCGCGCGATCGAACAGCTCAAGGCCATCTGCGAATCGGAGTTGAACCAACATTATGAAATGGTGGTGATCGACGTGTTGGAGCGTCCCCAGCTCGCCGAGGACGAGCGCATCCTGGCGACCCCGACCGTGGTCAAGGAGCTTCCCCCCCCCATCCGACGGATCATCGGCGACCTGTCGGACATCGAGCGCGTCCTCTTGGGACTCGACCTGCTGACCCACACGCGCGTGGGTGGCCATGACCCGGCCTGACCCCGTCGAAGGAGGCAATGACATTGGCCATTGAGAAGATGCGTTCGGAGATCCCCGGGTTCGACCACGTCGCGCACGGGGGCCTTCCCAGGGGGCGCACGACCCTGATCTCCGGGACCGCCGGCAGCGCCAAGACCGTCTTCGCCGCGCAGTTCCTCTCAGCGGGCATCGACCTCGCCGACGAGCATGGCGTCTTCGTCACGTTCGAGGAAGCGCCTGGAGACCTCCGCCAGAACATGCTCGGCCTGGGATGGGACATCCGCAAGTGGGAGTCCGAAGGGCGCTGGGCGTTCGTGGACGCATCACCCCAGCCCGGTGAACCCCCCGTTTTGACCGGCGGCTACGACCTGGGCGCCCTCCTCGCCCGCATCGAACACGCCATCCATCGGATCGGAGCGACCCGTATCGTCCTGGACAGTGTGGGAGGAATGCTCGCCCAACTCCCCGACACGGCCACCGTGCGGCATGAACTCTTTCGGATCGCGCTGGCCCTCAAGGGGATGGGCGTCACCTCCCTCATCACCGCCGAACGGCTGGGCGAAGACGGCCCGATCGCCCGCTTCGGCGTCGAGGAGTTCGTCGCCGACAACGTCATCATCCTCCGGAACCACCTGGAGCAAGAGTCGCGGCGGCGGACCGTCGAGATCCTCAAGTTCCGCGGCACGGACCACCAAAAGGGAGAATGCCCTTTCACGATCATCCCCGGTGAAGGGATTGTGGTGATCCCGCTCTCCGCCATCGAACTCAAGCAGCGATCGAGCGACCGCCGAGTCACGTCAGGCAACAACGACCTCGACGCCATGTGCGGCGGCGGCTTCTTCCGCGATTCCATCATCCTCGTCTCGGGACCGACCGGCACGGGCAAGACCCTCATCACGACCGGCTTCATCGCCGGAGGTGCCGACCGAGGCGAGCGCTGCTTGCTCCTGGCCTTCGAGGAGAGTCGGGAACAACTCGTGCGCAACGCCTCCGGTTGGGGGATCGACTACGAACGGATGGAGGCCGAGGGGAAGCTCAAGGTCGTCTGCGCCTATCCCGAGGCCGCGTCACTGGAAGACCACTTGATCTGGATCAAGAAGCTCATCGACGAACACAGGCCCGATCGCGTGGCCGTGGACAGCCTCTCGGCCTTGGAACGGGTGGCCTCGCTCAAGAGCTTCCGGGAGTTCGCCATCGGCCTCACGTCGTTCATCAAGCACCGCGAAATCCCAGGCCTTTTCACCGCGACGACGTCCACCCTTCTGGGGGGATCGTCGATCACCGAGACCCATATTTCCACGACGACCGACTCGATCATCCTCCTCCGGTATGTGGAGATGTATGGTGAGATGAGAAGAGGACTGGCCGTCCTCAAGATGCGCGGCTCGCACCACGACAAGGAGATTCGCGAGTTCACCATCGACGGCCGGGGGATGCACATCGGCCAGGCCTTCCGCAACATCTTCGGGATCCTCTCGGGGAACTTCACGCGGGTCTCACCTGGAGAACTGGAACGACTCGACGAACTCTTCCGGGACGACGACGGACCGGGCATCTGAGTGTCAGTGAAGCCGGAGGCGACCCGTGATGGGAGAGGTCCGCGACGACGCGATGGCCCGAGCCCTTCAAGCGGCGGAGGCGAGGTTTCGTGACCTGATCGACCGCAACGCTGACGGCGTCGTCGTGGTCGACCAAGAGGGCATGATCCGCTACGTCAATCCAGCCGCCGAGGATGTCCTGGGACGGACCAGTGGCACCCTCATGGGTCAGCCCTTCGGGACCCCCCTGATCCCCGGCGAGACCACCGAGATCGACCTGCCCCGAGCCGACGGCTCCTTCCGCGTCGCCGAGATGCGCGTCGCCCGATCGGAATGGCAAGGCCAAGGGGCCATGTTCTGCACGATCCGTGACGTCACCGACCGCCTCGCTACCGAGGAGACCCTGTTCCTCCGCCAACGGGAGTTCCGCCTCCTCATCGAAAACGCGCCCGACCCGATCATCCGTTTCGGCCGCGACTTGCGCGTCCGCTTCGTTAACCCGGCCACCCTGAGGACCCTGCGCGCGCCCCTTCACGACTTGATGGGGCGGCCCCTGGCCCAACTCCCCCTTCCCAGGGAGCTTCTCGACTTCCTCGCGACGAGTCTGCGAGATGCCTTCAACAGTGGCGAGGAGCGAGTCATCGAGTTCGACGCTCCCGGCCGCCTTCAAACCCGGCACTTTCACGGCCGGATCGTCCCCGAGCGGGACCCTTACGACGTCATCGAGACCGTCTTGCTTGTGGCTCGCGACATCTCCAACCGGAAACGCCTGGAGATCGAACTCCAAAAACGCATCGAGGCCCTGGCCGAGGCCGACCGTCGTAAGGACGAGTTTCTCGCCATGCTCTCCCACGAACTCCGCAACCCACTGACCCCCATCCTGAACGCCACCCAGGTCCTTCAACTCCGGAGCGACCCCGTCACCCGCGAATCGATGCGCCGGATGATCGAACAACAAGCCCGCCACATGGCCCGCTTGGTGGACGATTTGCTCAACGTCTCACGGATCAAGCACGGCAAGGTGAGGCTCCAGCGCGAGGTCGTCGACCTGGCGCAATGCGTGCGGAACGCGCACGAGGTGGTCCGTCCCAATCTGGACCGCCAGCGCCACACGCTCCACATGGCCTTGCCGGAAGGTCCCTTGTGGGTCGACGCCGACCCCTCGCGACTGGAACAGGTGCTGGTCAATCTGCTATCCAACGCAATCAAGTACACGCCGCCCGGCGGCACGGTCCGCGTGGCCTTGGAAGAAGTGGAGGGCGAGGCCGTCTTCCGCGTGCGCGATAACGGCATCGGCATCGACCCGGAATGGCTGCCTCGCGTTTTCGACCTCTTCTCACAAGCCGACACCAGCCTCGCCCACTCCCAAGGCGGGCTCGGGATTGGCCTGACCCTGGTCAAGACCATGGTGGAACTCCACGGCGGGACGGTCAGCGCCCACAGCGTCGGCCGCGGCCAAGGGAGCGAGTTCGTCGTCCGGCTCCCCGCCTTGGAGCGGGCCGCGACCGCGCTTCCCGCACCGTCCGGCAATGGACACGGCAGGCCATCGGATCGGGCCTCTCGGGTGCTCGTGGTGGACGACAACATGGCCGGCAACCAAAGCCTGATGATGCTCATCGAACTCTGGGGCCACCAAGCCACCGCCGCCCACGACGGCCCCGAGGCCCTCGCGATGGCCGCGCGGTTGCGTCCCGACGTGGTCTTGCTCGACATCGGCCTTCCGGGCATGGACGGCTACCAGGTCGCGGGCGAGCTGCGCCGTCACGAGGCGACCCGCGACGCCCTGCTCATCGCCATGACCGGTTACGGACAAGAGGAAGACCGCCGCCGCTCCCTCGCCGCCGGCTTCGACCATCACCTCGTCAAGCCCGTGGACCTGGAACATCTGGAAGACCTGCTCGCCGAGGTCTCCTTGAACCGCCCCCAGGTTGAAGCGGCCAACTGACCCCAACGCGCTTCGTCGACGAAGAGACGCACGGCACGCAGTACCCTTCAAGCCGGCCCTACAACGCAGGGGATACAAAAGTTCACAAATCGACTTGCGATCAAGTCTCCTTTGGTCGATAATCCTGGCGGCATTCGAAGACGCTTGGGTCGCTGAACATGGGACTGGAATCGCTCTTGCCGGCGGTCGCGACCTGGTTTCAAACCGAGGTCGGCGAACCAACGGCCCCCCAACGCAGGGCCTGGCCCCTCATCGCGTCGGGTCAACATACGCTCATTTCCGCGCCCACGGGCTCGGGGAAGACCCTTGCCGGCTTTCTCGCCTGCCTCGATTCCCTTTGGCGCAACCCCGATCGACCGCGGGGCGTGGGCGTCCTTTACGTTTCCCCTCTGAAGGCCCTCAACCACGACATCGCGCGCAACCTCGAAGGTCCTCTCGGCGGCATCCTGGAAACGGCCGAAAGGCTCGGTGACAAGCTGCCCCCGATCTCGGTCGCGGTCCGGACCGGCGACACTCCCCAGCGCGAACGCCAACGCTTCGCCACTCGCCCCGCCGACGTCCTGATCACGACGCCCGAGTCCCTTCACCTCCTCCTCACCAGCCGGGCCCGCGAGACGTTGCGTTCGGTACGCCATGTGCTCATCGACGAAGTCCATGCTTTATGTGCCAATAAAAGGGGTGTTTTTCTCTCGCTGCTTCTGGAGCGCTTGCAGGCCCTTCAGCCCGACCGCGAGTTTTTGCGCATCGGGATGTCGGCCACGCAGCGACCCCTCGACGAGGTGGCCCGGTATCTCGGCGGCCTCCGGCGTGTTGAAGGGCGATTCGCGTTCCGGCCCGTCGCAATCGTGGACGCGGGCGTTCGGAAGGACCTGGACATTCAGGTCGTGACCCCAGCGCCTTTGGGCGTCCCCTTAGCTGAGCGGTCGGTTTGGCCGGACATCGAGGGTCGCCTTTACGACTGGGTGACGACGCACCGCTCGACCATCGTTTTCGCCAATAACCGCCGGTTGGTGGAGCGTCTGACCGCCCGCCTGAATGACCGCGCCGCGAGCGAAGACCGTCCCGAAATGGCCCAGGCCCATCACGGCAGCCTCAGCCTGGAACGCCGACGGGAGACGGAAGACCTGCTCAAGTCGGGGGCGCTTCCGGCCGTGGTCGCCACCGCGTCGTTGGAGTTGGGGATCGACATGGGGGCGGTCGACCTTGTCGCCCAGGTGGAATCTCCGGGCGGCGTGGCGCGGGGCCTCCAGCGAGTCGGCCGGGCGGGGCACATCGTCGGTGCCCCCAGCAAGGGGCGACTCATCGCCAAGACCTGCGGCGACCTCTTGGAAATGGCCGCGCTGGCCAAGGCGATGACCCGCGGCGAGGTTGAGGCCCTGCAGGTCCCGCGCGATTGTCTCGACGTGCTGGCCCAGCAAATCGTGGCGTGCGTGGCGGTCGATCGCTGGGACGCCCCCGCGCTTTTCGACCTGGTGCGCGGGGCCTATCCCTATCATCAGTTGCCGCCCGTCGCGTTTGAGCGGGTCTTGGAGATGGTCTCCGGCCGTTTCGGGCTGGAGACCTTTCGGGACCTGCGCCCGCGCATTTCTTGGGACCGGGTCCACAACCGGCTGCATCCTTTGCCCGGATCGGCCCAGCTCGCCCTCGTGGGTGGCGGCGCGATCCCCGACACGGGCCGATATCCGCTCTATCTCGGCAGCGTGGACGGCCCGCGCCTCGGCGAACTTGACGAGGAATTCGTCCTGGAACGGCGCGTCGGCGAGACGTTCGTTTTGGGCACCTCCACTTGGCGGATTGAGTCGATCGACCCACAGCGCGTGATCGTTTCGGCCGCGGAGGGACGTTCGGCCCTCATGCCCTTCTGGCGAGGCGAATCGACCGGCCGAACGGCCGAACTCGGTGCCGAAGTCGGCGCCCTTTGCCGTCAACTCTCCGCGCGCATCGACGACCCCAAGGCGATCGACTGGCTGAAGGACGAATACCACCTCGACGATCGGGCCGCGCTCGGCTTGCGCGACTACGTGGCGCGGCAGAAGCGTTTGGCCGGGTGCGTGCCTGATGATCGAACCGTCCTCGTCGAGTCGTTCGTGGACCCTGCCGGCGAAACGGGCCTGGCGGTGATGACCCCGTTCGGCGCGAAGCTGCACCTCGCCTTGAAGCTGGCCCTTCAAGCACGTCTGCGCCGTCGACTGGGCATCGCCCTCGCCGGCATGCACGACGACGACGCGGTCCTCCTTCGCTTCCCAGGCACGGACGAACCGCCCTTGGACTTGCTGGAAGGACTCACGGCGGAGTCGGCCGAAGAACTCGTGCGCGAGGAACTGCCCGATAGCCCGCTCTTCGGCCTACGCTTCCGTCAGAACGCGGGTCGGGCGCTGCTGATGCCACGTCCCGACCCCGGAAAACGGGCCCCTCTGTGGCTCCAACGCCTCCGTGCCAAGGACCTTCTCCAAGTCGTCCGGCAAGTGCCCGATTTTCCAATCGTCGTCGAGACCCTACGCGAATGCCTCAACGATGGCCTCGACATGCCTGGCCTGAGAGCGTTTCTCGACCGCGTCCAGAAGGGTGAGGTCCAGGTCGTCGCGCGGCGCGGGCAAGTCCCATCCCCGTTCCTCTCCGAGGTCCTTTTCAAGTTCACACTGAAGTTCCTCTACGAATGGGACGAACCTCAGTGCGGCGACGTCCCCAAGGGACCCGGCGTCGACCGGGGCCTGGTCGACGAGTTGCTCCGTCCCGAAGACCACGCGCGCTGGCTCGACCCTGGGGCGATCGGTCGCGTCGACGACCGCTTGCGAGGCGTGGGTAGACCGCCTCGATCGACCGACGAGATGGCCGAATGGCTGCGCAAGGTTGGCGACTTGACCTGTTCGGAATTGGCGGGGCCCATGCGGGCCTTCCTCGAAGACCTGGAGCGGCAGGGAAGGGCCTTGCGGATCGACCTGCCGGGCACCATCGAACCGGAACGCTGGGTCCTGAGCGAAGAGGCCGACGACTACCGCAAGGCCCTCCTCGACGGCGGCGACCCAAGATCGATCGTCCGGCGCTTCGTCGAATCAAGGGCCTTGGTCGGGCTCAAGGACCTTCTCGCTCGTTATCCGATCGACCCAGCCGAAGCCACTGATCTCCTGGAGCATTGGGCGGAATCCGGGCGAGTCGTGGCCTTGCCTGAAGGGCCCGAAGGGCCACGTTGGGCCGACCGCCGCAATCTCGACGAAGTCCGGCGGCTCTCGGTGGCCCTTCAGCGGCGTGAGAGCGTGGCCGTTTCCCCAGAAGTCTTCGCCGATTTCCTGGCTCGGCGGCAAGGAGTCCATCCCGAGACCCGGCGCGAAGGGTCGGCCGCGCTCCGTGCCACACTCGCGATGCTGGAGGGGTTCGCCGCGCCGGCCGAGGCATGGGAGGCCGACCTTCTGCCGCGCCGCGTGCGTGACTACCGCTCCTCTTGGCTCGACGCCGAATTCTCCTCGGGCGCTTGGACATGGCGGGCGGCGGGGGACCTCGCGGCCTTCGCCGGACGCGACTTCGAAGGGGCCTGGCCCGAGCCGGCGTTGCCCTCGCGGGAAGACGAAACGAGCGAACGGGTCCGTCAGTTCTTGGTGGAAGACGGCGCCTCGTACGGGGACGAGATCGCGGAGAAGACGGGCCTGCCGCCGTCACGGGTCCGCACGGCCCTTGATGAGTTGGCGCGTCGGGGGGTCGTCACGAACGACCGATTCGACCCGATGCGTCCCGGCGGATCGGCAACCACGCTCGCCCTGGCCGAAGCCGGCGCGCGGGCCCGTCGCGACACCGGCAAACGACCGCGCCTGAGCGGCCTGCGCCGAGGTCGGAGCGATCGGCCGGAAGGACGCTGGTCCTTGGTCCCTCGGCGCGACCGGGACGCCGAGTCGTCATGCTTGGCCTGGGCCGAGGTCCTTCTGGGACGTTACGGCGTGCTTTGTCGCGAGACCGCCGCGCTCGACCCTTGGGCCCCTTCATGGCGCGACTTGCTCCCCTGGCTCGATCGCGCTGAGTTGAGGGGCGAACTGCGCCGCGGCTACTTCGTGGAGGGCCTTTCCGGGACCCAATACGCGACCCCCGAAGCGGCCGACGAGCTGGCGAGGCACTCGGGCGCCCGATCGGCCGTCGTCGCGCCCTATCTCATCGCCACGATGGACCCGGCGAACGCCTATGGTTCCGGCGCCCCCTTTGACGTGCCCTTGCTGGAAGGCGGGACCGTTCGGTTGCTCCGCTCGCCCGCGAACCACTTGGTGATGGTGGGCGGCCGACCGACCTTGATCGTCGAGTCCCACGGCAAGCGGCTGACGAGTTTGGCGTCAGCCTCCAGCGAGGAAATGGCCGCGTCCGTGGGGCTCTTGCCGGGCCTGACGGGCCCATCTAGACGTTCACTCAAGGTCGAGACCTTCGACGGCAAGCCGGCGTCGAGCGGGCCGGCGGCCGACTGGCTCACGGCGGCCGGTTTCGTCCGCGATTCCCTGGGAATGGCATACTATGCCGGTTGGTGAGCGCGGCCAGGCGCCGACCGGCCCCTTCACGGTCTTTGGCAAATTCGAAAACAACGTTGTCGATTCCGGTGGTCCCCGTTCGTCGAGTGTGTGACCGCGGACGCGGGCCGAGTCGACTCGCGGCGGTCGTGTCGGGTCTTAGGTCGACCGAGACCATCATCCCGTTTTCACAAGCGAGGAACATTATGCCTCAATTTATGCTCATTTTACACGAAACACCGGGCGATTTCGCCAAACTCTCGCCGACGGAAATCCAGGCGATCATCGAGCGTTACGGTGCCTGGACGATGAAGGTCGCGGCGGCGGGGAAGTTGGTGGGCGGTCACAAACTCATGGAAAACGGCGGTAAGGTCGTCGCCAAGGCTGGTGATCAGTTGAAGCTGGTGGACGGCCCTTACAGCGAAGCGAAGGAGGTCGTCGGTGGGTACTTCATCCTCCGTGCCGACGACTACGACGACGTTCACCAATGGATCGAGGGCCACCCTCATCTCGACTTCGGTCGGATCGAGGTGCGCGAAGTGGACTTCATGGGCCAGCCGGAAAGTTGAATGAACATGACGCGAGAACGGCCGGAAGTTCGCGCCTTGGTGGAGGACCTCTTCCGCCACCACGCCGCGGCGATGCTCGCCGTCCTCACGCGCCAATTCGGCCTGGAGAACATCGAGCTCGCCGAGGAAGTGGTGCAGGACGCGATGCTTCAGGCCCTTCGGCTCTGGCCCTTTCAGGGTGTGCCGGCCAACCCGCGCGGCTGGCTCATCCAAGTGGCCCGGAACAAGGCCCTGGACCTGACCCGCCGAAATACGGCATTGCAGCGAAGACGTAAAGAGCTCGAGCGGTCTTCGACGGCGGCCGAAGCGCGCTACGCGCAAGGCCCGGACACCGACGATTTCGGCGACGAGCGCCTGGCCATGATCTTCGCCTGCGCGCATCCGGCGCTCGTACCGGAAGCGCGGGTCGCCCTCACCCTGAAGGCGGCTTGCGGCTTCAGCGTGACCGAGATCGCGCGCGCCTTCCTCGCCTCCGAACCGACGATCGCTCAACGACTCGTCCGCGCCAAGAAACTGATTCGCGAACGCGGCGTGGGCCTGTCGCTACCCGACGCGAAGGAACTCCCGGAACGTCTCGAGTCGGTGCTACAGGTGATCTACCTGCTCTTCAACGAGGGCCACTCCGCCAGCGCGGGAGACGCCTTGGTCCGTCACGAACTCTGCGGCGAGGCGATCTGGTTAGCGGAGCTCCTGGCGCGTCGGCCCGAGACGTCGCGCCCCAAGGTCTTCGCCTTGCTCGCGCTGATGGAGCTGCAAGCGGCGCGTTTGCCGGCGCGATTGGACGAGTCGGGGGACCTGGTGCTCCTCGCCGACCAGGACCGCTCGAAGTGGGACGGCCGACTCATCGATCGCGGTCTGCGCCACCTCGACCAGTCATCGGCGGGCGACGAGTTGACGAGTTACCACTTGCAAGCGGGGATCGCAGCCGTCCACGCGGTCGCGGTCGACCATGCATCGACCGATTGGGACCGCTTGCTCGGTCTCTACGACTTGCTCCTGGCGGTCGAACCTTCGGCCATCGTGGCCTTGAATCGCGCCGTGGTCGTGGCGATGCGCGACGGCGCCCAGGCGGGCCTCGAGGCGCTCGACGCGGTCGCGTCGGCCGGGTCGCTGCGCGAGTATTACCTTCTCCCGGCGACCCGAGCGGACTTATTGCGTCAGCTCGATCGCGATGAAGAAGCCGCCGCGTGTTACGAAACGGCCTTGGCCCTCGCGGCCAATGGGCCTGAGCGCCGCTTCCTTCAAGCCCGCTTGCACCGCTGCCGCCGTGATCGGGCCGCCGTGCTTTCCAGTCCCTTTTCTTCCCGTGATTGATCGGAGTCCGCCCATGCATGCTCGTTTTTTCGTACTCGTTTTTTCGCTGGCGGCCTTCGCGCCGTCGTCCCGGGCCGACGACCCCAAGCCGGCCGAACCGCTCGCCGCGTTTGACCGCTTCGTCGGTGGGGCCTGGGTCTCGGAAGGAGACTTCAAGGTCCGCGTCGTTTACGAATGGGGCCTGAACAAGAAGCTGCTCAAGCTCAAGTCGTACCTCGTCGGTGAGGAGGGCCCGCGCCTCGTTTACGAGAGCGTCGTCTACTGGCACCCGGAGAAGAAGCACATCGCGTTTCAAAGCGTCTCCGGACAAGGGGGCCTCTTCGACGGCGTGATGACGGTGGACGGGAAGACGTACCGATCGGAGTTCACGTCCTACACGAACGGGACCTCTTCGCAATTCAAGCAGTCGATCGAGTTCCTCGACGACGACAACGTCCTCTGGACGGTCCAAGGAAAGCGCGACGGCGAATGGGTGACGCTCAACCAGACCAAGGAACATCGCGAGCGCACGCCGGAAGCGAGCGACAGCGCCAACGCGGTGCCGATCGTGCTTTTGCCGGTGCCGCCGGGGGCAATGATCGCCGTAACTTCGCCCCTCAGCAGCCAATGGCCCAGTAGCCATTGCCGCGTCGGCAGCGAACGGGGATCGGGCCAGCGGTAGGGCGTCGCGCGAATGGCCGTGCCGGTAGGCGTGGCACAAGCGATGCGGCTGGCCATCTCGTCC
>CALLYK010000325.1 GCA_937858365.1 uncultured Isosphaeraceae bacterium | reverse complement strand
GGTGAGCGTGCCGGTCTCGCCGCCGACCACCAGCCGGACGGCGAGCGTCCGGAGGCCCCGGTGCAGCAGCCAGGCGACGTTGCCCCGCACGACCCCCACGCCCGCCACGACGGTGCCGACGAAGAAGCCGACCAACAAGGAGAAGGACCTCTCGCCGTGGAGCCCCACGGGAGAGATCGTCCGATACGTCTTGGAGGGCCCCGGATATTCGCTTAACCAACTGAAGGCGGTCCAAGACTGGGTCATCAATCGCGCCCTCAAACAGGTGCCGGGGGTGATCGACGTCACCGGCTATGGCGGCACGGTCAAGCAGTACCAAGTGCTCATCGACCCCGACTTGCTCAGGCGCTACAGCGTGACGATGCAGCAGGTGGAAGAGGCGATCCTCAAGTCCAACGCCAACGTCGGGGGCGACTTGCTCGCCCTGGGCAGTCAGGCCCACAACGTCCGCGCCGTCGGCTTGCTTGGCGGCGGGGTGGACCCGCTGGACCCGGCCTTGGTCGAGCGGGCCCAAGCGATCGAGGTCCAGAAGATCGAAGACCTCAACAACGTGATCGTGGACACGAACGAGGGGACGCCACTCTACGTCCGGCAACTCGCCAAAGTGATCGTCGGCCATCAACCGCGCCTCGGGATCGTGGGCCGGACCGAGGAACGGGGGGACGAGAACGACGTCATCGAAGGGATCGTGCTCATGAGGAAGTACGAGAAGTCCCTGCCGACGTCGGAGGCAGTCCAGGCCAAGATGGAAGAACTCAATGAAGAGGGTCTTCTCCCTCCCGGAATGCGCATGGTCCCGTTCAATCGTCGGACCGACCTCGTGCACGTGACCACCGAGAACGTCCTCCACAACCTCCTCATGGGCATGGGCCTGGTCGTGGTCGTGCTCTTCGTCTTCCTCGGTGATTTGGCCAGTGCCGGGATCGTGGCCCTGGTCATCCCCCTTTCCCTGCTCTTCGCGATCAGCGTCTTGTATTTGCAGGGCAAGTCGGCCAACCTCCTGTCCATCGGCGCCGTCGACTTCGGCATCATCGTGGACAGCTCCGTCATCATCGTGGAGAACATCTATCGCCACGTGACCGAACACGGGGCCGACCGCTCGCGTCCCTTGATCGACCGCATTTCCGAGGCCTCGCACGAGATTGAACGACCGCTCTTTTTCTCCACGGCCATCTTGATCTGCGCCTTCATCCCGCTCTTTTCGATGTCCGGCCCTGCCGGCGCCTTGTTTGGGCCCATGGCGAATACCTACGCCTTCTCCATCCTGGGCGCGCTGATGGTCGCCATGACCCTGGCCCCGGTGCTTTGCTCCTTCTTCTTCCACGGCAAGAAAGAGGAGAAGGAAACACTCGTCGATCGGTTCATGAAGTGGTCGTTCCGGGGCTGCCTGCGGGTCGTCATGCGGCACCGCTATCTCACGCTCCTCGTCTGCGGCGGCCTCTTGGCCTTCACGGCGGCGCTCGTACCCAGCCTCGGCGGGGAGTTCATGCCCGAACTCGAAGAAGGGAACCTCTGGATCAGGGCGGTCTTGCCCCGCACCGTCTCTCTGGCCGAGGCCTCCCGATACGCCCCCAAGTTCCGCGAAGTGATCCTCACCGTCCCCGAGGTCCGCGGCGTGATGTCCCACGTGGGACGACCCGACGACGGCACCGACGTCACCAGCTTCTTCAACGTCGAGTTGAACGTCCCTCTGCGACCCATGAAGGAATGGCGGAAACGACCCGTCACCTGGATGGGCCGCCACCTTTACGACCGAACCATGACCCGCCTCGAAATCGAGGACGAACTCACCGAGAAGTTCGCCCAGTTCGCGGGCGTCAGTTTCAGCTTCTCCCAACTCATCCGCGACAACGTCGAGGAGGCCCTATCCGGCGTGAAGGGGGCCAATTCCGTCAAGCTCTTCGGCGCCGACCTGAACACGCTCGAAAAAGTCGGTCAGAAGATCGCCAAGGTGATCGAGGAGGTCCCCGGGATCGAGAACGTGGGTATCTTCCACATTGTTGGCCAACCCAATTTGGAGGTACAAATCGACCGGATGCGTTGCGCCCGTTACCGGATCAACGTGGCCGACGTGGAAGCGGCCGTGCAGGTGGCGATCGGCGGCAAGGCGTTCTCTCAGATGGTGGAGGGAGAGAAGCTCTACGACATCGTGCTTCGCCTGCCGGCCGACCTTCGCGATGACCCCAGCGACATCGCCCGCTTGCCCATCGACACCCCCGGCGAGAACGGCGGACCGGGCGCCCGGGTCCCCCTCTCCCAAGTGGCCACCATCGTGCCACACAAGTCCGGTGCCTCTTACATTTATCGTGAAAACAACCGTCGTTACTTGCCGATCAAGTTCGGTGTTCGGGGCCGCGACCTCGCCGGGGCCATTGAAGACGCCCGGAAGCGCGTCGAAGAATCGGCCGCCCTCCCGCCCGGATATCGTTTGGATTGGTCGGGCGAGTTCGCCCAAATGCAGGAGGCGAACGCGCGCCTGGCCGTCATCGTGCCCGTCTCGATCGTCCTGATCATGGTCATCCTTTACACCGCGTTCAACTCGATCAAGGACGCGCTGCTGGTGATGGCCAACGTGGTCTTGGCCACGATGGGGGGCATTTGGTCCCTCAAGCTCACGGGCATCGCCTTCAGCATTTCGGCCGCGGTCGGCTTCATCTCGATCTTCGGCGTCGTCGTCCAAAACGGTGTGCTCATGATCTCGCACTTCCACCGCCTCCGCGGTGAGGGACGGAACGTCGACCAGGCAGTCGAGGAAGGCTCGCTCTTGCTATTGCGGCCGATCGTGATGATCGGACTGACCGCCATTCTGGGCCTCTTGCCCGCGGCCCTGGCCAACTCGATCGGCTCGCAGGCGCAGAAGCCGCTGGCCATCGTCGTGGTCGGCGGCATGCTCGTGTCATTGCTTCTCGCCCAGTTCTTGATGCCCGTGTTGTACTCGTTCTTCCCCGGTCCAGGGGTCCGACGCGTCGGTGTCGAGGTGCTCGACGGCATCTCCGAGGGACCCGAGGGCGAGTCCGCGGAAGGGCATGACTATCACCTATGAACCATCCTATGATCGCTCGGCCCCGTCCCCGAACCCCCACACGCCCCTGAGGAGCCCCGCTCATGAAGCGGAAAATCGTGGTCCCACTGGTCTTCGTGATCGTCTTGGCGGGCGGGGCCTGGGCCTTTATCGCCTCCGGCTGGACCCTCGCGCGCGTCCAGGCTTCGTTTCAGGAACTGACCAAGGCCGCCGACGCAGGTCAAGAAAAACCAAAGGCGGAGCGGCCACACTCCCCCAGGGCGGACGAGTGGGACGGCACCGTCACCCTCGACGAGGCCCAACGCAAGGCCATCGGCCTGCAAACGGCCATCGTCAAGGTCCAAGACGAGCCCACCAAACTGGAACTCATCGCCACGACCGACTACGACCCCAACACCCTCACCAAAGTCCGCCCGCCTCTCGACCTCCGCGTCGAAAAGGTCTATAAGGCGGTGGGCGACAGGGTCAAGGCCGGCGAGCCGGTCCTCGACGTTTACAGCAGCCTCCTCGCCGCCGCCAAGACCTCCATGGAGAAGGAGTTCTCCGAATGGCAGCACGACCATCGACTCATGGAGTCACGCAAGGAACTCTTTGAAAAAGGCTCCATCACCAAGCAAGCCTGGGCCGACATCGTCAACGACGAATACAAGAGCGAACGCGAATACATCCAGGCCCGCAAGGTGCTTCAGTTCTACGGCCTCACCGATAAAGAAATCGACAAGGTCTTCGAGGAAGACGGCGCCCAGCAACCTAAAATGACCATCCGGTCCCTTGCCGACGGCATTGTCATCCAACGCGACGCCGTCCCACTGAACCTCTACAAGACCGATGACCAACTCCTCGTCATCGCACCCCTCGACCGCCTCTGGGTCCATGTCAGCGTGCCCGAGGGGGACGCCTATAGGGTCCAACTCGGGCTGAGCGTTCGTGTGATCTTCCCCTACAACCATCTCGAGTTCGCCGGCGAGGTTGAACACATCTACAACCAGATCGACCCCGTGACGCGTTCCGTCAAGTTCCGGACCTCCGTGCCCAACTACGAGGGGCAACTGCGGGCCGGCATGTACGTCCGAGCCACCTTGCTCCTGCCGCCGCCCGCCGACATGTCCCGGACCGTCGTGCCCCGCAACGCCCTCGTCACGGCCGACGGCGCGAACTACGTCTTCATCCAGGAGTCGGACACGCCTGGCAAGTTCCATCGTAAGGCCGTGCAAGTCGTCGAGGAATACCACGATGTCGTCTACATCGCCGACAGCCTGAGGGCCGAAGAGGTCGTCGCCACCAGCGGCAGCCTAATCCTCGCCCAACTTTACGAGGACCTTCAGACGCAACACTGACCGCCGGTCCTTGTTGGGTCGGGCGTTGCGAACGGCCCCCGCGCGCTCTAGACTGACCGCCATGACGACTGACCCGCGGCATGATCGTGTTCGAAGGAGGTCCCTCCCATGTGGAACGGCCGGCGTGACCAGCGGCGATCCAACCAGGGCCTGAAGCGGCGAGAGTTCCTCCAGGCCGGCGGCCTGGGAGTGCTGGGTCTTGGCCTGGGCGCGGCCCCGAACGCACTCGCCCGGGGGACGGCCGCCGACCGATCGGTCATCTTGTTGATGCTCGTCGGCGGACCCAGCCAAATCGACACGTTCGACCCCAAGCCGGACGCCCCGAGCGACGTGCGCGGGCCCTTCCGCTCGATCGCCACCGCCGTCCCGGGCGTCCGTGTGTGCGAGCACCTGCCGCGACTCGCCCATCGACTTGACCGCGTCACACTGGTCCGCTCGGTCCATCACGACGCCGCGCCGATCCACGAGACCGGCTATCAACTCGTCCAAACGGGACAACTCTCTCGGCCCGATACCGATCATCCCCACATCGGCTCGCTGGCGGCGCGCGACCTGGGCCCTCTTCGCGGCGCACCGGCGTTCGTGGTGCTTCCTCGGGCCCTGGGGAACACGGGCGTGGGCGTTTGGCGCGGCCAAAGCGCCGGCCCCTTGGGGACGGCGTTCGACCCCGTCGTGATGGCTCCCGAAAAAGGGCACAGCGGGGCCTATGGGCCCACCGAGTTCGGTCGGTCCTGCCACCTGGCGCGCAAACTCGTGGAAAGGGGCACGCGCTTCGTCACCGTGAACATGTACGACACGGTCTTCAATCAGGTCTCATGGGACTGCCACGGCTCGCGTCACTTCAGCACGCTGGACGACTACGCGCGCGAGGTCTTGCCCACATTTGATCGCGCCTACACGGCCTTGATCGACGACCTGGAAGAGCGCGGCTTGTTGGAGAGCACCTTGGTGGTCGCGACCGGCGAATTCGGCCGTGGTCCCAGGATGAACGCATCGGGTGGCCGCGACCACTGGCCGGGAGTCTGGAGCGCACTCCTGGCGGGGGGCGACTCGGGCCGGGGACAAGTGATCGGCCGTAGCGACGCCCTCGGTGGAGAACCGGCCAACCATCCCGTGGGGGCGAACGAGTTGGCCGCCCTCATGGCGACCCACCTGCGATTGAGCCTCTCGCCAACCCAAGGTTGATGCGACGGACGACCGGAAATTTGTCGTAAGTGCGTCGCAAGACGCACCACTCCACGGTGTGCTTCCTGTGGACGGTGCGTCCTGGAAATGTCCGGCCGTGAGAACGGCAGGTCGGGAGGAAGGGGCCGGAAGTCCCCTTCCGAGTGAAATTTTGGGTCTCCCTTGACCACGGCCGATCACCGCCTCGATGCGGTGAATTCATTACCGGTCTGTTCCTAAGACATGCCTCTTCAACGAGATGCGTCACCGCGAACGGTGCGTCTCGCGATTCGCCTCCATCGCATCGTCCCGTTTACAGGATTCGCTTCGTGCCGTTTTTCTTGCTTTCTCCCGTTTACGATGCAGACTTGACCGAATCGG
>CALLYK010000324.1 GCA_937858365.1 uncultured Isosphaeraceae bacterium | reverse complement strand
AAGGGGAGCAAGCTTGCCCGTGGAAGGACGACCTATGCAAAGCGTATTTACCGGGCCAATGATGATTGGCTACGCCCTGGCAATTGCATTCGAGATTCTGTTCCCCTTCGTGCTCGGCGCGAGTGTCTCGGCGTTCCTCGATGCGGCTCCGGACGCCATGGTGATCGTGGCGCCCGATGGCCGTGTGCGCGTTGCGGAACTGGCGAGTTCCATGCTCGCGGCGACCCCTCTGGCCGCGATCGCGGCCGGCACCGCGGCTGCCTCCGGCTGGTTCAGCGGCGCGCAAGGCGACTTCACCGCGATCTCCGCTCTCTTCGGCCTGGTCCTCCTCGCCGTCTGGGGCGTCTTGGGGATGAGCAAGCTCCAGGAAACGAAGCCACTGAACCAGCGCGCGAACCGTTTGACGAACTTCGGCATCGGCGCCTCGATCGCGGCCGCGCTAATCGCCTTGCAGCAATGGGCCCACCTTGACATCGGCCCTGTCCGCGAATCGATCGCGAGTAATCAGTTGACCCAGTACATCGGCCCGATGGCCGAGGGCGCTTGGCCCGCCATTGTCGAACTCGCGGCCGTCTTCGGTCTTGGGTTCGGCTTGGTTGGCTGGTGGAAGCAGACGGACCGGGCCCGGAGCGCGCGACTTCGATTCGCGCCCCTCGTCACCACCGCCTTGATCGCGGCCGTCGTGGCCGGCCTGGGCCACGGTGGACCCGCCCAAACCTGGGGACCACCCGTCTTGATCAGCGCCGCGATCATCACCCAACTCGTGAGCCCACGCGATCGCCAAGCGGCCGCGTATGCCCGTTGGGCCAAGAAAAACAAGGTCGTCGTCGCCTGAAGAGGGTCGGCGGCGTTGACTTGAAGCACGTCCCATTCCGTGTTCCGTATCGAAGGTCCCGTCCTCGGCCATCACCCATTCGGCAAGTGGCGAGGCGCGTCGCGATGGCGAGGCTTGTGGTCCCATGAAACGCATCATCCTTCTCTCAGCGGTGCTTCTCGCGTGCAGCCAATGGTTTGGTTGCCGCGCCGAGCAGCATTCGACGCGGCCTTCCCGGCCCAAGAAGACAGCGCACGTCCTGGTGACGATCCAAACTTCGGACGGCACCGTTCAAATCACGGAGGGTCCTTCCGGAGAGGGTCTCCTCGCGTCCGCGAGCGACTCGGAAGAGACGGCGGCTGACTGGGACTTCCCGGAAGACCACAACGCCGTCACGCCGGCGCCTTCGACGAGGGGCGTCACGCATGTCGTGAGCGACCTTATGTCCACTCCCGAACGGGCCGAGCAAGACGCGCGGACGAAGCTGGAACAGTCGCTGACCGAGTGGCTGATGCCCGAGGTCAAGCCGGGCTGGAAGGCCCCTTCGCGTCTGGTGAACGGCCTGGTCCTCGGGCCGCCGGCCCTGCGTGAGATCGAACGCGACTACGCGACCCTGGAACAAGCGGCCCTGAAGGTGGACCTTTCCGCCAAGCAGCGGGCCGCGTTTATCAAGGCTTACCACAAGGAAGAAGGCCGGCAACGGATGGGCCTATTGGGCGGCGTGCTCGCGTTCGTGCTCGCCTGCCTCGGGATGCTCGTCGGCTACATCCGCGCGGACGAGCGCACCAAGGGCTACTATACGACCAGGCTACGCCTTCTCGCGGTCGCGGGCGTGGGCGCGGCGGGCTACGGTCTTTATCACTTCCTGACCTGATCGCGGACCGCTTCCGGGAGATCTTCCGACCATGGACGAGAGCCTCGTCGTTCTTCTCCTGGCGTTCGCGGTGGCCCTCGGGGTCCCCTTGATCGCCCGACCCGATGTCCGACCCAGACTCGTCGCTTTCTTGCGTCGCGTCCGACCCTGGCAGTGGTTGCTCGTCGCCGTCGTGCTCCTTGGGCTGGTCGTCCGGCAGCCGCCCTTCCTGATCGTGGCCGCTTTCGCGATGGCCGTCATCCTCTTCGGTTTGGAATGGCGCCGAGAGTTCAGGTTTCTGATGGGGCTCGAAGACGAAGCCTTCCGCGGGCGCAACGACAAGCTCATTTGGGCCTTCTTGCTCATCGTCCTGCCGCCTGTCGGAGTCTGGCTCTTCCGCTCGCATCGAATGGCCGAGTGGCCCGAGGCGGAAACGGCCAAGAAGGTCGGCGGTTTCGAGGAACTTTAACGAGACGAGCCGAGGGCGGTCCCATTAGGGGACCGCTTTGACGTTCGGGCTGCCTCGTTCGCCCTCGCCAATCGCCGCGCCGGCCCCCTTCCAGTGGACGACAGGTTCCGTCGTGAGATGGCGGAACCCGAGCGTCCGGACGATCCCGCGAGCCGCCTCGTCGGTTGGGTCCAAAAACGCGATGGGGATGACGCGCCGCTCAGCAGGGGCGTTGATCATCGCCCGGACGAGCGCGCGTCCGACGGCGGCACCCAGTCCGAGGCGGCGGTACTTGGGCTGAGTGGCCACGGTGATCGTGGCATAGGGACGGGACAACTCCACGAGCCAGGCGAGGGAGGCGAAACCCGAACCGTCGCGCAGCGGGATGCCGAAGACGGCCCCTTCCGTACACATCATCATGAAATCGCCCCATGTCCGATTGGAACGAGGGGGCACCGAATGGAAAAACCGGAACTTGTCGCGCCAATCGAGGCGGCGTACCAAGCCCTCGGCCCCGTCGTTCGGGGGCGCGACCGTCTCGGGCGGGTGCCACGCCTCAACCACGCGTTCAACGACGGTGCCTGCCAGTTTCGCGACCGCGTCGCGCCAGCGAGGCGGTCCCATCACTTGGACCTCCGTCCTGAGTTGACCGTCGAGCAGCCAGGGCAGGGCCGGCGAGGGGGCACCCACGCCGAACGCCTCCCAGCGGTCCTCAATGTTCCTGGCGAGCACCAGGCTTCGGGGCCGACGAACCTTGTCACCCCACAAGGACCAAGGCGCGTAATGCAGTGCGTGGCTCATGGCCAGGGCGCGCCGGACCGAACCATCGTTGGCCGGGCAATACCTCAGGTCCGGGTTTCTTAGGGGATACATGAGAATCATCGCCGTCTTCCTCCGCGACGTCGCGGTCGGCCGGGGCCAACTCGCACGGGAGGCCCCATCACCCTATAGTACGACTGGTCGGGCCCGGGTGGCGGCGGCCGGGTCGTCTCGTCGGCGACGCAAGGCATGAGGTGGGACATGCTTCGAATCTTGAACGGCGGCCGGTGCCGGCCGCTCCTTCTGGCCCTCTTCGCTTCCATGACGCCGGTGAGCGCGGGAGAGTTCCGTCTCGAGGGCACCACCGTCGTACCTCACGTTCGGGCCGAGTCGATGCGTTTCCGGGTCGCCCCGGCGGACGACCTGGGGGCGAGGGTGCAGGTCTTTCTCAGGGCCGAGGGCCCAGGCCCAAGCGACCTGAAGGCCCTCCGGTTCGACGGCAAGGCGCCGGGCGAGTGGCTCGACGCGGGCCTCTGGACCTGGCATTCCTGGCCGGAGACTGTGGAGGGGGTCCCGCCGGGCTCTTTGGTGGTCGGTTCGTTCAACGGCCTGGGGCCGGCTTGGGGACCCGAGAACGGCCGAACCGTGGGCGTCGATTGGGGTGGGCCGCGCGCTGAGTTCCCCTTGGTCCAAGGGAAGCGTCGAATCACCGCCCTCACCTTCCTCGGCGACGAGGCCGACGTCCGGCCCAATCGCCTGATCGTCCACATCGCCAACGACGGCGACCGACCGGTGACGATCGCCGAGATTTCGATCTATCTGCCGATCGATCGGCGGCGTCCGTTCGTCCTGGCCCGTCACGCGACTTATCAATCCAAAGTTATGAGCATGTTCGCGGGGCCCGGCTCAGACTCGATCGCGCGTGGCGACCGCGGCGGGGCCGTCGTGACCACGGGGCCCCTGCCCTTGTCGTATGGCGTGGTCGAGGTCCAGGTGAGCGACGGCGTGGACCGCTTCTCGCTCTGGGCCCTTCAACGGGTCCGCAAGGAGGTCTTCGACATCAGCGGCGGCTGGGTCGCCGGCGAGACCCCACGCGGTCCTTCGCAATGCCAGGAGATCTTCCTCAAGACCCTGAAGCGATTTCATGTGAACGTCGGTCAGCACGAGTCCTTATCTGGATACGATGAGACCTTCTTCGCGAAGTATCCGCTCAAGATGTTCAACCGACTCATGCCTCTGGAGAGGTACGACACCGACGAGGCCCTGCCGCGCATTCACGCGGTCGAGTTCCTGGGAGAGCCCCAAATGCGCGGTCGCGGCCATCGCTCGCCCCAGCAGGTCTTCGACGAGTTCCGTCCCTACTCCTCAAGCCGCTTGCACACGTCGGTCACGCTCAGCGACGCGAGCACATGGCACCGCTACGCGGGGCTCTCGGACTACCCCCACTACGACGCTTACCGCGTGACCGCCCCCATGGCCGATGCCTGGTCCAAATACGACCGCTGGGACGGCGAGACGATCCGTTGGGGCGCCCCGCTGGAGACGATCGGCGACATGACGCGCTCCCTGCGCGAGAACAGTCGTCCCGCCGCGATCGCCGCTTGGACCCAAGGACCGCACGAAGGCTGGTCCGGTATGGCGGGCCGCAAGCGGGGCTCGCCGACCGTCGAGGAGCTTCGGGCGCAAGCCTATCAGGCCCTCTCGGCGCGGGTCACCTCGCTCTACTGGTTCAACCTCAGCCTCAAGTCGATCGTCAAGTACCGAGACACGTTCGACGAACTGACGCGCGTGGGACGGACCTGCCGGATGATCGACCACCTTCTTCTCGAAGGAGACGGCACGTCCCACCAAGAGACCCGCCGCGAAGGACGACCCGATTGGGACCTGAGCGTCGTGGCCGGACCAAGTGGCGCCCTGCTCTTCGCCCTCGACCTGGACTACAAACCCGACCCGAACGAACACGTCTTCCGCTTCGGTCCTCCGCGCCCGGCAAGCTTCAAGTTCCCGCTTCCCGGCCACGCTCGCACACCTCGCGACGTCTTCCGCCTGGACGCCGAGGGCGTGTATGACGTGCGTTGGAAGGCCGTGCCCCGTGGGGTCGCGATCGAAGACACGCTCGCCCAGGCCGGCGTTTACGTCGCGGCCAAGGACGGCGGCGAGCGCGAGAAGGTCGACGCGAAACGGCGGGAGCTGCTCGCGGCCGAGCGGGCCCTGGCCTTCGACCCAGCCCGGGACGACGACGACTTCAAGGCCCTTCAGGCCATTCTCGAATCGCCGAAACCATGAGTTGCCGGTGGGGGCGTTTCTCGGCGCCTTGCATCGCATACAATGGGGTGAGGGAGTATCCCTCATCCGTCCTCAAGGACGGAACATCTCTGGAGGACCAGCTATGAACAAAGCGGGCATTTTTTACACAGGTTCCGGGCCGATCTTGATCCTCACGTCGCACGACTCGCTCAACGAGCCGGCCATGGTCCAGAAGCTCCAAGCCAAGGGGATCTCCAAGTACATGGCCTTCGAGGTCCCGGTGGAGATGGTCAAGAAGAAGTACAAGACCCAGTACGACGCCGTCCTCAACGACTTACAACAGCACGACGACTTGCGGGTCATGGACTTCGACGGACGCCGGATCTTCCAGCTCTTCTCGTTCCAGGAGATGGGGAGTCCCGTCTTCCATGAAGAATGAGGCTTGAAGACGGGGTGATCGGGCCCGCCGATCACCCCGCTTGTCAGTTCATTTTCCCCCCACGACCGTGAATTCGGTCGTCGAGCCTTCAGGCCGCGCGACTTCCACCTTGAGCGTCTTCGCCGCGTGCTTGCGGGTATCGACGGTCAGGGTCAGGGTTTGTCGGCCCGCGGGCAAGTCGACGGTCATCGGCCCGGAGAGGTCGCGTTCACCCAAGCGAGCCTGGACCCCTTCGGGCGAGCTAAGACGGACCTGGACGGGGCCTTCGACCGAAACGTCGATCTCGCCGCGCATCGTGATGGTCGGCCCGCCCGCGAGTTCCGTGAACTCGTCGAGAGGGACGATGCCGCCGACCTTCGCGTAGGCGTTGGCCCACGTGTCCGAGTCCCCTTTCCGAACGCGCCAGCGCATGACGACGGGCGTGGTGGGGACGGCGTAGGGCCCCGGCTTGCCCAACTCGGAAAGGAAGCGAACAAGGTCCACGAGTTCGCCGCGCGTCATCAGGTTCGAGAGCCCCTTGGGCATGAGCGAGCCCCCTTCCTTGCTGTCTTCGATCGAGTCGGCAGCGATCGTGCGGAGTTCGCCGGTCGCCTCCTTCAGGACCGTCCGCTTCTCGTCCCTGTCCACGATGATCCCCTGGACCACTTGCCCTTCGGTCGTGAGCACGAGGAGCGTGTGATACTCCTCCTTGATCGCCTGGTCGGGCACGAGGATCGCGTTGATGATGTAATCCACGGGCGAGCTACCGCCGATGGGACTGAGGTCCGGGCCGATGCCGCCGCCGGCTTGTCCCAGCGCGTGGCAGCGAGCGCAATTCAGGTCGGCCCGGCGGAAGATCGTCTCACCCCGCGCCGGGTCCCCCTGGGCAGCGACCTCGGCGATGAGCGCGTCCATCGCGGCCTGATCAAGCGGCTTGACTTCGGCATCGAGTCCGGCCGCGCGACTGAGGGCGCCCACAAGCTCCGCGTCGGCCCGTCCCAGCGCGTAGATGGCCCGCAAACCGAGCTTGGCGGCGTCGGCGGAGGGCCTCGACTTGTTCACGGCGGCGGCCAGCAAGGCGGCCCCATCTTGACGGGCGAGCAAGGCGGCCATCATCGGTTGCACGTCGGCGCCGTTGGGTGCGTCGCGCAGGAGGCCGGCGGCGAGCGCGGCGGCCTCGTCGCCATCCAGCTTCGCCAGCGCCGCGACGGCGAGGACGCGGACGTCGTAGGGTTTGCTCGGGTCCGTCAGCGCCTTGATGAGCGGCCTGGCGACGTCCGGCTTGGTCGCGGCCAGGGCCACCAACGCGGCGTCCCGCAAGGGACCGACGGTCGCGGGCGCTTCGGCCAAGACTCGCAACGAAGGGACGACCTCGGCGACCTTCCAGAGCCCCGCCAGACGCGCCCCGGCGACTCGCGCCGCCAGGTCCACCTTGGGGTCATCGAGGACCCCCTTCAGCGCGTCCAGGTTTGCGTTCGGCTTCGCTTTGCGCGTGATCGCCGCTTCGGTCAAGGCGTCGAGGGCCTTGGCGCGCACGGCCGGCGCGAATCCGTCGGGCCTACCAATGCGTTCCAGAAGGAAGGCGAGGTCCGCCTCGTTGCCGCGCTTGCCGATCATGTCCACAAGGGTGCCCTGGCGGTCGGCCGGGACGGCGCCCCCCTTGAGCATCCGCACGTAGGGGCTTTCTTCCTGGGCCTGCGCGACCGGGACCATGAGCGAGGCCCAGATCAACGCGCCGGTCGATACGGTGAGAACGAGTCCCCTCATCTTGGTCCTTTCGTTTGGGTCGAGTGCTTTGTTTTGTATCCACATGCGCTCATATATCGAATTACTCGGGCCGAGTGACGAGGACCGCTTCAATTTCGGCGAGGTCTTCGGTCCCCAGCGTCAATTCCGCGGCGCTCACCCATTCCGCGATCTGCCCCGGGCGCCTCGCCCCGACGATCGCGCCGGTGATCTCCGGTCTGCGGAGGACCCAGGCTAGGGCCACTTCACCAGGCCGCCGACCGAGGCGCTCGCCGATTGTACGTAGCGTGGCGACAAGGTCGAGGTTCCAGGAGAGCATCGGTTCTTGGTAATTGCGATTGTTGCGCCGCCAGTCGTCGAGCGGTAGTGAGGCGACCCGCTCGCGCGTCATCGCGCCGGTGAGAAGGCCCGACGCGAGTGGCGAGTAAGCGATCACACCGACTTGGTCGCGAGCCGCGTAAGGCAGGACCTCGGCCTCGATCTTGCGATTGAGCATCGAGTAGTTCGGTTGCAGCGACGTGATCGGGGCGATGGCCGCGGCGCGTTCCATCTGGGGCACGTCGAAGTTGGAGACGCCAATCCAGCGGACCTTTCCCTCCTCCTTCAATCTGCTGAGTTCCGTCCAGCCTTCCTCGATGTCCTCGTCGGGTTCGGGCCAGTGGACCTGGTAGAGGTCGATCACGTCCACGCGGAGGCGCTTCAAGCTGGCCTCGCACTCGCGGCGAATCGAACCGGCTTTCAAACATCGACCGATCTTGCCTTGTTCGTCCCAAACGCGCTCACATTTGGTAAATACGTATGGGCGGTTGGCGACCCCATCCAGGGCCCGCGCCACGATCGTCTCGGAATGGCCCAGGCCGTAAACGGCCGCGGTGTCGACCCAGTTCACGCCCAGGTCGAGGGCCTCGCGGATCGTGGCGATGGAGTCGTCGTCGTCCTGCGGGCCCCATCCGAAAGCCCAGCCGGGGCCGCCGATCGCCCAGGCGCCCAGGCCGATGGGTGTGATTCGCAAGTCGGAGCTTCCGAGGAGGCGTGTCTTCATGGCGGTGGGTGGGCCGTCGCGGGCGGAGAGTCTGGCGGGAAAGACGCGATTGTACGAAACCGATCGGCCGTTGTCTCGCGCACTCGCCTTGCCGAACCGGCCGATTCATGCTGCAATCGCGACCCAAAAGGGCCAAAGGCGAGGTACGCCGGCCCCGGTCGAGACCACGAGCATGGAACGCTCACCCATCAACCGCGCCGCCTATTCCCAGATCCTGCGGGGCGACACGCCCGAAGGCCGCTTCCTCAGGCGCGTCCCTTGGGTGATCGACGTGACGCCACAGGTCGCCGACGAGCTCATGCGCGAACTCGCCGCCGAGGGCGAGCACCCGCCTGAAGGCCCTTTGTTCTCGATCATCACGCCGCTCTGGAACACGGCCGCTCGACTTCTGGAAGAGACGATCCTGTCGGTCCGCTGCCAATCGTACGGCCGATGGGAGTTGCTGCTCGTCGATGACGCGAGCCCGCGTCGCGAGCACCTTGGTATCGCGCGGCGATGGGCCGAGAAGGACCCGCGCATTCGCTACTTCGAGCTGGGTGAGAACCAAGGGATCAGCGGCGCGCGCAACGCGGCGATCGAACACGCGTCCGGCCGCTTTTTGGCGTTTCTCGACCACGACGACTTGATCCATCCGTCGGCCCTTTCATGCTTCGCCCGGAGGCTCGTTCAGGCCCCGGAAACCAACCTCCTTTTCTCGAACGAAGCGAAGATCTCGGCCGATTCGTCGACGGTGGGCGACTTCCTGACCAAGCCTCCGTTCGATCGCTTCACCCTCCTCCGCCTAAACGCGGTTTGCCATTTCACGGCCGTCCGGCGCGACCTTCTGGACAATGCACGAGTCGACGGGGCCGTCTTCCGCTCCGCCTTCGACGGCTGCGAAGACCACGACCTCTTTCTGCGACTCGCCGCGACGGGTCGCGTTCGGGCCGCCCATGTTCCTTTCTTTCTGTACTACTGGCGGACCAGCCCAAGCAGCACCGCCCGATCGCCCGAGGCCAAGCCCGAGGCGCCAGGTCGTCGCGAGTCCCTCCTTCATCAATTCGCGGCCCGGTCCCACCCGGGCGCCGAGTGGTCGATCACGCCGCCGGGGCCTGGAAGCGCGGCTCGCTTTCCCAGCGCTCGACCTACTCGCCTTGTCGATCGGCCCCGACCGACCTTGCTCGTCCTGGTTCGCGTCCACGAGCGCGCCGAATGGACCGTCCGCGCCTTGGAGGCCCTCGAACGGCAGGAACACGACCTGGTCGTTCGCGTCGTCCTGATCGCGCCCGATGGAGTTGGGCCGACCTTGAAACGTTGGCTCTCGCTGCCTCGGCGTTTCCGCTACGAGGAGACCACTCTCCACCACAATGATCTCCTCGCGCGGCACGATGATGACCTGGTCCTCTTCCTCGATGGCGACGTGGAACTCCGCTCGCCCGACGCTCTGCGGTGCCTGGCCCTTCACTTGCTGACCGACCAGCAGTGCGGGCTGGTGGGCCTGCGTCTGATGGCGAGCGACGGGACGACGGTCGTCCACGGCGGTCTTCGGGCCTGGCCGCGTCGCGTCGGGGCGGGACATTTCGCGATCAACGGCCGGGCCGGGGCCCGCGACTTCCCCTACGATGAACATTCCTGCTTCGGCGTCTCCCTCGCCTGCGCGATGGCGCGACAGAGCGAAGCACGCCGACTCGGCGGCCTCGACCTTTCCCTGAGCGACATGCTCGCGACCGCGATCGACCTCTCCGCGCGGGTCCGGGAGGCTGGTCGCGACGTTCATTATTTCGGTTCTCTTCAGGGCACGCGCCACGGTAACGGTCCCGATGAGACCTCCGAAAGGGCCCTGAGCGAACTCGCCGAAAGGCACGGACCCATGCTGGCCGCCTGGCGTTCGCGGTCGCTTCGGCTCTCACGCGCACCAATCTGGCTCATGGGGCCGCAAGGCGTTCGACACCGCCTCCGCGATCGCCTGGCCGACCTCCTGCGCCGACTGCTCGGGCCCACGCATCGCCATGTCCGTCAGGCCGCGCGTGGCCTCATGGTCCGGGTCGACGCCGCCAGGGCGCCGCGCGGCCCGCGGGCCTCAACCCGCCCGACGCTCGCTCGTCGAGTCGGCGACGTTGACCGCCAAGGTCCGGGGCGCCGCGTCTGAGTCGAAGAAGGCCCCCTTCACGACGCCGATGATCCCGTCGTATCCGTGCTCGCGTCGCGCCAGGGCCATGTCGTGCGACCTTCGCGACATCGCCGCGAGTTGTTCGTTGCTCGTCTTCCGACGATTCAAGATCTGCTCGAATCGCTCGACGAGGTGCCAGAAGTCGTCCCCTCGCACGAGGAACCCGTTGCGGCCGTCCTCAAGCTGCTCGTCAACACCTGAGCACTCGTTGCGCAAGATCGGATGACCCGCGAGCATCCCCTCGAAGACGAAGAGCGGCAAGCACTCGCGCAGCGAATAACAAATGGTGACGTTGGCCTCACGGATCAATCGCAAGGAACCGGCGCGATCGACCTTGCCCACGCATCGCAAGCGGTCGCCGTGGATGCCCCGATGACGCTCGATCTGCTGGGTGAGGAAGCTCTCTTCCAGGCCGACGAACGTGAGGTTGAAGTCGCGGTACAGCGCGGGGTCGTCCTTGTAGTACTTGCCGTAAAAGGCGGCCAGCGCGTAGAGGACGACGAGCTGTCCCTTCCTACCGTCGCCCACGGACCCAGGCAAAATGAAGCGGAGTTCGTCGAAGTCGGCCGGGCCGCGAACGAGATGGTGTTCCGCGGGAAGGTCGAACCGATAGGGCTCGCGCAGGATGTCGACGCCGAAGTGGCGCCGAAAGCGTTCGTGCGCGCCTCGGGCCAGGACGACCATCGTCAGCCGCCCTCGCTGAATGAGCCGGCGGACCCGCTTCGTTTCCGACGGTGTGAAGAGGCGCTCGGGGTCGTCCTCGTGGATGTACCAGACCAGGGCCTTCACCACGCCGCGCTCGGTGGCGAGCAACACCTCTTCGAGCACGTCGCGATGAAAGCCGACCGTGTTGAGCAAGACGACGTCCCCCTGCGCGAGCGGAGGCGCCAGGCAAGGGTTCGCCAGCACTTTCGGCTTCAAGCCCAGGGCCACGACCCGCTTGAGGTTCCCCCGATCGGCGGGCGGATACGTGAAGAAAGTCAGGTGCTCGCCAAGGCCCGCGCCGACCATGTGTCGCACCAAATCGATCAAGACATAAGGGGCCCCGGATAGGTCAAGGAAGTGCGAGAGGACCACGATTCGAGGTCCCTCACGCGTCGGCGGCGGAGTGAGTCTTCGTAATCGCGGGGCCAAGCGGGCCTCGACCTTCTTCCAGGTCGCCCGCAAACCGTGGTCGCGCACGTAGCGCGGGACCTTGCGGGCCAACTGGGCGGCCCTTCGGAGTTTGCTGGGCGGTCCGAGCGTTGTCGGTGTGTCAACGTTCGCGGGGGCTGATCGCGGGGCGAGGTCGCGGCGAGGATCTGGGCGGCCACCTCGTATGGGTGCAGCAGCAGCTTGTAGATCGGACCGGAGAAGGCGAAGCAGATGATGAAACCCACCGCCAGCGCCGACACGCAGACGATCAGCCGCGACCGCAGCTCGTCGAGGTGCTCGACCAGCGTCAGCCGGTCATCGTGCTTGGCTGCCT
>CALLYK010000323.1 GCA_937858365.1 uncultured Isosphaeraceae bacterium | reverse complement strand
AGAAGTACATGGGTGGGATGAGCGCCTTGCAGGCTTTCCGCACCTGCGGCCTGGACGCCGCACTGCAGTACTTCGAGGCCATGGGCCAGTTCTGGATCCCCAATGCGGAGAAGTTCGCCGTGTCCACGCCGGAGTGGCGCGACGACATGGTCGTGGTCAGCGCGGATCCCGAGCACAAGGTGATCCACCATACCATCCACACCCCGGGCGGCATCCTGACCTACAAGACGGAGGCGGACCGCAAGACGACCTGGATCACCGAGTACCTCATCAAGCGCCACGAGGACGTCGCCGAGCTCTTCCCCGCGGACCGACGCCAGAAAACGCGGCCGGGGCGGCAAGCCGGCACGACCGTCTTGGAGGTCCGCACGGCCGGCCCCAAGGACGGCGAGGCCGGCAGCGAAAGCGTGGATGAGGAATACCTCAAACCAAACCCATGGATCAACTCCGACGACGCCCGAGTGATCGCGCACATGAAGCGAGCCGTCGGCAACGCCACCGACCCCTGGGCCAAGGCCGTCGCCATCCAGCGTTGGGTCCATCGCAACATCCGGGCCAAGAACTTCGCGCGGGGCTTCGACAACGCGAGCGAAGTGGCCCGTAACCTCAGCGGCGACTGCACGGAACACAGCGTCTTGACGGCCGCAATGTGCCGCGCGGCCGGCATCCCCACGCGCGTGGCGATCGGTCTGGTTTACGGCGACCAGCTCGGCGGCTTCGGCTATCACATGTGGAACGAGGTGTACGTCAACCGGCGCTGGGTGGCCCTCGACGCGGCCTTCGATCAGTCGGAGGTGGACGCGGTCCACCTCAAATTGAGCGATTCGAGCCTTCAAGGGACCTCGCCATTCGAGTCGATGCAATCGGTCGGCCGGGTCTTCAAGAAGCTAAGCCTGAGACCTCTGGAAATCCGCTAAGGATGCGCCGACCTCGGAGAATGGGCCGACGAGTGGGCGCGTGACGGCCAACGCGCCCCCCGGCGCGACGAAAAGACCACGCGGGACAGGGGTTTTCGGCGAGAAAGGGCCCATATTGGCCTTGAAGGGATTTCAGCGTCGGGCTTAGGATGACGCCGCAACGGATCGGGGCCCGGTCCGGGGGTCGACACGAAGCGAATCCCTGGAGCGACGGTGGGACCGAGCCGGACCCAAGGACGGGGACATCGGATCGAATGATCGCCAACATGGACGGTGGCGTCCCGGGACGATCCATGAACAAGCAAGCTCGACGCCCGCAAGGAACGCGCCGTGGTCGGCCCGAAGAGGGGCTCGGCCGATCAATCGCGACCACCCGTGACTGGCTCCTCGACCAACAGCACCCCGACGGTTACTGGGTCGGCGAGCTCGAGGGGGACACGATCCTCGAATCGGAGTACATCTTGATGATGGCCCATCTGGGGCGTCATCAAGACCCGATTTGCGTGAACGTAGCCCGATATGTACGCGACAAGCAACTGGCCGAGGGGGGCTGGTCGTGCTACCCCGGCGGGCCGGTGGACCTGAGCGCCTCGGTGAAGGCCTATTTCGCGTTGAAACTCGTCGGCGCCGCGGCCGACGAGCCCGCGATGGTCCGGGCCCGCGAGGCCATCCTCGCCGCCGGCGGCGCGCAAGAGTGCAATAGTTTCACACGTTTTTATTTGGCACTCTTGGGACAAGTCCCCTATGAGGATTGCCCCACCGTCCCGCCCGAGTTGGTCCTCCTGCCCGACTCCTTCGCGCTCAGCCTGAGCAACATGTCGGCCTGGACGCGCACGATCGTCGTGCCCCTCTCGATCATTTCCGCCTTCAAGCCAGTGTGTTCGCTGCCCGACGAACTGGGGATCTCCGAACTCTTCCGCGACGACCGCCCGCGACGTCCGCGGCGCAGTGTCCCGCGAATCTCCTGGGAGCGCTTCTTCCTGGCGGTGGACGGCGCCCTGAAGGTCGTGGAAGAGGTCGTGCCCTTCTCCTGGCGAGACCGCGGCATCCGCGCGGCCGAACGCTGGATGATCGACCACTTCGAGAGCACCGACGGTCTGGGCGCCATCTTCCCGCCCATGATTTACACGGTGATCGCCCTGCGCTGCCTCGGCTACGAAGACGACTCGGCCCTCGTCCAGTGGGCCCACCGCCACCTCCACGACCTCGTGTTACAAGAGGACGGCCGGGCACGACTGCAACCGTGCGTCTCGCCCGTTTGGGACACGGCGATCGCGGCCATCGCCCTGGCCGACGCCGACCTCCCCGCCTTTCATCCAGCCCTCAACGGCGCCGTGCGCTGGCTCGTCGAACGCGAGGTCCGCACCGAGGGGGACTGGCGCGTCCGCTGCCCGCACGTCGAGCCGAGCGGCTGGCATTTCCAGTTCGCGAACGCCTTCTATCCCGATGTCGACGACACGGCGATGGTCCTGCTCGCCCTCAAACGCTCGGCCCTGGCCGACGAGCCGGATGTCCAAGCGGCGACGCGACGCGGCATCGACTGGCTTCGCGCCATGCAGAACCGCGACGGCGGGTGGGCGGCCTTCGACGTCGACATAGACAATCAGGTCCTGACCAAGGTCCCGTTCGCCGACCACAACGCGATGCTCGACCCGAGTTGCGCCGACATCACGGCCCGCGTGCTCGAATTGCTGGGCGGGGCCGGCCACGGAATGGAAGACCCCGCGGTGGTCAAGGGGGTCGAGTACCTCTGGCGCACGCAAGAGCCCGAAGGCTGCTGGTATGGCCGCTGGGGCGTGAATTACATTTACGGCACCTGGCAGGTCCTCCTGGGCCTCAAAGCGATCGGCCTACCGATCGACCACCCACGGGTAGTGAAAGCGGCCGACTGGCTCGAATCGGTCCAGCAACCCTGCGGCGGCTGGGGCGAATCATGCCGGAGTTACGACGACCCCGCATGGATGGGTCGCGGCGAACCGACGGCCTCGCAAACCGCCTGGGCCGTGCTGGGCCTGCTGGCGGCCGGCCGCGAGAAGTCTGAGGCCGTCCAACGCGGCATCCGGCACCTTCTGGAGACGCAAAACGAAGACGGCACGTGGGACGAACCCTGGTTCACCGGCACTGGCTTCCCGCGCGTCTTCTATTTACGATATCATTTGTATCGGGTCTATTTCCCCTTGATGGCCTTGGCGCGATACCGCAAGGCGGCCGGACGCCTGCCGGTCTCGACCACCGGCCCCGGTGCGCTCGCGACCCGCGTGCCCGCCCTGCCCCTCTCGGGCGACCTTTGAACCTCAACGGACACGACCTCGCCCCAGCCGGACCGCGGACCGGTCTCACGAAGGGACCACGCGTGCCGGGCCCCCACCCTCAGCGGAGGCCCCTCGAATGATTCGTCTGCGCTTCCCCGTCGAGATGACTACCGGCCTGGCGCGTTACGTGACTCGGCAACGCCTCAAGGGGGCCAGGAGGTTCCCGATGGTGCTCATGCTCGAACCGCTCCACGCCTGCAACCTGACCTGCACCGGCTGCGGCCGGATTCGCGAATACGAATCCACGATCAAGCAGAAACTCTCCATCGACGAGTGCCTGGCCTCGGTGGACGAGTGCGGGGCACCAGTCGTCTCGATCTGCGGCGGCGAGCCGATGATCTACCCGGGCATCGACGAACTCGTGGCCAAGGTCATCGAACGCAAGAAATTCGTCTATCTGTGTACGAACGGCATGTTCATCCGCAAGAAGATCGCCAAGTTCAAGCCCTCGAACCAGTTCTTCTTCAACGTCCACCTCGACGGCATGAGGGAGTCGCACGACATCGCAGTCGAGCGGGAGGGGGTCTTCGACATCGCGATCGACGGCATCAAGGCGGCCAAAGAAGCCGGCTTCATGGTTTGCAGCAACACCACCGTCTTCCAAGAAACCAACATGGCCGAGCTCGACGAGCTTTTCGGCCATCTCACCGCCCTCGGCGTCGATGGGTTCCTGATCTCGCCCGGCTACAGCTACTCGGCCGTCCAAAGCAAAGAGATCTTCATGACCAAGGACGACATCCGGGCCAAGTTCAAGGCCGCCGAGATGTTGTTCCGTAAATATCGCTTCCTCACCTCGCCAATCTACCTCGAGTTCCTCCAGGGCAAGCGCGACCTCGCATGCACGGCCTGGGCCAGCCCCACCCGCAACATCAAGGGCTGGAAGGGCCCCTGCTACCTCATCACCGACGCGCACCACGATTCGTACCAAGACCTTGTGACTCTCACAAAGTGGGAGAATTACGGTCCGGGGAAGGACCCGCGCTGCGAACATTGTATGATGCACGTCGGCTTCGAGACGACCGCCGCGGTGGGAGTGAACCAACGCCTGGGCGATACCTTGAAGATGATCAAATGGCAATTCGCCTGAGCGCGGCCCCACGCCTCGGCGCCTGACGAGGTCTTTCGAGGCGACGTGAACCCGACGATCCCCCCCCCTGGGCCGGCCGACGTGGGTATTGTGTCGGCCCTCTCGATTGAGATCGCCCCGTTCCTGGCCCATCTCGAACGGGTGCGCAAGTACCGAGGCGCGCGACATACGGTGATCGAAGGCGAACTCGGCGACCGCTTGGTCGTCGTGATCGTGACCGGTCCAGGTCGAGAGGCGGCGAGGCGAGGGGCCCAGATCTTGATCGACGGCCACAAGCCCTCCTGGTTGGTCTCGCCCGGCTTCGCGGGGGCCTTGGCCAACGATCTGAAACGAGGCGACCTCGTCTTGCCCAACGAGATCGTCACCGAAGAGGGCGGGCGCATCGCGATCGACATCCGCGTGACCGACTCGGGGCCCGTGCCGGGACCGCGGCTTCGTGAGGGACGACTGATCACGGTCGATCGGATTATCCGCACGAGTCGCGATAAGGCCGAACTCCAAGAGCGATTCGATGCCGACATCGTGGACATGGAGACGTTCGCGGTGGCGGAACTCTGCGCGTCACGTCTCGTCCGGTTTCTCTCGGTGCGAATTGTCTCAGACGACGCCAAGAAGGACCTACCGGCGGAAGTTCTGACCGTGCTCGGCCAGAGCGGCGGCTACCGCGTGGGGGCCGCGATGGGCGCCATCTGGCGCCGGCCGTCGTCCTTTCTGGACCTGCTGCAACTCCGCGAGCAAGCCAACGACGCGGCGCGACGGCTCGCGAGGTTCCTCCTGCCGGTCGTGAAGGAGCTTGACTGAAACGGCGCAATCCTCTCGGCGTGGGCGTCCGAGCGGACCAATCCCTCCAGGTCTTGACCGACCGCGATCCCCGACAATTCTCTCAGACCCCGCTCTTGTGCTTGCCCATTCTCGCCGATTCTGATATGCACTGGCCCTCTCGCTTTCATCGGCTCGCCAAAGAGGGCGGCCTTCCCTTTCTCACGGATGAGTCACGGCATGGGACCTCTTTGTGAGCGCCCTGGGCGCGGCCTTGCCGCCAGGCTCGGGTTCGCGATGGCGCTTGTGCCGGCCCTCGCCGGTTGTGCCCACTTCGATAGCGGTCCCAATCCGGGCATCGCCTCATCATCCAAGGTCCCAAGGACCTTCCGTTCCATTGGCGCGACCTCAACCAGGCCCGCTGTCGGCCCCCTGCCCGCCCCCGAATCGTCACCACCTCTTGTCCAGCCTGTCGGCCTGACCCGCTCGACCGCCCCACCGCCAGGCGCTGCCGACCCGCGCAATCGTCCCGTGCCCAGCTTACCCGACGTCCCGTTCCCCGCCCCTGCCGCCGTGGCCGATGCGCCACGCCCGATCGTCGCCCCTCTCCCACTCCCAGCCCCACCGCCAACCGCCAACGACCTAGGTCCGTCCGCCATCATTGCTGAAGCGCGCCAGGCCGTAGACGGCCTCTCCCAATACCGCGTGCGTCTCCAACGCCAGGAACGCGTCGGCAACCGATTGCATGACCCCGAAGAGGTGCTCTTGAGCATTCGGCGTCAGCCAGTGGGAGTGCGTATCGAGTGGCCCCAAGGCGCGAACAAGGGGCGAGAGGTGCTCTACCAGGCCGGTGAAGGCCCGGACGTGATGCACGTGAACATGCCCGGCGCCCTTGTGCCTCGGATCACGCTGCCAGTCAACAGCCCGCTTGCTCTCAAGAACAGCCGGCACCCGATCCAGGAAGCGGGTTTTGAGTCGATCGTGACCGTGATGGAAAGCTGGGTGGCGGAAACGCCGGACAGGGTCCGCTTCGAAGGGATGGTAACACCGGAGGGAGGAGACCGCCCCGCTCGGAAGGTCGTGTTCCAGTCGCCCGAAGGCGAGACCCGAATCGTGCATCTCGACGCGCGGTCTCACTTACCGGTGGCGGTCCACGTCACCGCGGCGAACGGCGACCTGTTGGAGGATTATCGCTTCCTCGACCTCCACGCCGATTGCCCCGAACTGGCCTCCAACGACGCCTTCGACCCCGCCAAGCGATGGGGCCCACCCCGTGGACTGCTGTCCAAACGCAACGAAGAGCGGACCGCCCAACCTCCCACCCAGTGACAAACGACCCTGCCATTCTGACGAACCTATCGCCCTTCAACGCGCCACGGACACCGCTTCGGAGCCCCGGCAACGCGACCTAAACTCTAAAATTTTGGGGAGTTAAGGCCGACAAGACCCAGAATTGACGACCCTCTTGGAGAAATGGTCCAATAGTTGCACTAGCGTTAAGTCGGATACCGGCCCGCGCAACTCGGTGGGCGAGGCAGCGACCATGACCGTCACCGTACCCTACTCGATCCTGATCACCGACGACGACGACAATGCGCGTGAGTCGTTGCGCGAGATCGTCGAACCGGTCGGCTTCCAGACTTATCTCGCCGGGAGCGGCGAAGAAGCCCTGGACATTATTGTGCATCGCGATGTTCATATTATATTGATAGACATGTATCTTCCCAAAATGACTGGTCTGGAAACACTGGAGGTCGCCCGACAACTCAAGGGGACCTTGCCGGCGATCCTGATGTCGGGAGAGAGCGACGAGGAACTTCTCCGCAAGGCGTTGCTGGCACACGCATTCTGCGTACTAGCCAAGCCGGTGAGTCGGAGCGTTGTGATTCAGGTAGTTCGCCGAGCGTTGCAGAAATACTATCCAGGCCCGGCGAACGAAGGATAATCGTGGTGCGCCTCGCGGCGGCCTTCGTCTTGTGGATGGCGTCGTCGGGCCTCGCTGCGGGTCACGACATCCCCAACGCTCGCGTCGATCGCTCCACGCAGGTCACGTTGCGTCCTGGCCGCTTGGAGATCGACTACGAGGTCAGCCTCTCCGAGTTGACCCTCACGCAGGACCTTCGGGCCCTCGTCGGGACCTTGCCGGGCGGCGATCGCGATGCCTGGTTCGCCCTTTATGGCCGCGAAACGGGACCGCTAAACGCCAAGGGGTTTTTGATCGAAGTCGATGGCGCCGAGATCGAACTCGCCATAAGCGGCTTCAAGGTCTTCGTGGAGCAACACCCGAGGTTCGTCTTCCACTTTGGGGCCGACCTGCCGGCTTCGGGGCGACTCAAGGTCAAAGACGTGAACTTCGTCTCCAGTGAGGGAACGAGCCGACTGGCGATTCGCGGTCGCGAAGGCGTGGAGGTCCCGAGCGACGGCCTACCCGAGGACGTGGAGCGCGTGCCCACTCGGCCCGTCTGGGACCTGAGTGACTCCGAGGAGCGAAGAACGAAGCAGGTCGAGGTCGTCTATCGCTCGGGTCTTGGCTTGGGCCCGACAACGGCCGTTTCCGCTCCTCATGTTGCCACCGAGAAGACGACGCTAACAGGTTTGCTGAGCGTTTCGCTCGGTCTTCCCTTTGTGGCCTTGCTCGCGTTGGCCTTTGGCCTGGGGGCTGTTCACGCCCTTCAGCCGGGACACGGCAAGACCCTCGTGGCCGCGACCGTGGTGAGCGGCCCAGGGGCCTGGTGGCGCGGCGTCGTGCTGGCCCTGATCACGGCCGTCACCCACTTCAGCTCGGTCGTGCTGGTCGCCGCGACCCTCTGGGCGACTCGATCAGTCCGCTACGCTGAGTGGGACAAGGCCCTCGTTCAAGCAGCCGGCGCCACGATCGCCGCGATCGGCCTTTTCCGCCTGGGGCGATTGCTGGGGCAGCATGAAGACCACGAGCACGCCGGACTGCGACGCGACGCCGGTTTGATCGGCATCGGTCTGGCGGCCGGGATCGTGCCGTGCTGGGACGCCATCACCCTTGTCGTGCTGGCCGAAGCCTTGGGCCGTCTCGGACTGGCCCTGGCCCTTCTCACCGGCTTCAGCCTGGGCATGGCGGCCGTGCTTGTCGCGGTCGGTTGGCTGGCCGCAAGAGTCGGCCGAGCGATGAGCGGCCCCTGGCCGAGACGCCTCGCCTTCGCGGGCTCGCTGGCCGTCACGGCGATCGGCGTGTATCTTCTTGCGTCATGAGGATACGCTCGCTCGACCTGTTCCATGTGGCCGTCCCACTTCGCAAGGCGATCAAGCACGCCTCGCACGCGCGAACGGTCAGCGACAACCTCGTCGTCCGCGTCACCCTGGCCGACGGCACGATCGGCTACGGTGAAGGCGTCCCCCGCTCTTACGTCACCGGCGAGACGATCGACACGACGTTTACGACCCTGGCCCATCTCGACGCGTCCCGCCAGATCGGCACGCCGGGCGACATGGAAGGCGTGGTGGCGGCCCTCGCGAACCTGACGGTCCCAGAGACCAATGCCGACCCGCGCGGCATGGCCGGCAACGCGGCGCGCTGCGCCCTGGAACTCGCCGTGCTGGACGCCTACGGGCGTCACTTCGGCCGCTCGTTCGGCGAGGCCCTTCCACTGGCCTTCGACCTTTTGAGCACAGGCCCACACTGGTCCCTGAACTGGCCTCGGCGGGTCCGCTACAGCGGAGCGATCACCGCGGATTCCACGAGGAAGGAACTCGTGGCGGCCCTCAAGATGCGAGGTTACGGATTCAAGCAAGTCAAAGTGAAGGTCGGGGTCGAAGGTCAAGACGACCCCAAGCGCCTCAAGCGCCTTCGCTTCTTGATGGGCCGCCGGATGGACATCCGGATTGACGCCAACGAGGCGTGGTCGGCGAACGAGTTGGTCGAGCGCGTGGCCCCCTTGAGACCCTTCCGACCCAGCGCCCTGGAACAGCCCGTGCCGCACTCCAACGTCGGCGCCCTGGCCGCACTCCGGGAAGAATTGGCCGTCCCGATCATGCTCGACGAGTCGCTTTGCGGGCTGCCCGATGCTCACGACGCGATCGAACGCCAGACGGCTGACATTTTCAACGTGCGACTATCCAAATGCGGCGGGCTTCTCGCATCCTTGCGGATCATGGACCTGGCCTTTCGCCACGGACTGGGCGTGCAGCTAGGCTGCCACCCGGGCGAAACCGGCCTCCTTTCCGCGGCCGGAAGGCACGTGGCCTCGCGCGTCGCCGGACTGCGCTACGTCGAAGGTTCTTATGATCGTCACGTCCTGGAGAGGAACCTCGTCTTGGAAGACGTGACGTTTGGCTACGGCGGGCGCGCCCAACCCTTGGAAGGCCCAGGGCTCGGCGTGACCGTCTCTTTCGAGGCCCTCGGGGCGATGACGGTCAGGCACCAGGAAGTGACCCATGCGTGAGGTCCCGCCGCCATCGGTCGTCACGCGGACGGCCTCCGATGGATACCCGATCGCGGTGGCCCACTGGCCGGCGCGCGGCGACCAGAAGGGACGCGTGGTGATGCTCCACGGGGTCCAGAGCCATTTCGGCTGGTACGGCCGACTCGGCGAGTATCTCGCTTCGGCCGGCTACGAGGTCCACATGCCCGATCGCCGCGGATCGGGGCACAACGAGCGCGATCGCGGCGACACTCCCTCGTTGAACCGGCTCATCGCCGACCTCACCGAGCTACTGACCGACCTTCGGGCCCAAACGCCCCAAGCCCCGATCGTGCTGGGAGGCATCAGTTGGGGCGGCAAGCTGGCGATCGTCACGACCGGTCGCCGGCCCGACCTCGTGGACGCCGTCGCGCTCTTATGTCCGGGGCTCACGCCGCGAGTGGGGGTCTCCATCCGCGAACGCTTGAACATCTTCTTCGCCTACTTCTTTCAGCCGTTGAAGACGTTCGTCATCCCGCTGGCCGACCCGGCCCTCTTCACTGCCGACCCAGACGCACAAGCGTACATAGCGGCCGACCCGCTGAGCCTGCGCGCCGGGACGGCCCGCTTGATGGCCGCGAGTTCGATCCTCGACATCGGCGTTCGGCGGCGCGTCCGCCAATTGGCGAAGCCGGTGCTCTTGATGCTGGCCGGACACGACCGCATCGTGGACAACGGCAAGACACTCGCCTTGATGGCCCGCGCTCGCAAGGCCGCCCTGACGACGATCGAATACCCCGATGCCCATCACACACTCGAATTTGAACCCGACCCGTTGGAGCACCATCGGGCCCTCGCGGCCTGGCTCGACAAGACCCTCTCCTCTTGAAGGAACGTCACAATGAGCGAAGTCTATCAACCCGTCGAAGTGCGCGGCCGCCGGCCCGTGGAGGTGGTCGAACTGCCCGGCCGGATCGACCCCGCGCAGGCCCTCGAATTCACTTACTACGTGAAGACCGAAGGGGACTTGGTGGCCGTAACCCGGAAGATCGCCGAAGAGGAGACCACAGGGCGCTGGATCGGTGGCGGCACCCCGTCGGACCTCTTTCAAAGCGCCCGCGCCGAGGCGATCCGCATCGAGAAATACGACCGCAACGACGGCGTCGTCACGATCCGCGCGCCGCTGGAGAACCTGGACGTCGAAGAGGCCGACCCGTATTACGAATTGCAAATGCTCTCGGTGGGCGGGCCGATCCTGGAGTTCGTCTACTACACCGAAGTGGCCTTCCTCGACTTCCGCTTGCCCACCGCCTTCGCGCGCCGCTTTCCCGGCCCGCAATGGGGCATCGAGGGCTCCAGGCGCTTCATCGGCCTGCCGCCCGGCGAGCCCCTCATCGGCACGATCATGAAACCGTGCTGCGGCATGTCGGTCGACGAAGTGGCCGAGAAGGCGTATCAAGCGGCCCTGGGCGGCTGCGTCTTGATGAAGGACGACGAAAAGATGATGAACCCAGGCTACTGCCCGCTCGAACCGAAAGTGACGGCGGTGGCCGCGAAATTGGAACGGGCCTACCAGGAAACGGGCCGCCGGACCATCTACTGTCCCCACTTGCCCGCCCGCACCGACAAGCTACTCGACACGGCCCGGCGAGCGGTTGATTGGGGGGCCACCGGCCTCATGTTTAACGTGATCATGGGCAATAATATGAGCGCGCTTCAGGTAGTCGCGGAGGCGCACGACATCGACGTGCCCCTCTACGCGCACTGCGGCGGACTGGCCGCCCTGACGACCGGCCCAAGGCGCATCGACGCCCGGGTCGTCGCCAAGCTCGCGCGCCTTTGCGGGGCCGACTACTTCCAGATCGGCGTGATGGACCAGCGTGCTTGCCACGTCAACAGCCTGGACCCGCCGCTCCTGCACATGCTGGCCGAGACCTTCTGGGAACGGCCGCCACTGACTGACGGCCCGCCCTTGGTGATCAACGACACGGTCCCCGTGACGGCCGGCGGCCTGGGCGCGAGCAACCTCGGGGCGAACCTCGAAGCGTTTCAACACCCGATTCATGGGTTCGCGCTCGCGCCGCTGGCGGGGACCAGCGTTTTGGACCATCCGCGGGGCCCCAAGGCGGGCGCCGAGGCGATGTGGCAAGCCTACCGCGCCTACCGTGAGAGCGGGGCCAAAGGGCGAGACGCCTTGCGGAGCTGGGGACAGGCCAACAACGCGAGCCAGCTTCTCGCGCTCTTCTCATGAGTTGGCGGAAGGCGTCGGACCTGCCAGTTCGACCTTCCTCTTCGATTCGGGTCGCGACGGCCTGAGATTGGTGTCAGCCGTCACGCCGCCATTCTGGCGGCACCCGAACCGATGAAAATGGCGGCGAGTTTCTGTAGTCTTGCTTGGCTCCCCGGCACGGTACAGACGCCGAAATGATCTTGGTGCTTCGAGCCCGCGTGTCAGCCTGGCGGATGGCATCGCGCGAACCCGAACTTGTCGCCCGCG
>CALLYK010000322.1 GCA_937858365.1 uncultured Isosphaeraceae bacterium | reverse complement strand
TTGCCCCGTTCGGTCTTGGGGCCGGTCGATTTCTGGGCGTTGGCCTTGCGGGCCTGGTCTTGGAACGATACGGACATGGGAGACGTTTCCTTTCGTGGAACAATCGGTTCGGCATCGAAAGCGGGAAAGGCCAACCGCGACGTCGCGGGGCCTCCCGTGTCCTTGAGATCGGAAGGACGTCGAGATTTCGTGTGAGGAAAACGGCAGGCCGCCGGCGAAAGGGTGGGGTCGCGAGGACAATGCCGGTCGTGCCGCTCTTGGTCGATCAAGAGCGGCGAGGGCCGTGGTCCTGACGGCCGGTCCCCGGAGTATCGGACTGGAGCGGTTCGCGGTTGGGTTGGGCACGGCCGACGCGGGCCCCGGAGGAGTCGCCTTTCCGGCGGTCCCCATGGGTCGTGTACTACCCAATCGCGATCGGAACGCGCCGCGCAGGCCCTCTTGTCCCGCGCACCGACGTGGCGCTCCGGTCGTTGCTCAGGGCCATGACGCACCGCCCTTTCGGGGCGAAATCCGATCGCGGACACGTCCGCGTCGCATGGTCAACCCAGTCGCAAACCGCTCTGATCCGAAGCTCCAGGGGTTTCGCTCCGCTCCACCCCTGGCGATCGACCGTGCCCTTACCGATTTCGTTCGAGTCGATCCTCACGTCAATTGACTCGACACACCGACCGGTCCATCACTTCTTATCTTCAAATTCGACGTCGATCACATCTTCGGCCTTACCGCCCTTGGACTCGCCCGCGGGTCCGTCGGCGTGCGGTCCAGCCGTTCCACCACCTGGGGCCGCTCCCGGTTGGGCCGACGTCGATGCGTAGAGGTGCTCGGCCATAGCCTGGCTCGCCCGTTGCAGGTCGTCCACGGCTCGTTGGATCTGCGTGGGGTCGTCCCCCTTCTTCGCCTCGATCACCTTGTCGATCGCGGCCCGGAGGGCGTTGCGGTCCGACTCGGAGAGCTTCTCCTTGTTTTCTTCCAAGAGCTTCTCGAGTTGATAGACCCGCTGTTCGGCCAGATTGCGGACCTCGACGAGGTCCCGCTTTCGTTTGTCCTCCGCGGCGTGGCTCTCGGCGTCTCGGCGCATTCGTTCGATATCGTCCTTGGACAGACCTCCGGAACCCGTGATCTGGATCTTCTCTTCCTTGCCGGTCCCCTTGTCGCGCGCCGAGACATTCAAGATACCGTTGGCGTCGATGTTGAAAGTGACCTCGATCTGAGGCACACCCATGCGGGCCGGCGGGATGCCGGAGAGGTCGAACTTGCCCAGGTGCCGGTTGTCGCCCGCCATCGGCCGTTCGCCCTGGTAAACGACGATCGTGACGGCCGTTTGGTTGTCCTCGGCGGTCGTGAAGGTCTCCTTCTTCTCGGTCGGGATCGTCGTGTTGCGCGGGACGAGGACGGTCATCACGCCTCCCTTGGTTTCGAGACCGAGGGAGAGCGGGGTCACGTCGAGTAGGAGCAAGTCCTTCACGTCGCCGGTCAAGACGGCCCCCTGAATCGCCGCGCCGACCGCGACGACCTCGTCGGGGTTGACCCCCTTGTGGGGTTCCTTGCCGAAGACCTCTTTGACGATTTGCTGGACGCGCGGCATCCGGGTCGAGCCGCCGACCATCACCACTTCGTCGATCTGAGAGGGCTTGAGCTTGGCGTCTTCCAAGGCGCGGAGGACGGGCCCCCGGCAACGGTCGAAGAGCTTGTCGGTGATCTTCTCGAATTGGGCCCGCGTGACGGTCATCGTGAGGTGCTTGGGGACGCCGCTCGCGTCCATCGTCACGAAGGGCAGATTGATGTCGGTCTGGGCCTGGAAGGAAAGGTCCTTCTTGGCCTTTTCGGCGGCCTCCTTGAGGCGCTGAAGGGCCATCGGGTCCTTGCGGAGGTCCACCGACTGCTCTTTGAGGAAGTCCTCGGCGATGTGATTGATGAGGGCCTCATCCCAGTCGTCACCGCCCAGGTGCGTGTCGCCGTTGGTGGCGAGCACCTCGAAAACACCGTCGCCGACGTCAAGGATGGAGATGTCGAAAGTTCCGCCGCCCAGGTCGAAGACGGCGATCTTCTCGTTCTTCTTCTTGTCGAGGCCATAGGCCAGCGCGGCCGCCGTGGGCTCGTTGATGATGCGGGCCACTTCTAGGCCGGCGATCTGACCGGCGTCCTTCGTGGCCTGGCGCTGGGCGTCGTTGAAGTAAGCGGGCACCGTGATGACCGCCTTGCGTACCTTGTGACCGAGGTAGCTCTCGGCGGCCTCCTTGAGCTTCCGCAGGACGAGGGCGGAGATCTCGGGAGGCGTTTGTTCCTTGCCGCCGGCCCGGACCTTAACGTAGTCCGTAGGGCCGCCCACGGCCTCGTAGGGGACCTTCTTCTCCTCGTCCATCACTTCGTTATGGCGACGGCCCATGAACCGTTTGATGGAGTAGATGGTCCCTTTCGGATTGGTGACCGCCTGCCGCTTGGCGGGGTCCCCTACAAGTGTTTCACCTTTGTTTGTGAACGCGATGACCGAGGGGGTGAGCCGGCTTCCTTCTTGATTGGCGATGACCGTACAGTCACCACCTTCCATGACCGCCACGACGCTATTGGTCGTCCCCAGGTCGATACCAATGATCTTCTCGCCTTCTGCCACGACCTTACGCTCCTTTCCCTCCGGCGCCGGGGGCGGTCTCGCGACAACTGGCCGACGGCCCGTCGGGCCCGTTTGGACCCATTACACCTACATTGTAGGAAGCAATACCAGTGCCGAGCGAGGGTTGGGTCTCCACGATCGCCCTAAACAACGAACAGACAAGGAATAAGAACTGATGAGAAGGGCCCCGGCCGCGAAGTGGACGGGTCCGTCCGGGCTGTCAGATTGGCCCGACCGGGGGCGGGCAATCGGCCGGTCCTGCCGAAATGGCAGCCTCGGGGGAGGCTCTCCTTGACAGGGCGCTCTCGATATTGTATCCACTGATCTTCACTCGATTTACGATGAGTCGCCCCGCCGTCCCCGAGTTCGCGATGTCCCGCAAACCCACCCTGGACCGCCGCGCCGCGACCCCCGCCAAGGCCGACACCAAGCGCGCCCCCACTCTCGCCGGCCTCCGGGCCGACATCGACCGTATCGACAAAGAACTCGTGGATCTGCTCAACCGGCGCGCCCAAATCGCTGCCGCCATTGGCCAAATTAAGGAAGCCGAAGGGATCGAGGTCTGGTCCCAGGCCCGCGAGGAGGAAGTCATCACGCGGGCACTCGCCCTCAGTCAGGGCCCCCTGCCCCCGGAGACCGTCCGCCTTATCTTTCGGGAATTGATGAGCGGCAGCCGGGCAATCCAACGCACCCTGCGCGTGGCCAGTCTGGGCCCCAAGTACAGCTACAGCCACATGGCGGCGGTGGTCCGATTCGGCAAGTCGGCCGAGCACGTCCCGGTCGGCTCGATCGCGGCCGTCTTTGAGGAGGTCAATCGCGGTCATGTCCAGTTCGGCCTGGTGCCCCTAGAGAACTCGATCGACGGCCGCGTGACCGACACCCTGGAGATGTTCATCCGCCTGCCCAACATCAAGATCCGGGGTGAAGTGCGCCTGCGCATCCATCATTGCCTGATGGCGAAGTGCGCGTGGGGTCAGGTGCAGCGCGTTTATTCGAAGGCCCAGGCGCTCTCGCAGTGCCGGCATTGGTTGGGCAAGAACCTGCCTCAGGCCCGGCCGGTCGAGGTGATCTCCACGGCCGCCGCCGCCGAGCATGCCGCTCGCGAGGAATTCGCATCGGCGATCGCGAGTCGTCCAGCGGCCGACGCCTACGGTCTGAAGGTCTTGGCGGCGAACATTGAGGACCAGGCCCATAACGTCACGCGCTTCGCCGTCATCTCCGAGCAATCGGAACGGCGGACCGGCAAGGACAAGACGACACTCTTGATGCGGCTCCCCAATCAAGCCGGCTCGCTCGTGAAGGCCCTCGCCCTCTTCGAGAAAGGCGGACTGAACCTCACGTTCATCGAGTCGTTCCCGGTCCCCGACGCCACCCCCGACCGCGACCCCTCGTACCTCTTCTTCGTGGACGTCGAGGGCCACATCGAAGACGAGTCGGTCAAGAAAGTGCTGGACGCGGTCCGCAAGAAGTGTGAGAGGCTCGACGTGCTGGGGTCTTACCCTCGAAGCGATTGCATCGAGAACTGAACCGAGACGACACGCGAGCTCCTCTCAAGGCGCTCGCGGCCCGCACGAGAGATTGCGGTCGGCCTGCGAGTTCCCCATCCTCTCGAAGCCGGATCGAACGGCGGTCTTGCAGTTCGTCGGTCTCCCATGTAGCAAGTCGCCTTGTTTCTCGCCCATGAACCCAGATCGTGCGCTCACGCCTATAGGCGGCAAACAGTGGCCGATGTAATCGCATGAAATAAGTTATTATTTGCGTGATAAAAAAAACTCTTGACCTCCTTCGGCGGGAGGGAGAGGCAGCAATAACATGGGCATTGATGTTGAAGGCCAACTTCAGAATGCCTCAGTATCCTACACCCACGGGGTTACCTATGAGCCCGGGAACCACGTCTCGTTCTGTCCGTTGCGCGGCCCGTGCACTTTTCGCATGCGGTCTTGCAGGGGTTGTCTCTGATGGAGGGTTCATCGCAAATCGTGAGCGAGGGCCGAGCGGCATCAATTGTCGGTGGCGACACCGGGGCTTGCAACAAGCAGGTCTATGCAGCTGGAAGCCAGAACTGCGCCACGGGTTGTTACCATGACAAGATGCAGGCCGGGCTCGATGGTAGCAGTTCCGTGAGGACGCTGCCTTGTGGTTCATGCACCTCCAGCTTGACATATGCTGGCACATGTTGCAACTGAGCCGATGGACTCTGGACGAGTGATGATTGCACCAAGGCATCTTTGAGTGACTCGGTCATCGCTGGTCCATCTCGTTGTTGGAGAGCCAGATGCTAGGATCATTTCTTTTAGGAGTGTTGATCGCGGCTTACCATCCCCAAGTCACGACGGTGGACTCGATCTGACGCGACCTTGGACAGTCCAACGGCCAAGCGGCGATGGTTCGGGACCTGCGCGTGCGTTGTGTTTTCAGGATGGAGACGATGCACGCTGATGACGCGCTGGGAGACAGGCACTTCCCCAACAGGCCGGCGTCGAAGAAGGCCGGTGGGAGCGGACCCGCGAGGGCCGTCCCCCATGCGATCTGGTTCGAGGATTGCTCCGTTGCCGGGAAGAAGTATCACCAGATATGAAATGTGCTTGATAAGGACGAGAGTGAGTCATCACTCGACTGGAGAAGCGAAGTCGTATCCAACGAGGACCACTCGTGGGCCTACGATTTGAGTGAAGGCATGGCGTTTCAGTATCAAGGGGCCTTCCCTGTCACAGAACTGCGTCACAGTTATTACTGGGACATCATCGTGTAGTGTGTCAGCCCAACTGGCACATCGGGTAGGTTAGGAGCCGGCCTCCTCCA
>CALLYK010000321.1 GCA_937858365.1 uncultured Isosphaeraceae bacterium | reverse complement strand
GGCGCTGAAGCCCTCGCGATCGGCGCCGACCATGCGGGCCAGGCGGCCTCGGGCCGCTTCCGCAGTCGCGGGCCGACCGTCGGCGGTCGAGAGGTCGCGCGCGTCGCCCGGGATGTCGCCAAGGACGAGGAAGACATCGAGCGTCGACGCGAAGAACTCGGCGGCCAGGCCGGTCGTCACACCGCGCACGGGCAGTTCCGAGGCCAGAGCGCAAACGGGCGTGCGCCGGACGCCCGCGTAAAGCAACTCGCCATTCTGAAGGCGCGCCAGGTCGGACCGTCCGCGAGCCACCACGCGACCATCCAGCATGGGCACGAGGTCGCTCGTCGTCGTGCCGATGTCGATCAGAAGGCCGGGACCTTCGGGCAGAAGGCGGGCGGCCACGGTCGCCAGGGCGAGCCAGTTGGCGGCTGCCGCCAGCTCGGGAGTGGCCTGAATGTCGGGCACGGAGTGGAAGCGGCCGTCGGTGCCCCAAACGTGGACCGGCTTGCCCGCGAAGACGTCGAGCACCGCGTCGAGGACCGCGAGCACCCCTTCCACCTTCGAGTCGTAGCAATCGCAGAGTTCGGCCGTCATGGTCACGGCGATCTTCTCGGCGTCGGGCAGGGTGGTCTTCAACGTGCGCATCGCCAGCGAGAGGTCGTCGGGACGCTTCCACAACTCGAACGGCAAGGTGCGTGCCTTGCCCGAGGAATGGGCCGCCTTGATGTTGGCGCCGCCGATGTCGTAGGCCAACCATCGTGGGGCGCTCGTTTCGGCGTTCGCGTTCATGGTTCGCCCCTTTTCACGCTGAGGTGGCCCGAAGCATCGAAGTCCACGCGGCAAGACGGGTCCGCGATCGGCGTCGTCCCCGCGAGCCATGCCGCCGCGAGGGCCCCAACGCGATACCGATGCCGAAGGCCAATGTACGATGTCGTCAAACGCGGATTGATCTCGATCACCACGGGCCCATCGTCGGCCAGCACCATGTCCACGCCCACCCAGCCGTTGAGACCATCGATCGAGCGGACCGCCCGCTCGGCGAGCCGGAGCGCGGCGCCGGGGTGGTCGATCGGCGTCGTCCCCCCACGATAACTCAGCAGGCCCCCCTCGCAAACGAGGTCCTGTGCGGCCGTGTCCATCCAGGTCGCTGCGCCGCGGCGAACCAACATCGACACGCTGATCGGCCGGCCAAAGACAAACGATTGCACAAGGAAACCTGGTCGAATGAGATCGGCGAGGTCTCTCGCGGACTCGACAAACCGCGTCTCCAAACAACCGGCGCCGTCGATCGGTTTCACGACCGCCGGAAAGCGCAGACCCGCTGGGACCCGATCGTGGGCGTAAGTCGCCGGTGTGGCCAACCCGCGGTCTCGAAGGTGCTCGGCCAGTCTGAGCTTGTCCGAAGTCAAGGCGATCGCCTCGGGCGAAGCACCCAACGATCGACCACCGACACGTTCAATCGTCTCGGCCCGTTCGCGGAGCAGACCGCTGGTCTCGGGCGCGACACACAATGTACGATCGCTCGCGGCGGCCAGCTTGGCGAAGGTCCCCGATTCCTCCCCCGGGCCGACGCGCACCAAGGTCCAATCCCCGGGCCCCTCCTCGTGGCGATCATCGAGGGTCATCACCACGCGGCAGTCGGGAAGTGAGGCGAAGTCGACCGCCAAGGCCCGGCGCATCGCGGCCCCTTCCGCCGCCAGCGACTTCGGCAAAGGCGAACCGGCCAAGCCGCCGCCGGTGACATATTCATGGATAAAAATCGAAAGCATGTTCGGATCAAGAAGGCCGATGCGAGTTGTCCCCGTGCTGGACATCAAGAACGGCCGGGCCGTCCACGCGGTCCAAGGGAAGAGGGCCCATTATGGCCCGCTCCGAAGCGTCTTGCACGGGTCGGATGACCCCATCGGCATCGCGTCGGCCCTTCTTCAATCCGGTCTCAACGAACTTTACCTGGCCGACCTGGACGCGATCGCGGGCCACCCGCCCTGTCCGGCACTCCTTCGCGCCTTGTCCCACCTCGGCTCAAGACCCTGGGTGGACGCCGGCCTGCGCTTCGCGGCCGATGCCCGGGCCCTCGTTCAGGCCGGTGTGGACACGATCGTCGCCGGGCTGGAGACCTTGAAGGGGCCCGACGAGCTGGCCAGACTCATTCACGATGGTCCGGCGAGCCGCGTTGTCTTTAGCCTGGACCTCTTCGAGGGACGGCCACTCGTGGACACGTCGCGAAGTTGGGAGACCAACGACGCGAGGTCGCTGGGCGAAAGGGCGATCGCGCTGGGCGTCAAGCGCCTGCTCCTGCTGGACGTGGCCTTGGTGGGCACCGGGCGCGGGCCGCGCGTCGGGGACCTTTTGCGCGACCTCCGAGCGTTCGCCGAGGGGCCTTTGGAACTGGCGGTGGGAGGTGGTGTGTCCGGCCCCGACGACTTGCGCCGCCTTCGTGACGAGGGGGCCGACGTCGTCCTCGTCGGCTCGGCCCTTCACGACGGCCGAATCACTCCCGACCAACTCGCTGGAATTTAGCGGCCGGTCCTCGGTTTCGGTCCCGTCCGAGCGTTATCATGAGGGGTAAGCCCGATGGGATCGCGCGCGGGTCAACCGCGCGGGCCGTCCGAGACCACGATGAGAGGGAACGCCATGAGGACACTGGGACTGGCCGCGCTCACGTCGGCCGCGCTTGCCGCGCCGCTGGTCGCGTTGGCCTTCGCATGGGAGCAACCGCCGATGGCCCAACAGCAACGCGAGGCCGCGGACCGCGCTTTCACCAAAGGGAACTTCAAAGACGCCTACGACGGCTACCGCCGCCTCGTCCTCGACCCCAAGGCCGGGCCCCTTTTCGTCGCCCGTGATTATCGTCAAGCGTTCATCTGCCTGCAGCGTCTGGGCCGCGTCGCCGAGTACGACGCCTTCGCCGAGGCCACGCAAGGCGCGCACCCGAACGCCTGGCGGGTCCTTTGGGAACTCGCCAAGACCGACATGGAAGTGGACCACGACGGTTTCATCATCGGCGGCAAGTTCGAGCGCGGCCCACATCGCGGTGGGGGCGAATACGCCAGCGCGGGAGAGCGCGATCGAGCGCGGGCCTTGCAACGCATGACCAAGGCGCGCGACCTCATGGTCCGCGCGCCCGACGGCCGCGGCAAGGAAGCCGGGCAGTTCCATCTCGGCATGGCCGACATGCTCGTGGGCGGGCGGATCGGCCACGGGACCTGGCGCTTCCAGGAACTGACCGACCTGCAAAACCTGCCCGATTACGAATCCGGGGCGCATTACGGGCCCTGGATGCGCTTTGACGGAAACGGCGAGCATCGGGCACCCGTGGACGCGGAGGGCAACCCCGTTTACTTCGCCCGACCCGACACGTTCGAGGCCGCCAGGAACGACGGCGAACGCTGGCGTTGGGCCCTTGCCCAGGCGGCCGAGGCCGACGCCGCCTTGACCAACACGGTCCGCATGACGTTCGCCCTCTTCCTGCGCGAACAATTCGGCGTCAACACCTTGCTGGGCTCGGGTCTGATCGGGTCCGACGGGGCCGAGAAGGTTGACGAAGGCCCCTTCACCGTCCAAACCCTTAGCGACGACGAGACGATCGCCAACCTCGCCGGCGGCATCAAGCGGTTCAAGCTGCCCGATGAATTCAACTACCTCCGCATCCTCAAGCAAGTCGCCGACGACCCGCGCACCGGGAGCGGCCAAGAGGCCCTGCAAACCCTCGCGGGCGAGTACGAAGACAGGAGGCAATACGACAAGGCCGAGACCACCTGGAAGCGCTGCGTGACCCAATATGGGCCCGGTCCCGAAAACGCCAATCAAGAGCGTCTCGACCAGATCGTCAAGCCATGGGGACGCTTCGAGAACACGACCGACCAACCGGCCGGCAAGGTCCCCGTCCTCTCCTACCGCTTTCGCAATGGTCAGCGCGTGGACTTCGAAGCCTGGACCCTCGACGAGGAACGTCTCCTCGCCGACGTGAAGGCATACCTCAAGGCCGCGCCGGCCCGGTTCGACTGGCAGAAGTTCCAGGTCGATTCCCTGGGTCATCGGATCGTCAGCGAGAACCAGAACCAATACGTGAAGGCCCCGCGCGCCGCCGCCTGGGGGATGGACCTGAAAGCGCCCGCCAAACATGAGGACGCCAGCGTCAGCGTGAAGGTCCCGATCGAGAAACCAGGGGCCTACCTCGTCACCGCCAAGATGGCCAACGGCAACGTCGGCCGCGTCATCGTCTGGGTCGCCGACACGGCCGTCGTGAAGAAGCCGATGGACAAGAAGCCCCTGCTCTACGTGGCCGACGCGGTGTCGGGAACACCCGTCCCCAACGCGGACCTCGATGTCTTCAGCTTCCGTATCCTGCACCAGCCCGACGGGCGCGTGAAGGTCGAGACACGCGAGGCCCGCGTCACCGCCGACGCCGACGGCCTGGCCATGCCCGCCATCACCCCGCCCGATCAAAACGGCCCCTTCCAGCACCTCATCACGGCCCGAACGAAGACGGGGCGCTTCGCCTATCTCGGCTGGACGAACTTCTGGATCAACCAGGAACCGGACCCCTTCCACGACCAGGTCCGGGCCTTCGTGATGACCGACCGACCCGTCTATCGGCCCAAGCAAACCGTCCACGTCAAGGCGTGGGTGGGTCGAGCCAAGTACGACGTGGCCGACGAAAGCGAGTTCGCCGGTCGGAGGTTCCAACTCGAGATCAGCGACCCCAAAGGAGACAAGGTCCACACCAAGGACGTCGTGGCCGACAAGTTCGGCGGCGTGGAGACCGAGCTCGAACTCTCCAAGGACGCCACCTTGGGCCATTACACCGTCCATGTGGTGAACTTCGGCGGCGGCCAGTTCCGCGTTGAGGAGTACAAGAAGCCCGAGTTCGAAGTGGACGTCGAGGCCCCCTCCGCGCCTGTTTCCCTGGGTGAGAAGGTCGAAGCGAAGATCACGGCGCGCTACCTCTTCGGCTCGCCCGTCACCGAGGCCAAGGTCCACTACAAAGTGATTCGGACGCCCGAGGAATCGCGCTGGTATCCGGCCAGGCGGTGGGACTGGCTTTACGGCAACGGTTACGCCTGGTTCGGCCTCGACCGCGACTGGTATCCAGGTTTCGCCTCGTGGGGCTGGCGCGCCCCCATGCCATTCTGGTTCGGCCACTACTCCCCCACGCCCGAAATCGTCGCCGAGGCCGAGGCGCCGATCGGGCCCGACGGAACGCTCACCGTCCGGATCGACACGGCGGCCGCCAAGGCGGTCCACGGCAACCAAGACCACCGGTATCAGATCACGGCGGAAGTCACCGACCAATCGCGGCGGACGATCGTGGGCTCGGGTGCCGTGATCGCGGCGCGCCGGCCCTTCCGCGTGGTCGTTTGGCTCGATCGCGGCTACCTCCTCGCGGGCGAGACCGTCGAGGTCGGCGCCTCGGTGCGCACCCCCGACAACAAGCCGGTCGCGGGTGAAGGCAAGCTCACCCTCCTACGCGTCGCCTACGGCGAGGACGGCAAGCCGGTCGAGAAGGAAGCCGAATCGTGGCCGGTGAAGACGGACGAGGACGGCATGATCGCCCAGAAGATCGTCGTGGCCAACGCGGGTCAGTATCGCCTTTCGCTCACCTTCACGGACACGAAGGGCCACAGCGAGGAAGGGGGCTACCTCTTCAGCGCGCTCGGCCCGGCGGCGACGGCCGCCTCATACCGCTACAACGCCTTGGAGCTGGTCCCCGACAAGGCCGAGTATCGACCCGGCGACCGTGTCCGACTGATGCTCAACGTGAACAAGCCGGGGGCCACGGTCCTCCTCTTCGAGCGTCCGCGCCAGGGGACCTATTCCGCGCCCACCGTCATCCGTATGGACGGTCGCACGCATATCCATGAAATGACCATTCAACCCGGTGACATGCCCAACATCTTCGTCGAGGCCGTGACGGTCGCCGACGCGCGCGTCCACAGCATCGAGCGTCAGATCATCGTGCCGCCGGAGAAGCGAGTCGCCGACGTGGCGATCGTCACCGACGCGACCGAGTACCTCCCCGGCGGCAAGGCCAAGATCACCTTGAAGCTCACGGGCGCCGACGGCGCCCCCTTCATCGGTTCGACCGTCCTTACGGCCTACGACAAGGCGGTCGAATACGTCTCCGGCGGGAGCAACGTGCCCGACGTCCGCGCGGTCTTCTGGGACTGGAAACGCGACCATCGTCCCGAAACCGAGTCGAGCCTGCGGCATCTGTCCATGAACCTGCTTCGTCCTCGGGAAGTGCCCATGCGGGAGATCGGCGCCTTCGGCGACATTCTCCTTCATGAGTTCGAGGCCCCGGTCCAGGGCTTCGAACCGGTCCCCAAGCGGGCGGCCCTCCGTGGTGGTAGGCCGGGCGGCATGGGCGGCGGCGGCATGATGCCCATGATGCTCGCCGCGCCCGAACCGATGGCGGCGGCCCCGGCGGGAGGTGATCGTTTGGTCAGTGAATTCAGGGCCGAACCGCAGGCCGACATGAGTGTGGCTGAGACGGCCCCCACCGTGCGCTCCAACTTCGCCGACACGGCCTTCTGGTCGGGCGCGATCACGACCGACGAAAGGGGCGAAGCGGTCGTCGAGTTCGACCTGCCCGAAAGCCTGACGACCTGGAAGGTCCGCGCCTGGTCGATCGGGCCGGGCACCCGCGTCGGCCAGGCCGAATCGCAGGTGATCACCCGCAAGAACGTGATCGTGCGGCTCCAGGCGCCCCGTTTCTTCGTGCAGAAAGATGAGGTCGTCCTCTCGGCCAACGTGCATAACGGCCTCAAGGACGTGAAGGCGATCAAGGTCTTGCTGGAACTTGGTGACAGCCTCCTCGAACCGCTTGACGCCCCCGAACGCGCGGTCACGATCGCGGCCGGCGGCGAGGCCCGTGTCGATTGGCGTGTGAAGGTCCGTGAAGAGGGGGAGACCATCGTCCGCATGAAGGCCCTCACCGACGAGGAGTCCGACGCCGTCGAAATGAAGTTCCCCGTCTATGTTCACGGGATGCTCAAGACCGACTCGTACTCCACGGTCATTCGGGCCCAAGACACGTCGGCCACGCTCACCGTGAACGTGCCCGAGGAGCGTCGGCCCGAGGCCACGCGCCTGGTGGTGCGTTACTCGCCCACGCTCGCGGGCGCGATGGTGGACGCCCTCCCCTATCTGGCCGATTATCCCTACGGCTGCACCGAGCAGACCCTCAACCGCTTCCTGCCCACCGTGATCGCCGAGAAAGTGCTGCTCGACATGGGCCTGGACCTAAGCGCGATCCGCGCCAAGGTCACGAACCTGAACGCGCAAGAACTCGGCGACCCGGCCGACCGGATGAAGAAATGGACGCGCCCCGAGAAGAACCCGATCTGGGACGAAACCGAGGTCCGCGCGATGGCCAAGGCGGGCCTGGAACGCCTGGTCAACATGCAGTGCGCCGACGGCGGCTGGGGCTGGTTCTCCGGCTTCGGCGAACAGTCGTGGCCCCACACCACCGCGATCGTCGTCCACGGCCTGCAAGTCGGCAAGGCGATCGACCTGGACGTGCCTCAAGACGTCTTGGATCGCGGCCTCGGCCGGCTCCAACGTCATCAGGCCGAAGAGATCAAGAAAATCCAGCGCGCCCCAACCAAGAAGCAGCCCTATAAGGAAAAGGCCGACGACCTGGACGCATACGTCTTCATGGTGCTCACCGACGCGGGCCTGAAGGCGCCCGAGATGCTCGCCTTCCTCGATCGCGACCGCGTCGACCTCTCGCTCCAAGGCAAGGCGATGTTCGGCATGGCCCTCCAGAAGCTCGGCGAGAAGGAGAAACTCACGCTCGTCATCCAGAACATCGAGCAGTTCCTGGTCGTCGACGACGAAAACCAAACCGCCCACCTGCGCCTCCCTGAAACGGGCTGGTGGTACTGGTACAACAGCGAGAACGAGGTCCACGCCTATTACCTCAAGCTCTTGTCGAGGACCGACCCCAAGGGACCGATCGCGTCCAAGCTGGTGAAGTACCTCATCAACAACCGTCGCAACGCGACCTACTGGACGAACACGCGCGACTCGGCACTCTGCATCGAGGCCCTTGCCGATTACATGAAAGCCAGCGGCGAGGACCGCCCCGACCAGACGATCACCGTGCTGGTGGACGGTCAGGAGAAGGCCCGCGCGCGCGTGAACGCCGAGACCCTCTTCGCGTTCCAGAACACGGTCGCGCTGGGCGGCACCGACCTGACCGCGGGCAAGCATCAGGTCGAATTGCGCAAGGAAGGCACCGGTCCGCTCTACGCCAACGCCTACATGACCAACTTCACGCTCGAAGACCCCATCACGCGCGCCGGTCTGGAGATCAAGGTGGACCGCAAGGTCTACAAGCTCATTCCGGAAGACAAGACGAAGACCGTGGCGGGCGACCGTGGACAAGTGGTCGAGCAGAAGGTCGAGAAGTACCGTCGCGAGGAGTTGCCGAGCGGCTCGCTCGTCAAGAGCGGGGACCTCGTTGAGGTCGAACTCATGATCGAAAGCAAGAACGATTATGAGTACGTCCTCGTCGAGGACATGAAGGCGGCCGGGTTCGAGCCCGTCGACGTGCGAAGCGGCTACACCGGCAACGCGATGGGGGCCTACGTCGAGTTCCGCGACGAGCGCGCGGCCTTCTTCGTCCGGTCGCTGGCGCGGGGCACTCACAGCGTCGCCTATCGCCTTCGAGCGGAAGTCCCCGGGACCTTCTCGGCCCTCCCGGCGAAGGCGCACGCCATGTACGCCCCCGAACTCAAGGCGAACTCCGACGAGATCAAGCTCGGGATCGAGGATTGACGATCGCCGAGACCGAAGACATGGACAAGGCGGGGAGGTGCGTCCTAGGACGCACCCCACACCCCGCGACCACCCTAAAACAGAACATCAGATGAATCGGCAATATCAACCCTGACTGCGTAGAACGCGCAATCCATCCGATCGCGGGGTTGGGGCTTTCGAACGCGCACCGCGAGCTCCGAACAAATTCCGGAGGGAAGTGTCCAATTCCCGGCAGTGTCTCGTATTGGGACAATGTTCCCCAAGGTGTTTCACGCCGAATTGTTTCGTCGAGAATTTGGTTTTTTCTCAAACCAACCGAGGAAGAGAGCGTATAACATCTGGTGACGGCACGCGATCGCGAACAAGGGATCGTCCATGGCGCATAATGTGCTTGGTAGTCCTGGACCGTGGGCCGTCCGGGACCGCGATGTCCGAGCGGGTCGGGACACGGACCCGCGCCGGAATTCTTGGGCCCGCCGGACGGACCTGTCTTCACGATCTAGTGTTCTCGACGCAGGCCGGGGGTGACTGCGCTGGTCCTCCCCTGAGATGCACGACATGGACGACACCCAACAGCCCAGCGCCACGTTCCCTGGAGGTTATTGAAATGGCCCGCAAAGAAGCAATGCTCCGCCTTCATGCGCGATTGGTCGCCCGTCGCGATGCTCTGCGTAAGGCCCTCAGCGGTGACCTCGATAGCCTCCGACAGTTGTCCGCCAGCGAGGTCGGCGACCAGGTCGACGCGGCGGTGGAGACGGCCAACGACGAGATCAGCTCCCAGCTCATCGAGATCGAGAGCCGGGAACTTGAACAGATCGAGCACGCCCTCAAGCGGATCGTCAAGGGGGTCTACGGGCGCTGCGAGTTCTGCGGGGGCAAGATCAACGAGGCCCGCCTGAACGCGCTGCCGTACACGAATTCGTGTATCGAATGCGCCCGCGAGAACGAGCGGCACGGCCACAGGCAAGGCCACCGCCCCGACACCACCCGCTGGGCCAACGTCTTCGCCAAGGGAGACGACCAGGACTCCGACGGCCCCGTCAACCTGTCCGACTTCGAGATGGACCTGTCCGAAACCGGACGCTGAGCCAAAGGGGACCAAGGGCCCCCGGGACCAAGCGTCAAGAGGCCGCCGAGGGTCATCCTCGGCGGCCTCTTCGCTTTGTTGCCCGACCCATGACTTCGTCGCGTCGGTCGAGGGCGGGACCGGCGGCGATTCCGGGAGCATGCGTACGGACTCACGGACAGGTCCCTCCGGTCCCTTGTTCGCGAGGAGTTCGGGCCGTTCGTCGAACGATCGGAGGGGGCGGTCCAGGATCGCCGCGCGTTGCGCGGGAAGAAGACCCAGGTCGTCGAGCGCGTTCACCATCCGTGCGAAAGACCCCAGTTCCGTTGGGTCCGATTGAAACAGGGAAGACGCGTCATTGGTCTGCACGCTGGTGCACACCGTCTTGCCGCGGCGGACGAAAGGGCGGGCACCAGGGGGCATCGGGTAGAAACTGAAGCACTCGGATTGAAGGGCAGCCAGGAATGCCTGGCCGCCCGGGTTTGGTGCCAGGAGAGGAGGGAGAATCCGGCGGACAGGCATTCCTGCCTGTCCTGGCGATCGGATTTCGCCCCAACGGGGCTGGTCAAGGTCGTCACGGGCGACGACAGGGGCCTTTTTCTGTGCCCCTTGAGGCACAGGGACTCATCGCCGTCCATCATGCCCCGAAGACCTCTCCGGCGGGTTGCTCGCGGGTCAGGCAGTGGAGTGTTCCCAGGCCCCATACGAGGTCCACGGCGTGGACGCCCACCACTTCGCGATCGGGGAAGGCCCCCGCCAGCGTGTTCAGCGCGACGCGGTCGGCCGGGTCGTTGAACGTGGGCACGATCACGCGCCGGTTCGCGATGTAGAAGTTCGCGTAGCTGGCGGGCAACCGCTGCCCTTCGAACACGACCGGCCGCGGCATCGGCAGGGGGATGACTTCCAAGGGCTTACCGTCCTGATCGCGCGCGTCCTGCAAGCGGTCCCAGTTTTCGGCGAGGGCGTCGTGATTGGGGTCGGCCGGGTCCTTCTCTTGGACGATCACCACCTTGTTCGGCGCGACGAACCGGGCCAGGTCGTCCACGTGACCGTGCGTGTCGTCTCCCACGATCCCCCGATTCAGCCAGATCACGTGTCGCACGCCGAGGTGGTCTTTCAATGCACGCTCCACGCCCGAGCGATCGAGTCGCGGGTTGCGCGCTTGGACTTCGCTCAGCAGGCATTCCTCGGTCGTTAGGAGGGTGCCTTGGCCGTTCACGTCGATCGCGCCCCCTTCCAGCACGAAGTCGAAGCGCTCGCCGTCGCGCTCCACTTCCGCCTTCCAGCGTTTCATCTTCAACGCATCGGCGACCCGCTTGGGGACCCGATCATCGTCTTGATGATTGTCGTACTTGGCCCAGGCGTTGAACTTGAAATCGACGGCCGCCACCTGGCGCGAGCCGGCCTCGTCGCGGACGACGAACATGGGGCCGGAATCGCGGGTCCAAACGCGGTCGGTGCGGGCCTTCAGGAACGTGACGCGGTCCATGTTCGCGCCGCCGCGCTCAAGGCGGTCGCGGGCGTCTTCTTGCTCCTTCTTGTTGCGGACCAAGATGCGCACGTCTTCCACGTCGGCGAGCAGACGCGCGATCTCGACATAGACCCAAGGCACGGGGCCGAACTTGCCGGGCCAGTCTTCTTTGTTGTGGGGCCAGGCGAGCCAGGTCGCGGCGTGTTCCGACCATTCGGCCGGGAAGCGAAAGCCAAGCGCGGCGGGTGTCATCGTGCGTGGGCCTCAATCGAGAAAGCGCTGGGTGATCGGACCATAAGCGTCGATCCGACGGTCGCGGAGGAAGGGCCAATGACGCCTCGTCGATTCCTGATGCGCCAGGTCGCACTCGGCGAAGATCGTTTCCTCACCATCGCCCGCCTTGGCCAGGACGCGGCCGAAGGGGTCGGCGATGAACGAGCGGCCCCAGAATTCGAGGCCGCCGTCGGCGGGTCCTTCATGACCAACCCGATTCACGGCCGCGACGTACACGCCATTGGCGATCGCGTGGGCCCGTTGGATCGTCTCCCAAGCGTCGGCCTGCGCGGCCCCGAACTCGGCCTTCTCTCGTGGGTGCCAGCCGATCGCGGTCGGATAAAAAAGGACCGACGCCCCTCGGAGCGCCGTGAGACGGGCCCCTTCGGGGTACCACTGGTCCCAGCAAACGAGCGTCCCCAGGCGGCCGACCCTGGTGTCGAACGCGCGGAAGCCTAGGTCGCCGGGCGTGAAGTAGTACTTCTCGTAATAGAGCGGATCATCGGGAATGTGCATCTTGCGATAGACACCGCACAGGGAGCCGTCGGCATCGAGGACGATGGCCGTGTTGTGATGAAGGCCCGCCGCGCGTCGCTCGAAGACGGAGCCGACGACCACCATGCCCGTCTCTCGGGCCGCGTCGGCCAGGGCGAGCGTGGTGGGTCCGGGGACGGCCTCGGCGAGGTCGAACGTGGCTGGGTCCTCGGTCTGGCAGAAATACTGCGATCGGAAGAGCTCGGGAAGACATGCGACCTTGGCCCCTCGCTTGGCGGCGTCGTGGATCCTCGCCACGGCCCGGCGGAGGTTCTCGTCGATGTCGAGCGAGCAACGCATTTGAATCAAGGCGATCGTGAATGTTTTCGCGGCGGACATCTTGGTCCCTCGAAGTTGTCGCGGCCCGGTCGGGCCCACTATTCTGACGCAATGACCACTCGTCCGACCAGACGCCCACGACGAGGCCCACCATGCGCCCCATCCTCGCCCTGACCTTGCTGACCGCGGCCCCCGCCTTCGCCGCCGACCCCGCCGAGCGTTACGAGCGCCGCTGGTTCTATTCCATGGGGAACCTGCAAGTGGCCGAGAACTCCGACAAACTCGTGGCCCTGATCGAGCGCGCGGGCAAGGCCGGTTACAACGGCGTCGTGCTGGCCGATTACAAACTCAACGTCCTCGATCGCGTGCCCAGCCACTATTTCACGAACGTGAAGAAGGTCCAGAAGGCGGCCGAGGCCGCCGGGATCGAAATCATTCCGGCCGTCTTTCCCATCGGCTACAGCAACGGCCTGCTCGCGCACGACCCCAACCTCGCCGAGGGCCTACCCGTCGTGAGGGCCCCCTTCCAGGTGCGCGGTCGCGAGGCCGTGCTCGTGCCGTCGCCCCGGGCGAAGGTGGTCAACGGCGACTTCGAGGACTCCACCAACGATCGCTTCCAGGGCTTCAGCTCGCAAGACGGCCCCGGTCAATCCACATTCGCCGACCACTCGATCAAGCACGGCGGTCAAGCCTCCTGCCGCTTCGCCGCTGATGGGCCCGACGTCAATCGCCGGGTCATCCAGCGCGTGGCCGTGCGTCCGGGCGCGGCCTACCGATTGTCGGCCTGGGTCAAGACCGAAGGCCTGAGCGACCCGTCCTCGTTCCGCCTCCTGGCGATCGGCGCGGCCGAGAAGGGCCGCTCGCTCACCTTCTTTGAAGGGGGAGTCGCATCCACGCAAGACTGGAAGAAACATGACGTGGTGTTCAATTCGTTCGATTACGAGAACGTGAACATCTACGCGGGCCTTTGGGGACGCGGCAAGGGCGCGGCATGGGTCGATGAACTGACCCTGGAGGAACTCGGGCCAATCAACATCTTGCGGCGCCAGGGCTGTCCGCTGACGGTGACCTCCGACGACGGTGCGACGACCTTCGAGGAAGGACGCGACTTCGAACCTCTGCTGGACCCCAAGCTGGGCGTCGTGCCCTACGCGGGCGAGTTTGAGTTCGAGCACCCAACCCCGCCCTTGCGCTTGACCGCGTCGTCACGCATCCGGGACGGTCAAATCTTGCGGGTCTCGTGGTATCACCCTGTTCTGGTCCACGGCTCGCAAATCATGGCCTGCCCGAGCGAGGAGAAGACGTATGAGTTGCTTCGCGACCAGGCCAGGCGCGTGAACGAGCTCTTTCGGCCGAAGTCCTTCTTCATGAGCCACGATGAGGTCCGCGTGCTCAACTGGTGCGGCGCGTGTCGGGCTCGGAAGCTCAGTCCGGGCCAAATCCTGGCCGAAAACGCCAAGCGTTGCGTGGTGATCTTGAAGGAGGTGGCCCCTGGGGCCGTGCCGATCGTTTGGTCCGACATGTTCGACCCGAACCACAACGCGGTTGGCGATTACTACCTCGTCAACGGCACGCTCGCGGGATCGTGGGAAGGGCTCGACCCGAGCGTCACCATCGCCAACTGGAACGGCGGCAAGAAGAAGGCGAGCCTCGACTTCTTCGCCGGTCGCGGACACCGCCAAGTCCTCGCCGGGTATTACGATGCCGACGACCTCTCCGGCTTCACCTCGTGGGACGACGCCGCGAAGGGTGTGAAGGGGGTCGATGGTTTCATGTACACGACCTGGCAAACGAAGTTCGGCCTACTGGACAAATACGGCGCGGCGATGCGGAAGTAATCGCGACGCCAGTTCATTGACTGGCCCTTCGGGCCGTCGCAAAATGCCTCGATCGGTGGATTTTTCGACCCGAGACCGCTTCAAGGAAACGCAGCGATGCCCTGGAAACTCCGCCTTCTTTCGCCATGTCTGGCCGTCTTGCTTCTGCCGGCCCTGCCGGCGCTCGCCCAGCGTCCGGAATCCGAGAAGATCATCGCCACGGCGCGCGAGTCGAGCCAGGTGATGGAACATCTCGACTTCCTCGTGAACCGGATTGGCCCGCGCCTGACCAGTTCCGACAACCTCACGAACGCATGTGAGTGGGCCCGCCACCGCTTCGCCGGCTTTGGCATCGAAAACGCGCGGGTCGAAAAATGGGGCGAGTTTCCGGTCGGCTTCAATCGCGGACCTTGGTTCGGCCGAATGGTCGAACCGGAGGTGAAGGCCCTCACGTTCGGCACCAACTCCTGGACGGCCGGCACGCCCGGGACCGTGAAGGCCGCGGCGGTCCTCGAACCCGAAAACGACGAGCAGTTCGACGCGGTGAAAGAGAAGCTCGCGGGCGCCTGGATCGTGGCGAGCGGAGCGCCGCGCGCGGGCGGACCGGCGGCCGACTTCCGCCGGAAGCTGGACAAAGCCTACGCCGACGCCAAGATCGCCGGCACGGTCCGATCGACACGCAGCGACCTGATCATCACCAGCGGCATGAGCCGCGTCGATTGGAACGCGCTGCCCACGACGCCCGTGATCAACATGCGAAAAGATGACCACGAGAGCATCGTCAACGCCCTGAAGGAAGGGAAGAACGTGGTGCTCGAGTTCGACATTCGCAACTACTTCAAGAAGGGCCCGATCCCGCTTTACAACGTGATCGCCGACATCCCCGGCACCGACTTCCCGGACGAGTACGTCATTGTGGGCGGACATATCGACTCGTGGGACGGCGCCACCGGCACGACCGACAACGGCACCGGCTGCGCCACGACCCTGGAAGCGGCCCGCATCCTGATGAAGGCCGGCATCAAGCCGCGCCGGACGATCCGGTTCATGCTTTGGAGCGGCGAGGAGCAAGGTTTGCTCGGCTCGGCCGCGTATGTGAAGGCCCATCGCGACCTGATGCCCAAGATCTCGGCCGTGCTCGTCCACGACGGCGGCACGAATTACCTCTCCGGGATCGGGGCGACCAAGGCGATGATGTCGGACATCGAGCGGGCCTTCGCGCCCGTGATCGGCCTTGATGCCGCGATGCCCTTCACGATCCGCGAAGTGAACGGTCTGCGCGGCGGCGGCAGCGACCATGCGTCGTTCCTGGCGGCGGGCGTCCCCGGCTTCTTCTGGGGCCAAGCGGGCAAGGCGAACTACACGCACACGCACCACACCCAATACGACACGTATGACACGGCCATCCCCGAATATCAAAAACACTCGTCCCTGGTGGCCGCGTTGGGGGCGGTCGGGATCGCCAACCTCGACAATCTGCTCTCTCGCGAGAACATGACGGCGCCTCCCGGCGGTGGCGCGGCCGGCGGACGACGCCTTCTGGGCATCCAGTTGGACGAGTTGAAAGTCACCGACGTGGTGGAAGGCGGCTTGGCCGAGAAGGCAGGCATCAAGGCGGGCGACGTCTTGGTGAAGATCGACGGCAAGGACCTGACCGACCGCGAATCGATGATCGCGGCGATGCAAGCGGGCGGCCCGAGCAAGAAGGTCGTGGTGAAGCGCGCCGGGGAGTTGATGGAATTCACCGTGAACTTCCCTTCGCCGAACCCGTGATCGCCTTAAGGCGCTTGGGGCCTGTGCCGGTGCGTGAGAGTTGCGTCGCCCCCTCCTGGAGAGGACACGGCCCGGGGCCCTGCTGAAGACCCTCGCGAGTACGTTTCACGATTGGGTTGGAAGGAGCATGGCGCATGCGCAAGACCCAATCGTGAACACGACGAGGCTGCGGTTGGTCTCGCAGGCCATGCTGAACGGAGGCGAGTTAAGTCCCGTGGTTCTGCAAGGAGTCCAGCATGACCCAATTGATGGAGCGGGCGATCGAAAAAGCGAGGCAGCTTCCCGACGCGGAACAGGGCGCGATCGCGGCGATGATTCTCCAGGAGATCGAGTCCGAGCGGCGATGGGACGAGTTGTTCGCCCGTCCCGAATCGACGGACCTCCTCGCTCGACTGGCGGATGAGGCCATGGCCGAGGTCCGCGCGGGCCGGGCGCGGAAGCTCGACTTGAACGAGCTATGAACTCGTTCCTGCTCCCTCAGTCTCGCCCCGCCGGTAAATGGCGGTTCTATCACCGCAACGCGGAGAAGGCCCGTGAACCAAGGATTTTGCCAGCCCTGTTCCTTGGGCGCTTGGCCCTTGTTGGGG
>CALLYK010000320.1 GCA_937858365.1 uncultured Isosphaeraceae bacterium | reverse complement strand
GGATCGCATCCACGCGCAGGACGCCCGCCTTTCGGTCGACGGTGGCATCGACCTTCCCCACGAGTCGGTCGTGGTGGAGGACGGGAAGTGCGAAGTAGCCCCATCGCCGCTTCTCCTTCGGCTTGTACATCTCGAGCGTGTACTCGAAGCCGAACAGATCCATGGCCCGGTTCCGGTCGTGCACCAGACGGTCGAACGGTGACAGCAGCGCCGTGCGTCCCTCGAAGCCGTCCGCTGACGTGTCCGGATCGAGCCGCCACTCGCCGGTCGTCCCCTCCACCTCGACCGCGATGCCCGCCTCGCCCACGTATGCAGGTCGGGCCAGCCCGAGCGCCCGCAACCGGTTCTCGCCACGACGTCTCCTCGCCTCGGCGACGCCGACGATCTCCACATCGGACGGGTACACGCGCTCGGCGAGGTCCCACAGCCGCTGGCGACCCTTCCGCCCTCCCCGATCCGGCGTGGGCGTCCCTGCCGATTCCTCACGACCCGTCAGCAGCCGACCTACCCCTCTTTTTCAACGCCGCGAAGATTTTCTGCGATTTCCCCGCGCCTCCGACCACATCAGCGCACCAGGAGAGCGCCCGGCTGCGCCCTCCCTGAATCGCCGTCGTTCCACGGGCCAAGGGTCTTCGGACCCTCGGCCAAGCGCCTCTCGGGGCGCGCAAAATCGGAGTTGTCCATGCTGTTCCTGCGCCGATCCAAGCGTTCGTCCCTGCTCCTCTCCTCCGCTCTCCTCGCGGCCTTCGGCCTGGCCTCGGCGGCCGGTGCGACGATCGTGACGGCCCCGGCCTCCTCGATCTCGGGGACCCCGATCACGGGCTCGATCACGATCGACGACGGTGCCGATCCCGGCAACCTCAAGATCACGCTGACCCTCGACGTGACCAAGGGCAGCGTGCGCGGGTTCATGGCCCAGCTCGGCGACGAGAGCCTGATCCCCGGGCTGTCGGTCATCGGCGCGGACGGCTTCAAGTTCGACGCGAACGACATCGGCAAGAGCAAGAAGGCCCACGGCCTCGGCCAGGCCGGAACCGCCTGCCCCTGCGACATGGGCGTCAACTTCTCCGCCAAGACCGGCACGACCGTGACGTTCACGCTGACCCACAAGACCCAGGACCTGACGGTCGGCCTCTTCTACGGCCAGGACTTCGCGATCAAGGCCTCGAACATCCGCTTCGCGAACACGACGCGCAGCAGCAGCCACGGCGGCCACGACGACAACCGGGGCATCAAGCAGGCCCTGCTCGAAGGCCAGGTCCCGAACCCGATCCCGGAGCCGACGACGGCGATGCTGATGGTGCTCGGCCTGGCCGGCCTGTCCTACGCCGGCCGCCGCCAGCAGGTCTGAGTCCACAGCCGGTCGCGAACGACCCCGGCGATCCGATCGAACGGAACGGCGCCGCCCCTCTCGAGGGGGCGGCGCCTTTCCTTTTGGGGGACGCCGCGCGGATCGGCGCACGGACGAGGGCTAGATTCGGAGTCCGAGGTCGAGCCCGGCTTCGGCCGCATCGGAGGTCGGTCATGCCCCGCATCACTTCCCGCGTTCACCCTTCGCGCCGGACGCTCTCCTTCTGGGTCCTCGCTCTCGGACTCGGCCTCTCGACGCTGATCGGCGAAGGCTGTCGAGGAGCGGGGGGCCACGAGCCGACGATCCAGGTCTACAAGACCCCGACCTGCGACCAGGCCGACGACTACATCCTCGTCCGGCCCGGCACCGACGCGGCCCTCGCCCTGGGTCTGATGCACGTCATCTGGCGCGACTCCCTCCAAGACCAAGACTATCTGGAACGGGGCACGATCGGTCACGAGCGGTTGCGTGCTCGGGTGCTGTCGGAGTACGCCCCCGAGCGGACCGCCGAGATCACGGGCCTGACCGTGACCGAGATCGAAGACCTCGCGCGACGGTACGCGACGACGCGTCCCTCGCTCATCCGCTTGAATTACGGCCTACAACGGCACCACGGCGGCGGCATGGCCGTGCGGACGATCGCTTGCTTGCCCGCGATCGTGGGGGCCTGGCGTGACCACGGCGGCGGGGCCCTGCTCTCGACGAGCGGGACCTACGAGTTCGCCATGGAGCGCCTGACCCGCCCCGACCTTTCCCCGCCTGGGACCCGCACGATCAACATGAACCAGCTCGGCGAGGCCCTTCACGGCGAGTTGCCGGGCCCGCCCGTGATGGCCCTTTACGTGTACAACAGCAATCCGGCGGCGGTCACGCCCAATCAAGCCAAGGTCCTCTCGGGCCTGATGCGCGAGGACCTCTTCACGGTCGTCCATGAGCAGTTCCCGACCGACACGGTCGATTACGCCGACATCGTCTTGCCCGCCACCACCCAACTCGAACATGTGGACATTCATAGTTCTTATGGTCATCACGAAGTCATGTACAACGAGCGAGCGATCGAGCCAAGGGGCCAGGCGCGATCCAATAACGACGTCTTCCGGGCCCTCGCCCGGGCGATGGGCTTCGAGCCGGACCTCTTCCCTGACGATGAGCACCTGATGCGCGAGGCCCTGGACGGGGGCCCGTCGATGAACGGCATCACCTTGGAAAAACTCAAGGATCGGGGCTCGATTCGCCTGGACATCGACGACCCCTACATGCCCTTCTCCCAAGGCCGTTTTCCGACCGATTCGGGCAAGTGCGAACTCGATTCGGAACGGATGAAGGCCGCCGGCCTCGACCCCTTGCCGACCTACACACCGCCCCTCGAGGACCCGCGAACCAAGCCCGGACTGGCCGCGCGCTATCCGTTGCAGTTGCTCAGTCCGCCTCGGCCTCAGTTCCTGAACTCGACGTTCGCGAACTCTCCGACGCACCGCCGCTCGGCAGGCGAACCGACGATCGAGTTGGCGGCCGAGGACGCGCTCGCACGCGGCCTAGCCGATGGCGACTGGGCCGAGACCTTCAACGATCGGGGCCGCTTCCTGGCGCGTGTGGAGTTGAGTGGCTCCGTGCGTCCAGGCGTGGCGGTGGCGACCGGCATCCACTGGAACAAATACAGCCCGGGCGCGACGAACGTGAACAACACGACCTCGTCGGCCCTGACCGACATGGGCGGCGGGGCGACACTCTTCGACAACCTTGTGCAGGTCCGGAAGTCCGCGGGGCCGGCCGCATGAACGCGCCGCTCCGCCTTCATACGCGAGCGGGTTGCCCCTGCTGCGACCGCGCCTTGATCGTGATGGCTGAGTCCGCGGGACGCCTGGGGTTCGAGTATGAGGTCGTCCCGATCGTTGACGAAGCGGCCTTCTCGGCCGCTTTCGGTCCCACGGCACCTGTGGTCACGCTTCATGGTCGCGTGCGGTTTCGGGGGCGCGTGGACCCGTTCTTGCTGGAACGCCTGGTCCTCGGCGAGCGACTGTCAGTCGTGGACCAAACGCAGGGCGTGTGAGGTCGAGCGGTCGTACCAGGAGCCTGGCCGATAGGGCCTGATCTGGATCCCACGCGGCACGAAGACGCCCGCGCTGTCCTTCACGTCCTCGCCGTGACTATCCAAAATGAGCGGCGTACCGTCCGGCGATCGTCCCAGCGGTCCCAGCCAAAGTACGACGTGGGAAATGTGTCCTTCGCGATTGCGAACGAAGACCAGGTCGCTGGCCTTGAGACGGGCCGACCAACTCGGGTGGCTTTCCTCGTCATGCCGGTCGATGCGTGTCACCTTCGCCCCGATGTGCTGCGCCCCCTTGGCGACTTTCCCTTCGGCTTGCTCCTTCACGTCACTGTTGATGTGGATCCCCAGGGCCTGGTTGTAGGCGAAGGCCGTGAAATTGCTGCAATCGAGCCCCTTGTGGCCGGGCGTCCCGCCTCTGGCCGGCGGCGACCAATCGGGAAGATGGTGATGTTGATAGTCGTAACCGATATAACGGGACGCTGTCGCGATTATGCGTTCCCGTTTCCATTCCGCCGACTTTCCTTCGGCCAATGGGGGCGGCGGATAGAGGCGCGGACGTGGTCCCCAGGGCCGTTCACTCTTCAGGAAACGCTCGGCGTACCATTCGGAGTGGGGCGTTTCCGACTCGTATTTCGGGTCGCCGCGGGGGCCTTCGAGCAAGTCGCCGACCAGGGCCTTCGTCGGGTGGTGGAACTCAAGATGATACGGTGAGCGATAGGAAGGGGCCGCACCTTGCCCCATCGCCAAATTCGGTAACAAGATCATCGGCATGACGAGGCAACACTTCAGTCTCATGGGAGTGGGTCTCTCGGCAACTCGCGAACGGGCCCGCACCGGTGGCCTCTCCCATGCATCCGTAAACCGCACGACCCCGGACGTTCAGGGGCCGGGATTGGGGCGTTTCCGGCGCGAACTCAGGGGGCCGACTCGCGGGGTCTCCGAAACGGTCTTAGGTCGCGGCGTCGAAGCCGGCTTGGAAAAAAAGGCGAGGGCCTCTTGCCGATTGGGAAAGAACAGAAAATAGGTCTCGATGTTACTCATCTGAATCACTTCGAGGACGTTCGGCTCGACATGGCAGAAGGCGACGCGACCGTCGTTCTTGGACGCCTCGCGTTGGAGCTTGAGGAAGCCCCCCAGGGCGGTGGAGCCGGCGAAGGTCACGCCGCTTAGGTCGATGATGATGTCGGCCTTGCCGCCGTTGCGGAGGTGCGTATCGTACAATCCTTGCAGGGCCTGCACGGGCACCGGATCGAGGCGCAGGCAGTCCCAAAACTCGGCCAACAAGTGGCCGTCCACGAGATGGGTTTGGACGGAGGGGCGCAGAGGCATCGGCTGGACTCGCGAAAAAAGAGTCACCACTGGCACGCGGGAGGCGCCAAGTGAGGGAAGCGAGTGAAGAGACGGATGGGAGGTTAGCCAAAGAAAGGGCGCGGAGGAGGGGACCACGCGCTAGGAGCGCTAGAGACCTTACCAGAGCGAATGGGCGCGCGTCCAGGAAGAAGGAAGGGCAGGCGCCGAAAACCAAGGCAGTCAGCCGGGGGACCGTGTGATATGGTAGCGTGTCGATCCGGGTTGGCCGGGCGTGCTCCCGGCCGCCTGTCGGGATCGGCCGCGATGCGGGGCCACGCTCGAAGAGGGTGAGAATCATGACGATGTCGCGCCTGCGGATCGCCCTGGCTTTCGCGGTCGTTTGGGTCGTCGCGGCCACGACGCGTCTCGACGCCCAGCAGCCGGCGGCCGTACCCGACTGGACCGCCCAGGTCTTCCCCGAACGCACGTTCGAGCTGGGGACCGTGGCCCGCGGCTCCAAGCTGCGCCACTCCTTTCCAGTCGTGAATCGAACGAACCAAGAGATCCATATTGCCGACACGATCAAGAAGTGCGGATGTACCGAAGTGCGTCTAGGCGCGCGTGACGTCCCGCCAGGCACACAAACCTTCGTTGAGGTCTATCTCGACACGACGCGCTTCCAGGGATACAAGCCCTCCGGCGTGACGGTCGTGCTCGATCGGCCGGTGTCGGCAAGCATCGACTTGAACTTGAACGCGTTCATCCGAGACGACCTCACCCTCACGCCCGGCTCGGTCGATTTCGGCACGGTGACACGCGGTCAATCGCCGACCGTGGTCTTGAACCTGAACTACGCCGGTGGTCAGGCCGGCTGGAAAGTCACGGCGATGGAGACGGTCAGTCCCCACGTCACGGCCGAGTTGAGCGAAACGGCGCGGACCAGCGTCTCGGCGCAATTTCAATTGAAAGTGACCCTGGGCGGGGACCTGCCCGCCGGCCCGTTCAAGGACGAGATCACCCTCAAGACCAACGACCCACGTGCTCCCGTTGTGCCCATCTCGGTCTCGGCGCAGGTGCAAGGGCGATTGACGCTCTCACCCGCGACGCTGGTCTTGGGCCGACTCAAGCCGGGCCAGGTGGTGAAGACGACGGTCCTGCTCCGCTCCAGCGCCCCGTGCAAGGTGGTCGAGACCCAGGCCGTTCAGGGGGAGGCCTCCGCCGCGACCACGCGGGGGAATGCCGCGCAGGCGCTGCACCCGCTGACCGTGACGATCAAGGCCCCCCAGGAGCCCGGCCCATGCACGGTGGTTCTCGACCTGGCCACCGACATGGCCAATGAGCCCCCCGTGCGCCTGACCGCGTTCGGCACGGTCACGCCCTGACCCTGAGCGAGCGGCGCCAAGCGGTCTCAGCGTCGGAAGGCCGTGGCGTCGATGCCCGGCGAGGAACGGCCGACGACTCGCAAGACGCTGCGCGCCGCCCTGAGGAGCGCGACCGCGTCGGGCGGCGCCTCCACCGTCGGTGTCGTCCTCTGCGTGGAGGACGCCGATGGGACGCTCAAGGGCCCGTACTTGGGCGCGACCGAGCCGCGAACCAAGGGCTCGACCCCAAGCGCGGAAGTCGGCCCCACTTCGCCCGCGAAGACGCGGTCGATGGCCATCGGCAGCCGGCAGATCGTCGGCTGATGGGCCGGACCCAGCGGCAGGCCCAGCGCGAGTAAGAGAATCGACGGGTGCATCGTTTGGCCCCCTGTTTCCGAGGAGTTTCGACGAGAAATGGCCGGCGCTCGGGCCGGATGGCCTGCGGGGATGCACCGTGGCCCCGGCAAGCCGCCAAATCGCTCCCTCGACGGATGGCTGTTCTTCAGGTCGCGGTCCCACGCGACCTCGTCCCTCCCGGACAAGATACGGCATCCGGCCGACCCGCTCGGGCCCACGCCCGAACCCGGGTCAACCTTCCGGTCGCGATTTTAGACGGCCGGAAGGCCCGCGCCAACAGGCCACTTTTCCGACAAAATAAACTGGGGCGACCAGGATAAATTGGCGACCCGGAGCGATTCCCGCGCGACCGCCTTTTCGACGGGCGTCTCAGGGCGTATTCTTGGGGCCATTGCGGGGCGGGCCCAGGGCCGCCGCCGTGGTCCCCAACGAGTTTCGAGGTCGAGGCGAGGCGAGCGATGACCGGCGCGATCCGCACGCGGCTGTCGGTGATGATGTTCCTGGAGTACGTCATCTGGGGGGCCTGGCTGCCTCTGCTTGGTGTCTATTTGGGTAAGGACTACCTCGGCTTCACCAACACGCAGAGCGCCTGGATCTTCAACGCGTTCGCGATCGCGTCCCTGACCGGGATGTTCTTCGGCGGGCAGTTGGCGGACCGACTCTTCGCCCAGGAGAAGTTCCTGGCGGCCAGTCATTTGATCGGCGGGCTGGCGATGTTCGGCCTGGCCTTCGTCAGCGACTTCTGGTCCTTCTTCGGCCTTATGCTCCTGCACTGCTTCTTTTACGTGCCGACGTTGTCGGTCACGAACGCGATCTCCTTCGCCAACCTGAAGGACGCCCAGGAAGACTTCGGCAAGGTCCGACTTTGGGGGACGATCGGTTGGATCGCCGCGAGTTGGCCGCTCTTGTTCCTGCCCGCCGGTTCGACACGGTTGATCTTCATCATCTCCGGGGCGGCCTCGTTTGTTTTGGCGGCCTTCTGCCTGACCTTGCCCAACACGCCTCCCGCGAAGAACGAAGGGTCGGCCTTCGCCCCGTTCGAGGCATTGAAGCTCCTGGCCATTCCGAGCATCGCCATCTTGTTCTTGGTGACCTTCTTCGACTCACTCGTGCATTACGGCCACTTCTTCTGGACGGGTCGCTTTCTCGTGGCCCTGGGGCTGAAGGAGAACTGGGTCCCGGCCGTGATGAGCATCGGCCAGGTGATGGAGATCGTGGCCATGGCCGTCTTGGGCGGCTTCCTGAAACGGCTCGGCTGGCGGACGACCATGATCATCGGGATCATCGGTCAGGCCCTGCGCTTCGGCGCCTACTCGGTGGGCACACCCGACACGCTCTGGCTGGTCATTGCGATCAATGTCGTCCACGGGTTCGCTTACGCCTGTTTCTTCGCGACCGTGTACATCTTCGTGGACGACAATTTCCCCAAGGACGTGCGGACCAGCGCACAGAGCCTCTTCAACTTGAACATCCTGGGGATCGCCGCGTTCGCCTCCAACTCCTTGTGGGGGTTTCTCGGCGACTCAGGCTGGTTCGGCTCGGCTGAGGAATTCAACTACAACAAGCTCTTCCTGGTCCCTCTGGGTGTCGCAATCTTCGCCGCGATGCTCCTGGCGCTCTTCTTCCATCCACCCCGCGCGAAAGACGCGGCGGTCGTGGACGAATTCGGCGCCTCGCCGATTTCGACGTCCTGACGAAGTCGTCCGCGATCGAAGACCCGGGCCGGGGTCGCGGGCTTTCCGGACCTGGCCCTCGCCGGCTTCGATGGAGGTCCGTTCGTGGGTTGGCTGGCGACGATCGGCCTGCACGCGCTCCTTGGTTTCGGGTCCTACTGGGTCGCGCGCTTCGGCTTGAGGGTTGGGCCGGGATGGCCGCGCCTCTTGGCGACGGCCGTTTTGGCCTGGTCGTGGCTGACCTTGGGCATGGAGGCGTTGGGAAGCGCGGGCATTCTCGGCCTTCCGCCGCTCACGGTCTGGTGCTTGCTCGCCTTGGCGATTGGGGCCGTTTGTCGGCGATCCGGGAGAACGGAAGCGGTTGAAACGCGTGAAGATCGGGTTGCCTGGTCCAAGCCGGCCATCGTCGCGGTCGGGTTCGCGGTTTGGGGTTGCCTCATCTTGGGCATGCCTTCGCTGCTCCGGGCCGTGAAGGTCGTTTGCGATGGGCCCATTTATCATCTCTACTTCGCGGCGAAATGGTGGCGGGCCGGTCGCTTGTTCTTCATCCCCACGCCCTTCGGTGAGAGCGCGGCCCCGTATTTCCCGGCCGGGGGCGACCTTTGGTTCACCTGGCTGATGGTCCTTTGGGATGGCGAGCGCTTGGCCAAGGTCGGACAGGCCCCCTTCCTGATGTTGGCCGCGGCGGCCTCGTACGCGATCGCGCGACTTCTCGGCGCCGGCCGGTCGTCGGCCGCGATCGCGACCGCCTTCGTCGTGACCGTCAGTCCGCTCATCCTTTTCAGCTTCGAGGCCAACGTCGATACGATCTTCATCGCCGGATATCTTACGTCGGCGTATTTCTTTCTCCAGGCGGCACGTGGCCAAGGAGGTTGGCCCGCCTTCCTTCTGGCCGGCCTCGCGGCGGGTTGCTCCCTGGGCACCAAACCGACCGGCGTCGTCTTCGTGCCGCCTTTGGTCCTCGCGGGGCTCGCGATCGCTCGCCGAGAAACGACTTGGTCCCGCGCGGCGCTGGTGGTCGGCGGCGTGGTCTTGCCGTCGGCCTTCTGGTTCGCGCGGGACTTCGCGCTCACGGGAAACCCGCTCTATCCGCTCCATGTGGAATGGGGGGGCCGAGTGATCTTCCCCGGTTGGTACACGTCGGCCGTCATGAGGCTCAACCCCAAGTACGCGGCCCCGTTTCGGGATTGGCGGGCCGCGCTCGACATCTTGCTGAGCGTGACCGACCCACGCCTGGCCCCGCTCTGGCTTGCGGGCCTGATCGGTGCTTGGCGATGGGGCCGCCCCGCGACGGCACGCGATCGACTCGTCTGGTGGTGTGCTGGATTGGCCGTGCTGAATTTCGGGCTTTATTGGGTCTTCGTGCCTTATCGGACCCAGCAGCGCTTCTTCTTGCAATCGTACGGCATGGCGGCTGCCCCGCTCGCCTTGGTGCTCGATCGGTGGCGGCGGTTGGGCTGGGCGTCGGCCCTCCTCCTCGTCGCCCATGTCCTCACGCCTTCGACCTGGCCGATCGCGGTGACGGAAGCGGGACTCCCGTTCGACCTCTGCCCGTTCGTCCCGACCGTAGTACCGGGCCTCGTCCCTCTGCCGGCGACTTTGTCCGCTTGGCTGGACGCGTTGGACCAACCCGGACGCCTCGTCAGTCTCGGTCTCCTTCTGCCGCAGGGCCTGCTGGCCCTGGCGGCCGTCGGTTGCTGGGCTCGCCGGCGGACGCGGAAAGGGGCCCTCCTCGCCGGTTTGGTTACCATCTTTTGCCTGGGCCATTCCGCGGCAATCAGCTACCCCTGGGGACTCGAGACCCGGCGCCGCGCCTTCCCTTCATTCGACTTCCAACCGGGCTGGCTGGCCGTCGACTCGCTCGCGGGACCGGGGGGCACCAAAATCGCCTACGCCGGTACGAACCTGCCCTTCTACCTCATGGGGACAGGATTGCACAACGATGTGTTTTATGTGAACGTGAATGATCATGTCGATTGGTTACTCCATGATTATCATCGCCCGGCGATCCGAGATGGGAGGGCCCCGACGGACACGACCCGGCCGGGTTGGGACCGCGAGGAGCGAGACGAGCGGGCCTGGCTGATGGGTCTCGACGCGCGCGGGGCCAGGCTCTTGGTCGTGACTCGCGCCGACCCGCGTGAAGGCCCCTTCGACGTTCATGATCGGGGGCTTTTCCCGATTGAGCGGACGTGGGCCGACGGCAACCCGGCGGTGTTCGAGCTCGTCTATGGGGCCAAGGACCCGATCTTCCGGGTCTATCGGATCATCCCGCCCCAAGGGCAAATGGCGAAATATGTTACGGCCGAGCAAGTCTCGCGGCACTAATAAGGGTGAAGAGAACGATCGTCCTCGCACGAGTTCGGAGCTCCTCCCATGCGACTCACCTTGCGCACGCTGTTGGCCTGGCTGGACGACACGCTCCCCCCCTCCGAAGTCAAACAGATGGGCCAGCAGGTGGCCGAAAGCCCGTTCGCGCAGGACCTGGTGGAGCGCATCCATCGGGTCACGCGCCAAAGGCGTTTGACGGTCCCGGGCGGCAATGGGCAGGAAGGCGTGGACCCGAACATCGTCGCCGCCTACCTGGATAGCGAACTCGGCTCGGAGGAAGTGGCCGACTACGAGCGCCGCTGCCTCAAGTCGGACACCCTCTTGGCGGAAGTGGCCAGTGTCCATCAGGTTTTGAGTTTGATCGGCCAGAAGGCGAAGGTCCCGAACGAGGCCAAGTGGCGCATGTATCGGCTGATCAAAGGCCCCGAGGTCGGGGCCCGGGTCGCGAAGGCCGACGTCCCGGCCACTCCGAAGGCCCAGACGCCCACCTGGGGGCGAAGCGACCTGCCGCGTCCGACCTTTTGGGGCCGATTCGGCCCGGTGATTGGGGTGGTGGGCCTGGTCGCCCTCCTCGCCTTTTCGGCTTGGCGCGTGATTGGACCGGCCCCCCTCAGTCGCGACGCGAGCCAAACGCAGGTCGCGCAAGCGGACCGGCCGCAGCCCAAGCGGCCCTCCGAGGACCTTACTCCGCCGATCGAAAACCAGCCCGTCGGGCCCGTTGAAACGCCCGACGTGGAAATGCCCGAGGGGGACCTCAAGACGCCGACACCCGCGCCCCCCGCCGTGGCGCAACCGGCCAACGCCCTGGGCGTGGTCGACGCCGCGGGCCCCGGTATGCTCCTGCGTCGCGGCGAGGCGCGCAACGAGTGGGAACGGCTGGCGACAGGCACCGCTCTGAAGCCCGGCGACGTCCTGATGAACTTCCGGCCCTTTCACAACCCGGTCCGGTTGGGGCCTGTTCAGGTCGTCCTGGACGGCGCCGGTCTCCTTCAGATCGTCTCGGGAGACGAGACGGCCGGGACGCAAATCAACCTGGAACGGGGCCGGATCGTCGTGCGCGACGCGACCGGTCCGATCGCCTTGCTGATCGCGGCCCTCGATCGCGACGGCGATGGGCGGTCGATCGTCTTGAGGCCCGTCCTCATCCAGTCCAGCCTTGCGCCGTTGGCCATCGAGCGGCTGCCCCGTCCGGACCCGAGCGCGCCGGTCACCTTGCGAGTCTCGGCCGCGGGCGGGAAGCTGGTCATCCGTTCGCCCGACGCCGAGAATTCATTCGACGCCCCGACGAGCGTGGATGTCGCCTACAACTTTCCCGAGAAGCTCGCGGTGGACGCGATGGCGGCCTTCGCCCCCAAGCTGGGCGAAGTCGAGGGAGGCGGCCTACCGGATTGGGCGACCGACCAGGCGCCCCCGCCGATCGAAAGCCAATTGGCCGAGCTCTTCGCCAAGCAATTCAAGCCGGGGGCCGACCCGGTGCTCTCCCTGGCCGAAGCGCTGAACGCGAGTCCGCAGGCCGAGGTCCGCGAGCTGGCCTTGGCCGCGTTGGGGGACCTGGACCTGGAATTGGTCCTCTCCGCGCTTCAGACCCGCGGCAAGCGGGCCGACCGCCAGGCGGCCATTCGGGTGCTGCGGGACCTGATGGCGCGTGGTCCCGAAGACTCGGCCGGCGTCAAGATGGAACTCGGCAAGGTGGGCGGCAAGAACCCCGAATGGGCCGCCACGGTCTTCCGCATGCTCCGCGGTTTCAACGCCGCCGAGACCCGACAAGACGCCACCTACACGACCTTGGTCAAGTTGCTTGACCATGCGGACGTGGAGGTCCGAGAGTTGGCCTTGGACAACCTCATGGCGATCACGAAGCGCGACAACCTCGGCTACGACCCGGACACACCATCCATTGGCCCGGGCCTCAAGGAGTGGCAGAAGCTCCTGGCGACCAAGAAGCTCAAACCTTGATGAGGTGTCCTAAGGTCCCCCGGCGACGAAGGCAGCACCGGGGGGCCTGCGCTCTTCCGCGTCATTCGTGACGAAGGGCGTCGATCGGGTCCATGAGGGCCGCTCGGCGGGCCGGATAGAGGCCGAAGAGCACCCCGACCGCCACCGAAATGCAGAAGGAGACCAGGATCGACGACGGCGTGATCGCCGTGCGCATCGCGTGCAAGACCTGGTCGATGATGAACGGCAGCCCAACGCCGAACAAGACGCCGATGATCCCGCCCACCCCCGAAAGCACCACCGACTCAATCAGGAATTGCTCGGTGATGTCGCGCCGCTTCGCCCCCAGGGCGCGTCGGATGCCGATTTCGCGCGTGCGTTCGGTCACGGTCGCCAGCATGATGTTCATGATGCCGATGCCGCCGACGAGCAAGGAGATGGCCGCGATCGAGGCGAGCACGGCGCTCCAAATGCGCGCCGTTCGTTCGGCCTCCTCAATCAGTTGCAAGGGGACGACGATGTCCACGTCCTTCTTCTTCGTGTGGAACGGGTGGATGGCCGCTTTGATCACGTCGGCGGAGGGGCGCACCTCTTCGATCGAGCCCACTTGCATGGTGATTTGCGTGAGCTGCGTTTCCTCGGCGGATCGGCTGCCCGAGCGGTTCTCGATGATGCGTTCGCCGAAGCGCAATCGGCAAGTGTTGAGCGGGATGTAGACGTCCTTGTTGTACTCCTGAGCGGCGAGGCTGCCGCCGATCGCGGCCGTGCCGGCCCGTTCCTGGGTGACGCCGATGACCTTGTAGAAGTCCATGCCGATCCGGACGGACTTGTTGAGGGGGTCTTCGTAGGGGAAGAGGGTCTGGGCCACCTCGGAGGCGAGGACCGCGTAGTTCTCGAAGTTCTCGTTGTCGCTTTCCTTCAGGAAGCGGCCCCGGGCCAGTTTCAAGTAGTTGAAATCGGCGTAGTCGGCGGTCGTACCCACGACCCGGCCGTCGATCCGGCGGTTGAGGAAGCGGATTTCCTTGCGGACCTCGCGGATGGGCAGGGCCTTCTTGATCGTGGGCACGGTGGCGAGCAGGCGGTCGAGGTCGCTGTATTTCAGGCCGTAGTTGAGGATCATCCGGCCGCCGCCGCCGCTGGCCTGGTTCTCTTCGGTCGGTTTCACCGACCGGTAGATGATGTTGGTCGCGCCCAGTTGCTGGAAGCGTTCCTGAGCGTCTCGCTTGCTGCCTTCGCCGATGGCCAGCATGGCGATGACGGCCGCCACGCCGAAGACGATCCCGAGGATCGTCAGGCTGGAGCGGAGCTTGTGGAGGATCAGGCTCTTGAGGCCGAGTTTCAAGCTGCGCCACATGCGTCCCATCGGGGCTGACCTCCGCCGCCCGGCTGGTACGGGTCGGCACGCGCTTCAAGTTCGGGATGGTGGGTGATCGTGAGGAATTGGGCCGGCGGACTTGGCTATTCGACCGTCCCGGAGGCGTCGAGGGCCAGGGCGACACGTCGCGCGACTTCGTCATCTTCCAGGGACGGACCGTTGGCCCCTTGCTCATCAAGGAGTCGGCGCATCCGGGCGCTGGGGCCGTCTTCGACGATCATGCCGTCCTTCATGCGGATGATGCGTTTGGCGTGGGCGGCGATGTCGTCTTCGTGGGTGACCATGATGATGGTCTTGCCGGAGTCGTTAAGGCGTTCCAGCATGGCCATGATTTCGGCGGACGTGACGCTATCGAGGTTGCCGGTGGCCTCGTCGGCCAGGATGATGTAGGGGTCGTTGATGAGAGAGCGCGCGATGGCCACGCGCTGCTGCTGACCGCCCGAGAGCTGGTTCGGGCGGTGGTCGGTCCGGTCGCCCAGGCCGACCATCCGAGCGAGCTGCATGGCGCGCTCGCGGTCGGCCTGGCTGATGCTGCCGTTCCCCTGATACGTCAACGGGAGCTCGATGTTCTCGAGCACCGTGTATTGCTGGATCAGGTTGTACGACTGGAAGATGAAGCCGATGTAACGGCTTCGGATCTCGGAGAGTTCGTTGTCGTCGAGGCGGGAGATGTCCTGGTCGCCCAGGACATATTGACCGCTCGTGGGCCGGTCGAGGCAGCCGAGGAGGTTGAGCATCGTGCTCTTGCCGGACCCCGACGAGCCCATGATGGCCACGTACTCGCCGGGGTAGAAGTCCACGGTGACGCCGCGGAGCGCATGGACGATCACGGGGCCGGTCGTGTCTTTCTTACCGCCGTGGCCGCCCATCACGTACGTCTTCTTGATCTCGCCGAGGGCGACGATCGGCTTGCCGCCGTTGGGTCCGGGGACCGAGGTCATGGTTGGCCACCCCCGGGAGGTCCGCCGGGTCCGCCGCGACCGCCGCCCGGAGGTCCACCGCCGAAGCCGCCGCCTGGAGGTCCGCCGCCGAAGCCACCGCCGCCGCCACCGAAGCGGGAGCCCATCTCTTTCATCTGGTTCAGTTCTTCCTCGGTGAATCCGGCCTTCTTGAGGATCGCGTTGCGTTCGTCCTCACTGGCCGACTTCATCGCCTCACGATCTTCCGGGCTGATGTTGCGGAACTTGGCCACCCAGGCCGGCATTCCTCCGGCAGCGCCGCCGCCGGGACCGCCGCCTTTGCGGGCCTTCTTCTCGGTCTTGCCGTCCGCCGATTTCTCGGCCTTTTCCGAGGCTTCCTTGGACTTGGCCACGTCGGCCCCGCTCCAGTCCTTGGCCGCGGCCCCCTTGGCCCCTTCGGCCCCGAAGACCCGCTGTTTCTCCTCTTCGCTCATGAGCGAGAGCGGGCTGAGGGCGACGACCTGGTTCTCCTCGAGACCCTCGCGAATCTCGATGAGCTTGTCGTTAGACGTGCCGAGCTTGACGGCGACGCGGTCCCAGGTGTCTCCCTTCTTCAGATACACGTAGTCGTTGCCGCCGAACGAGAGGATCGCCTGGACCGGGACGGAGATGACGTCTTCCAGTTGCTCGATAAGGATCTCGACCTGGGCCGACATCCCAGGGCGAATCGTCGGCGGGCTGCTGTCGATCTTGACGTAGGTCGTGTACACCTTCACGTCCGAGCTGAAGAACGAGTTGGGGTCGGACATGGTGGCCACACGGCTGACCGAGCCAGTGAGGGCCTCGCCCGCTTGCGACTCGACCCGGACCCGGCAGCGCTGACCGGGCTTGACCCGGTTGATCATCGCCTCGTTGACCTTCGTGTTGACCTGCATGTTCTCCAGGTCGGGGATGACGAAGATCTTCTGCCGTTCCCGGACCGACGCCCCTTCCTCGATCTGCGGGGCGCTATTGCCGCGCATGCCCTGGTTGGGGTCGTTGAAGTAAACGATCATACCGTCGTCAGGGGCGTAGAGCTTGCACGCTTCGATCTGCCTGCGGAGCTTATCTTCCTTCTGCTTTTCCAGGTCGTAGGTCGTTTGCTTGGCGAGTTGGTCGGCCAGGGCCTTCTCGACGTCGGCGTTGTATTCCTTGAGGGTCTTCTTCTTGGTGAATCGTTCCAAAACGTCGAGCTTGGTCTTGCTGTTTTCGAGGTTGATCTGGGCCCGTTCCAGGTTGAGCTTGTCCTGGGTAAGTTTGCTCTCCGGCACATAGCCGAATTTGAACATCTTCGTCGAGAAGTCGAAGGCTTCCTTCTTGGTCTCGAGGTCGGACCTGGCCAGGATGATGTCGCTCTTGGCCGACTGGAGCGATTGCGGGAAGGTGCCTTCCTCGTACTCCTGGACCGTGATCTTGGCCACTTCGAGGGTCTTCTTGGCGTTTTCCAAGGCCGCCTCGGCGCTCGCGGTGGCGATCTTCTGGGCCTCGAGTTGGTCGCTGAGCTGGGCCGAGTCGAGTTCGACGACGAGTTGGCCTTTGGTGACCTTGGTCCCCTCGGGAAGGATCGTGATGATGGTGGTCGTGTTTTCGACTTTGTTGTAGACGTCTTGGTTGTTGGAGCTTTCGAGGGTGCCCTTTTCCGTGAGGGTACACGGCAAGGGCCCGCGCTTGGTCGTGTAGGTCAGCATCTCGACCTTGGTGCCGCCCATCAACTTGGTGACGGCCTTGTTGACGGGGTCGAGACCAGGGATGGGCACGCCGGCGATCACGAGCACCACGAAGGTCGTCGCCAGGAGCGCGACGACCATCAAGACACCGCGGGCGGGGGAGCCGCGTCGCTTACGGGGCCCCGCCAGGGCCGGCTGCTGGAGCGGCGGCAGGTCCC
>CALLYK010000319.1 GCA_937858365.1 uncultured Isosphaeraceae bacterium | reverse complement strand
ACGGGCCATCAAGGAACAAAGCGGGCGTTGCCTCGATCCGGAGAAGAACCCAGCAACATAGGAAGCAGGCCGAGCGCGGGCCCGTTTGGGGGCCCGCGCCGCGGCCTGCTTTCAGGAAGCGCGCCGATTTGTTGGGGGTTCGGCACCTTCCGTCCTCAAGGCAACTGGAAGAGGCGGACCTTGGCATCGGACGCCCCCACGGCGAGCCACTTGCCGTCGGGAGACCAGGCCAGGCTGTATGCCATCGTCCCCTTTTCCAGGCGCTGTTCGCTGAGGACCTTGTTCCCTTCGGCGTCCCAAAGGATGAGGAAGCCGGCATAGCCGACCGACGCCAACCGCTTCCCGTCCGGGGACCATTTCACCGCGTAGACGTCGTCCTTGTGCCCCTCGAGTTTCGCCAGCTCCTTGCCGTCGGCGACGTTCCAGATGCGGACCGTGTGGTCCACGCCTCCACTGGCCAATTTGGAGCCGTCGGGATGGAACGCGATCGCGTAAATGGCCGCGGCGTGGCCCGTCCCCTTGGCGATTTCCTTGGCCTCGGCCACGTTCCAGAACTTGATGAGCTTGTCGTCGCCGCCGCTGGCCAAAAGGTCTCCCTTGGGACTGTACGCGACCGCGTAAGCCACGTTTTCGTGGGCCTTTTCGATCGCCTTGGACTGGGCCCCTTTCTCGATGTCCCAGAAGCGGATCGACTTGTCCGACGCGCCAGTCGCGGCCGTCTTGCTGTCGGGTGCCCAGGCGACCGAGTAGACCTGACCGCCGTGTCCCGCCAGGTTCTTGGAGGCCCCCAAGGGAGGGACCGGCCAGAGACGGACGGCCTTGTCTTCCGAGCCGGCGAGCAAAGTCGCGTTGTCGGGGGTCGCGGCCACGGCCGTCACGGGGCCGCCGAAGCCGCGGAAGACGCCTCGTTCGGCTCGGGTCGGGTCGGGGGCGGTGAGGTCGAACGCCTTGGCCGAGTTGTCGCCGAGGCCCGCGATGAGGACCTTGTTGTCGGCCGTGATCGCCAGGGAAAGCACGCCGCCGGATTGGGCCGGAAGGGTCGCCAGGAGCTTGCCGTCGGCCGCGTTCCAGACCTTGATCGTCTTGTCGGCCGACCCTGTGATCATCTTCTGACCGTCCTTGGTGATGGCGACGGCCCGCACGGCATCGCCGTGCCCGGGGAGTTGTCGGACCTCGTTGCCGTTGTTGGCGTCGAAGACGCGGGCGGTCTTGTCGGCCGAACCCGTGAGCACTTGAGCGTTGTTGGGCAAGACGGCCACCGTGAAGACGGGCCCCTGGTTCCCGGCGAAGACGCGCACCGGGACCGGCTTCCAGACGCGGACCTTGTTGTCGGCGCCCGCCGAGACGACCTGGGCGTTGTCGGGCAAGATGGCCGCGCCCGCGATGGTCGCGTTGTGGGCCGAGAGTTGTTGGAGTTCGCGGCCGGTGGCGGCCTCCCAGAAGCGGACCGTCTTGTCGGCCGAGCCGCTGGCGATCCGATTGCCGTCGTTGGACAGGAAGACGGCGGTGACGGGCCCGGCGTGGCCGGTCGCGGTGGCCACGTTCTTGGCGTCGCCGACCGTCCAGACCTTCACCGTCTTGTCGGTCGAGCCCGTGATCAACCTCTGGCCGTCGCGGCTGAGGTTCAGGCTGAGCACGGCCTCCGCGTGGCCGCCGAAGTCGCGGATCGACTTGCCCTCGTTCACGTTCCAGAGCTTCACGAGCTTGTCGGCTGAGGCCGAGAAGATGAGGTTACCGTCGTTGGGGGCGAACGCCAGCGCGTGAATGCGTCCGCCATGACCGGGCATTGCCTTGACCTCGGCACCATCGCCCGCGTTGTAGACTCGGACGTGGTTGTCTTCGCCGGCCGTCGCGACTTGGGCGCCGTCACCACGAAAGGCCAGGGCGGTGATCGGCGAGGGCAGGTTTTCGACCTTCTTGACCTCGGCGCCGTCGCCGACGTTGTGGACCTTCAAGACCTTGTTCGCCAGGGCGAAGGCCACCTGATTGCCGTCCCCCTTGAAGGCCGCGGCGACGACGGCCTCGTCGGCCGGTATCTCCTTGATGAGGTTGCCGTCGCCCGCGTTCCAGACGCGGACGACCTTGTCGGCCCCGGCGGTGACGACCTTCGAGCCGTCGTTGCTCATGGCGAAGGTGGTCAGCGGGCCCTTGGCGTCGATCACGCGGGGCTCGGTCACGGGCAGTTGCCAGACGCGCGCCAGGCCGTCGGTGCCGGCCGAGACAACCTGCTGGTTGTTGGGGAAGAAGGCCAAACCAAGGACGGCGTCGGCGGGTGTTTCGATCACGCCTTGAGGGGCGCCGTCGGCCGGGTTGAAGAGACGGATGGAGTGGGCCTTGTCACCGGCGGCGACTTGCTGCCCGTCGGCCCGCCAGGCGACCGATTCGATGTCCCCCTGGAAGCCGCCGAGTTCGCGAGCGACGGTGCCCGCGGCGAGGTCCCAGAGCTTGAGGGCCCGACCGCCGCCGGCCGCCGCGACCTTGCCGTCGGGGCTGAGGGCCAGGCCGTGAACGGGGCCGGCGTTGCCGTCGAGGACCTTGGTGGGGGCCTCGCTGGGGAGTTCCCACACCTTGGCCGTCTTGTCGAGTCCGCCCGAGAGGATGCGCTTGCCGTCGGGGCTGGGGGCGACCGCGAGGACGAAGTTGGTGTGGCCGTCGAACGCCTTGACTTCCTTCTTCGTGGCCACGTCCCAAAGGCGAACCGTGTTGTCGAAGCTGCCCGTGATGATGTGTTTGCCGTCGGGCGTCCACGAGACCGCGTAAACGGCCTCGGTGTGGCCGTCGAGAGTGCCCGCGGCCTGTGGCTGCTGGAAGGCCGCGAAGGTCAGGGCGGACCCGGTCGCGAACGTCGATGCGAGTACGGCCAAGACCCGGCGCGAGGTCGAGGGGGTCTGGAGCATGGGAGAGACTCCGTGGCGGGCGATCGAGCGGGGACCTTCGGAAGCGGGAAGCCGACCCGAAGGCGAGGTGGGAAGGAGACGGTCTGGGGAGTCGTCTTTCGTCGGTGTTGAACATACGCCCCGGATCGCCCGGGAGGCAAGGGCCGACCCGGCCGACGCGGCGGTCACAGCGGGCCCCTGGTCCCTCAATCCACCGACCAGCGAACTTCTGGTATCATGTTGGTCCCTCTCGCCAAGCCCATCCCGAAGGACCCGGCAAGGCGCCCCTTGGAACGAGCGACGTGCCCAGCCTCACGGTCGAGAACTACGTCAAGTCGATCTACCTGATCGCCGCTCGGCGCCCTGGAGGGACGGCCGTCGCGACCGGCGAACTGGCCCAATCCCTCAACGTCTCGCCCGGTACCGTCACTGGGATGCTCAAGACCCTCTCCGAGGCCGACCTGGCCACCTACACACCCTACGAAGGGGCCCGTTTGACCCCTTCGGGTGAGCGTCTGGCACTCAAGGTCCTGCGTCGCCATCGCCTCGTGGAGCTCTTCCTCGCCCGGACCTTGCAGATGCCCTGGGACGAGGTCCACGAGGAGGCCGAGAACATGGAGCACGCCGTCTCGGACCGGCTCGTCGATCGGATCGAGGCGCACCTCGGCTTTCCCGCCGTCGATCCTCACGGCGACCCGATCCCGGCGGCCGACGGCACTGTCCCCGAATCGAGGGGCGCGCCCCTGACCGAACTGCCCCGAGGGCAGCGCTTCCGGATCGTCCGCGTCATGGACCAAGACCCCATCTTCCTCCGTTACTTGACCGAGTGCGGCCTCCACCTGGCGACCGAAGGGTCCTTGATCGAGAACCGGCCGGAAGCCGGGGCCGTGGTCTTTCAGTGCGGCGACCGGACGATCGCCCTGGGACGGCTCGCGGCCGGTAAGGTCCTCGTGGTCCCCCTGGCCGACTCCTGAGGAACGACACAACATGTCATCCTCCTCGGTCCGAACATCGACTCCTCCGGGTAAAGGGTGCCGGTCGATCCTCAGGAACAGGTCCGCGAACGGGCAGGACGGGAGGCGATCGTGCGCAGTCTCATTCGTGATCCGAAACGCGAAGACATGGCCTTCCGACCCCTCTTGGAGCCATGCGAACGCCGCGAGTTGCTCTCGGGGATCATCGCGTCGTCAGCGTCGATGGTACGCGTGAAGACGGGTCTACGTGTCCAAGACGTCGGGTCGGCGTTCGCCTTGCCGACCGCCGGCTCGAACACGTTCGTGAGTCCGCCCGGTACGCCCACCGCCGAGACCCTGGCCAAGACCCGCTTTCGAGCGACCTTCGTGGGGCCCTATCACGTCGGCCCGGGCCGCACTTCGGCCGAGTCATCCCAGCTCTACATCCGAGGCTCGGGGCGGTCGAACTTCTTCCTCCACGGCACAACGCAACTGCGGGCCGTCACGCCCGTGGACACGGCCTCGGCACCCGTGGGGACAATCGTCCTGGTCGACCGCAACATCAACAACAGCGGCCAGCTTGGCCTGGACCTCACCGCCGACCCCGCGTCGATCGACGGTCAGGGCCGCATTCGTCGTTTCACGTGGACCGTGGACAGCAACTACAGCAGCGGTGTCTTCACCAACGCGGCGGGGCAGGGGACACTGGATATCAAGTACGGCCGAGTGCCCGGACCAGGCAAGTTCGGCATGGCCGCGATGCTCATTCAAGGCCGGGTCCTCACGCAGGGGATCGGCGACCCCACCCTGAACGCGCCACTCGATTCTTGATTGTTGAAGGGAAAGACAGGTCCGACTCGCCTCGTCCTCACAAGGCCCGGAATGCTTCCTCGGCCGCCGCGATCGTCTGGTCGATGTCGGCCTCGGTGTGGGCCGAAGAGACGAACGCGGCCTCGAATTGGCTGCACGGCAGGTACACGCCGCGAGCCATCATCTCCCAGAAAAAGAGGCCGAAACGGCGCGTGTCGCTCCTCTTGGCCTCCTCGTAGTTCGTGACCGGGCTTTCCTGGAAGAAGAGGGTCCACATGGACCCCACACGCTGAAGCACATGCGGGACCTTCGCGTCAGTCGCGGCGCGACGCAGGCCCTCTTCCAGGCGGGCGCTCAGTCGTTCGAGCCGTTCGTAAGGGGGCTCGTCGCGTAGGGCGTTCAGCGTCGCCAGGCCGGCGGCCATCGCCAACGGGTTCCCCGACAGCGTTCCCGCCTGGAAGATCGGTCCGACCGGCGAGACCTCGCTCATCACCTTGGAAGACGCCCCATAGGCCGCCGCGGGCAGGCCGCCGCCGATGATCTTGCCCAGGGCGGTCATGTCGGGCTTGATGCCGAAAAGCTCTTGCGCACCGCCAAAAGCCAGGCGAAAACCGGTCATCACCTCGTCGAAGAGGAGCATCGTCCCCGACTTCTCGGTCATCTCGCGGAGCCGCTCCAGGTAGCCGGGCTGAGGAGGCACGAGACCCATGTTGCCCGCGACCGGCTCCAAGAGCACGGCGGCGACCTGCCCCGGAAATGCCTTCAAGACCTGGGCCACGGCGTCGGCGTTGTTGAAGGGAACGAGCACGGTGTCGGCCACGGCGCCGGGGGTCACGCCCGGACTGTTGGGCGTCCCCAGCGTGGTCGCGGCCGAGCCCGCCTGCACGAGCAAGGCGTCGGCGTGACCGTGATAGTGGCCGGTCATCTTGACGATCTTGTGGCGGCCCGTCACGCCTCGGGCCACGCGCACGGCCGACATCGCCGCTTCCGTCCCCGATGAGACGAACCGCACCATCTCGATCGACGGCACCGCGGCCACGACCGTCTCGGCGATCTCGGCCTCCAACTCCGTTGGCGCGCCGAAGCTCGTCCCCGATTCTAGGGCGTGACCGATCGCCCGAGTGACCACCGGCGGCAGGTGCCCGAGCACCATCGGGCCCCATGAGCCGATGTAGTCAATGTATTTGTGACCGTCGATATCGAAGAGATAGGGGCCTGACGCTCGCGCGATGAACGGGGGCTCGCCGCCCACGGCGCCGAAGGCCCGCGCCGGACTGTTCACGCCGCCCGGTATCACCTTGCGGGCCCGCTCGAACGCGGCCAGCGACTTCGTCAGAGAGAATCCGGGCACCGAGGTCTTCGGCCGGGTCGAGTCCATCAACGATCGCCTTTTCGCGGGAGGGTCGATCCATCTTCGCGGAGCCAATGGGCCGCGTCGAGGGCATGGTACGTGAGGATGAAGTCGATCCCCGCGCGTTTGAAACCCGTGAGGGTCTCGAGGACGATCTTGCGTTCGTCGACCCAGCCGTTTCGCGCGGCCGCCTTCACCATCGCGTATTCGCCCGAGACGTTGTACGCGGCCAGGGGGACCCCGAATCGGTCCTTGATGCGTCGGGCGACGTCGAGATACGCGAGGGCCGGCTTGACCATGACGATGTCGGCCCCTTCGGCGATGTCCAACGCCACTTCGCGGAGGGCCTCGTCACCGTTGGCCGGGTCCATTTGATACGACCGGCGGTCGCCGAAGGCCGGGGCGCTCTCGGCCGCGTCGCGGAAGGGGCCGTAATAGGCGCTCGCGAACTTGGCCGCGTAGGAGAGGATCGGCACATGGGACAAGGCCGCCGCGTCGAGCCCCTTGCGGA
>CALLYK010000318.1 GCA_937858365.1 uncultured Isosphaeraceae bacterium | reverse complement strand
GCCCAACGTGGTCGCCACCTGCTCCAGCTTCGCCTGCGGCGTGGGCGGCTGCACCAAGGGCTTCGGCGACTGCGATGGCAACGCCCAGAACGGTTGCGAGGCCAACTTCGCCTCCGACGCGAAGAACTGCGGCGCCTGCGGCGCGGCCTGCATGCAGGGCTCGATCTGCGCGGGCGGGATGTGCAGCTCGCTCTTCGGGGCAGGGCGCGACGGCGCGCTGGTCGTCAACGGCGGCTCCACCTTCGCCGGTGAGGCCGTGATTCCAGCCGACGCCGCCACTTCCCCCACCGACACCACGCGCGTGGCCTTCCAGGGGATTGACTTCCAGATCAGCCGGATCGATGCCAACCCGGCCCCGGATGGCGGTGCTCGGCTTCAGTTCGGCGACCTCTTCGCCACGACGTACGATGCCGACACGAAGACCTCGGAACTCCTCCTTTACCAGTACGACCCGTTGACCAAGACCGCCGCTTTGGACAAGGGCTTCACGCCCATCACCGTCGGAACTCCAGGCGCCGTCAACGACCCGCCCGAAGTGGGTCTGGGACGATACACCAACGCCGCTGGGCTGAGTCAACTCGTCGCGCTCGTGGGGACGGGTTCGACCGTCACCGCGTATGACGCTTTGAACCCGAACGCGGGGCCGATCGGCTCGTTCACGACGACGAACCTCAAAGACGCGAACGGGAACTCGATCACGGCGAGGATCACGGGTGTGGGTTCCTCGCCTGTGGGCACGCTTTTGACCTTCGCCCAGCCACCCGCCAACGCCGATTTGGAACAGACCGCGGGCACGCTTGTTCAAATAAATGTTACCGCCAGCTTGAACTCAGGCTCAGCTGTGGCGGTGGGGTTACCCTATTCTCCCAAGAACGGCTTCAACCAAACCGGCGGGGTGACGGGCGTGTCTGAATCAGATGCCTTCGCGACGGTCGGCGCGGCCCACTTTAGCTCGTTTACTCCCGACCTCTTCCTGGCCGGCGTCCTCGCGGTCTCGGTCGGGAGTCGAGGAATCACAGAAGCGGCGAGGGGCCAGATTACGGCCCCTGTCTTGGGCAGCACAATCACCAACGCCCAGGCCGACTACACGACCTTCGCCAACTTCCAGGCCCTGGGCAGCATCGAGCAGAACTTCGCCTTGGTCACGGCCTCCAATGTCGTCAAGGACAAGGACGGCAATCCCATCTCGGTGTCCAACAAGGTCTCGCTTTACAACTCGGCCGCGCGGCCGCCGACCTTCTTCGCGACCGCCGACTTCCCCACCGCCCTGGGTTTCAAGATCACCGGCCTTAGCGAGTCGTTCCATCCGGAACTCGTTGGGGCGGCCTTGATTGACGTTCAAGGGAACTTGCGGAGTCTCCAATCAAGCTCAATCCGAGGCGCGGTCGTGAACGTCAACGGCACGCTTCAGACGCTCCGTGTGGGGGCCATGTCCGACAGCACGATCGTCGGTCGGCCGTTGGCCCATGTGGACATCCGGCGTCGTGGGGCGAACGTGAACCTGCTCTCAACCCCGCAACGCAAGGGATCGCGCGGTGGCGTGCAGGTCTTCACGGTCAACACGTTGCGGCCTTTCGGCCCGTTGGTCCAGCCGTCGCCCAGGACGCCGCCGCCGATCCCCCCCGCGTCTTGATCCTTATGACCGCGGAGCGCCCGGCTCACGCCCGGTGCGCTCCCAGTTGGTCGGGGCACGTTGCCCAACGCGTAGCCACTTCCAGAGGACGTATCCAGGGAAGAACGCCAGCGCGCCCAGGTGGCGCGTTGGCATTTCCAAGGCCAGAAAAGGCCCCAGCGCGTAGGCCAACCAGGCGATGAGCATGAGAAGATGCACAGGGAAGAGCGCCCTCGCCCAGGGCGCGAGCCCCTCATGAAACCAGGCCGCGGGGTGGATGGTCAGCGTCAGAACGTAAGCGAAAGCCAATGGGGCCAGCGGAAGCATGAACAGATCGATGAGGTAAAAGACCTTGTGAAAGAGGTCCAGCCGAGGCCCCCGCGCCAGTTGACCTGCGAAGCGCGACCGCATGGACCGACGCCCGGCTTCCCAGCGTCGTCGCTGACTGACCGCTCGATCGCCCGTGCTCACCATCTCGCCATACACGCGGGCATCGGCCAGGAAGCGAACGCGTTCGCCAGCCACCTTGAGCATCCAGCCGAACTCGGCGTCCTCCACGAGCCCATACGCGCGCCATGGGAAGCGGGCCAGTCCACGCGCAGAGAATAGCATCCCGTTCCCCTTAAGCCCCACGCCGAGTCCCAGACGATCCTGCCCCAAAGGCAGGACCCCGTTGTAAAGACCGAAGGCATAGGTCATGAGCCGGGTTCGCCAACTGGCGTCGGGGTTGCTCACGGTGTAGTAAGCTTGGGCCCAATCGTGGCCCGCGTTCAGGGAATTGGCGCAGGCCCGCAAAAGACCCGCGTCGATGCGAGTGTCGGCATCAATGATGAGTGCCGCGTCGTACTGGCCATCGCGCCAGGCGTTCTCGGCATGTTCGAAGAAGAACTCCATCGCGTGCCCTTTGCTCTTGCGGTCCGGGTCGCGACGTTCGATCACCACGGCACCGGCCTCGCGGGCCTTCACGGTGGTCGCGTCGTCGCAGTTGTCGGCAATGACAAAGACAACGCGTCGATCGGCTGGATAATCGGCCGCGAGGCAGCTCACGACAGTCGCGGAGATCCCTTCTTCCTCGTTATGGGCCGGCACCACGATCGCCAAAGCGGGCGTGGGTGAAGTCGGCGATGTGTTCTCAGACGCGCGTCGAGTACGACGACCAAGGATCGCCGCGATCGCGACCAGACCCAAGTAGCCGAGAAACGGGGCCAAGGCGATGGTTGCCAAGACGTACAAGGAGCCGATCAACGTGGCCACGAGTGGAATAAGACCTCTTT
>CALLYK010000317.1 GCA_937858365.1 uncultured Isosphaeraceae bacterium | reverse complement strand
CGTTTCGGTTTCGTCGAAGAAGCGGCCCTGCGCAACGTCCCAGTCCCGCGCGATCAGGTAATCCGGCACGGTGCCTTCGATGCGCGTATTCCAGTTCGCGCCGTCAGCCACCACCTGAGCGGAGGACCGGACGGAAGGCGCCACTGCTGTGATGCCGGTGATCTCTTTCTTGATCGCATCGGAGTCCGAGATCGTCAGGCTGTTGAAGCCGCCCGCCGCGCTCTTGATGTTGCCACCGAGCGCGAGCACGGAGCCGAGCACTGCGGCCATTGCAGCGATCGCCAGGATCGGCCCGGTGTGCTGCTCGCGCAGGAACGAGGTGCCGTAGGGCCCCTTGACCCTCACCTTATCCCCGAGCTTGAGGCCGCTGGCGACATAGGCGCTCGACGCGCCCCCGGCCACGTGGCGGATGTGGAACTCCAGGACCCCGCCGGTGCTGCCGTCGCGGTCCGGCAGGTTGGCCATGGAATAGTCGCGCGGCGGACAGCCGGGGAAGGTCACCGATGCGAACTGCCCGGCCGAAAATACGAATGGACCGCCGGAAAGGATCTCCAGGCGGACGCGCCTGATATCGTGCGTGGCGTCATCGAAACCGCTCACCCGGCAGTCGAGCCGGCACCTCGGATGGACGATCATATCGTCCTCTTCCAGCCAGGCGATCTCGGTGAGGATCAGATATTTTCCGGGAAACAGCCAGATCGTCGAAAAGGCCGCGATCCAGAACAGGATCTCAAGCGGATGCCAGTGCGCGCGCCCGATCAGGCTGCGCGAGACGAAGGATTTGGTCGACTCGGTGCTCATGGCGTCACCGTCCGGCCGGCCGCGAGAACAGCCCTTGCGGGCGCCAGATCAGGACCACGATCATGATCGTGTAGATGACGAAGGCGCCAAAGGCCGACGAGGATAAGTAGGTAAAGTGGGACGGTCCAAAGGGTCGTTGCCACCATGAGTAAGTTGGAGCGGCCGGCGTCGGCATTGAGCCAAGGCGACCAGAACCGCGCCGCTTTGGCCAGGGCCAGGGTCATGACCCGATCGGGGTGCTCGCGGCAGAATTGCCAGGCCCGCCGTTTGAGTTCCTCGTCTTGGGCGACTTCGTCGAGCGTTCGTAAGTCGTCGCGCTCGAGGAAACGCATGTCGCTCGCACCGGTCGCTTCCGGGTTCAGACCGTCGTACAAACTGGCGCCGCCCCATAGGGCCGTCGCCACGAATCGTTGATAGTGCCGGACGTTGCGGACCCACCAGGGCGACATGATCATGACCGCGCCCAGCCCCACAAGGGCCGTCTTGCGAAGGGTCGCCAGCTTCGGTGCGGAGATCAACCAAGGCCCCAAGATCAGAGGCACGAACAACGCGAACGAGGGCTTGACCAAAATGGCACAGCCGCCCGCGAGACCCGTCGTGAGAGACGCGAGGTCCGCCCTCTTCGTGTGCCACGCTTTGCCCAACCCCACCAACATCGCCAGAAGCAGCGGGAGGAACAGGGCCTCGGAAAGGAGAAGCGGCGTGAAACCGACCACAAAGGGATCGAGCGCCGTGAGCCAGGCCGTGATTGCAACGAGTCGCCAAGATGGTCTCACGAGCCAAATTAACCATGCGTTCAGGCCGATCGCAACGGTACCAAGCACCGCTTGCGCGACTCTCGCGAACAATGTGGGATCGCCGCCAATCGCGCGACAGACCGCCAGGAAGACGGGAAAACCAGGCGTGCGGAGGGCGTCGTGAGGGACCTCCCATTGGAACACGCGATAGGGCCCGCCGCGCAAGATAGCGTCGGCAAGTTGCCAGTAGATGTTCGCATCAGGGAAGAGGCAAATGCTTCCCTGTCGTCTCGCCGCCGAGTCGACCACGACGGCCGCGCCCAGCCGCAGCACAAGGCCGAGAACAAGGGCCGCCAGCAACGCTCGGGAGTATGCGCGAGGCTCGATCATCGGGCCCTCCCGGCGCGCGGACTAGGTAAGGAAGAAGGGGGGCGGCATCTTAGGACGACCCCACCAATCGGTCAACGTCAACCGAACTCCTTCCAGCTCAATCCTCATGAATGGGGCTAGCCGTTAGTTCGATTTTTTCACGTGTTGATTCTGTCACTCGAACGCGTTCCGCGATCCGATGGCCGACCACCCAGATGATCCCGTCGTGATCACACACTAATGGCACCTCACGGCGTTGCGCCTTCGATACATTGCGACCTCGCAGGAAATCGTTGATCGATTGCGTGTGACCGTCCAGCCCCAACGGGCCGAAACGGTCGCCATCGCGTGGCGCTCGGACGACAAGCCGTTGGTCCTTGGGTCGGAGGGCCTCACGGTCGATCACTTCACTTCGTCCTTCTTCTTCAAGGAAGACACGTGCTTGGAGCTTCCACGTGCCCCAATGAGCTTCACCCCCGATCGGCAACGCGATTGGGTCAAGAGGTTGACGCCTGCTGCGACACACTCGCGAGAAGAAGAGCGTTGCCCCTTCACGTCGGACGTGTACTCCGGGAAGGTCATCGAGAACAAAAGGGCCCTCCCCGGTCGACCGCGCGATCTGCCTCCAGTGGTCGGCGGCCATCTCACGTTCCGGCCAGCCGGCATCTCGCCAGATGAGACGAATCAAAGGAGCGATCGCCTCATACGGTAAGGCGCGAATCGCGTCAGCATTCAAGACGAGTTGGTCGGGGCTTGTTATGACCAAGACCTTATCTCGATGTGTTCGTAGCAAGTGATCGAGGGCGCGTTCGGTTTCGCCGGCCAGTTCTCCCAAGCGTGTCAGGGCCTCCACGATCCTCGGATTATGGTCCTTGGCGAGTTCGGGAAGAAGTTCGTGACGGAGCTTCGCGCGTGTGCGTTGGGTGTCGGTGTTTGAGGCGTCCTCGCGCCATGGTTGCCCTTGTTCGCGGAGCCACGCGCGGACCTCTTCTCGACGAACCTCCAAGAGCGGTCGAACCAGGTCGACCCCTTCGGCCAATCGCCGTCTTTTCGCCATACCGGCGAGCCCGCGCAGACCTGTGCCTCTCACGATTCGATGCAAGATCGTCTCGGCCTGGTCGTCGCGCGTGTGCCCGAGGGCCACGACCGATGCTCCTCGCTCGCGGGCGACTTGAACGAGCCAGTCGAATCGCGCTCGCCGCGCGTCGCTCTCGAAATGCCGATCGCGTAACGGCCGCCAGTGCCCCAGCACGCATGGCAGACCCAACGACGACGCGACTTCGGCCACGAAGGAAGCGTCCGCTTCGGCCTCCATGCCTCGCACACCGTGGTTGAGATGGGCGACGCATAATCCCAGTCCCAACCGCGGGGCCACCTTGCAAGTCGCCCTCAAAAGCCCGATGCTATCGCTCCCGCCAGAAACGGCGATCACCAGGCCCTTGCCCGCGTCGGGCCCCAATGTCTGGAGTAGGCAACCGAGCCAGACTGGTCCGGTGGTTCGGTCAGCAGGCGGGAGCATCGAGACCTTACTTCTTCTTGGTACTCAAAGTCAGGTTGGCCGTCGTTGTCCCCGAAGGCGGCACCTCGATTGTCAGATCGGTTTTCGAGGCGTCGCCATAGCTCTTGGGGAGGACGTCCTTGCCTTGCACGATGTCGGATAGGCCGGGCCCTGTGCTTCCCTTGGATTCCGACACACGCTTGAAGATGACCACCTTGTACTTGCCCGGGGCCAGACCGTCGCGTTCACCCGATTTCACCCGATAGGCCCCTTGATTGTCCGTCGTCGCCGAACCTTGGGTTAGGTCGCGGTTCGACGCATCGGGCATGAAGGTCATCGTGGCCCCATCCACGGGTTGACCGTCGACCGTCACCTTGCCCGCGACGGTCGCCAAACCGGGTAACGACTCGCCGCAACCGCCGAGCACAAGACTCATTATTATGAAAAGTGCAGCGGTCATCGTGCGTTTCATCGCATCACCCTTAGACCAAGGCGAAAGTCAAGCGACGTCTCCGCTTCAATCATGGCCGACCTTCGCGAGATGGACAAGTCGTCGTCGTTGAAGTTCGTGATATGATGGGGTCATGTCACCGGAATTGCTCGCCTTGTTTCGTTGCCCTGGCTGCCGCGGGGCCTTCGACCTCGCCACCGGGCCGAGTCAAATGCGCTGTTCAAACTGCGGTGCCTCGTTCGACATCGTTCACGACATACCTCGCTTGGCGAGTCAACCCTATGTGGCCAGCTTCGGCCGGCAGTGGAACCGCTACGATGTCGCGCGAGACGAGGAGGACCTCGCCGTCTTTCGCGCCAAGACTGGCTGGGAGCCGTCCGAGCTGGGCGCCTATGGCGCATCCCCGAGGCCGAGTTGGCGCGCGTCTCCCCGGGCCCGGCGCGGACGGCACCCAGGCCCGCGCTCACTCCGCCGCGCTCCTCGCGGCGCTTTGGTGACCTCGTCCGCGAGCTGCCCTACGCTGGGCGTGGATGAGCGTCCACCGCGAGACCCTGCCGAGCGGGCGACGCGTCTACC
>CALLYK010000316.1 GCA_937858365.1 uncultured Isosphaeraceae bacterium | reverse complement strand
AATGGGGCCGACGGCGAGGCGATCGACCTGACCCAAGTCCCGTCCGTCCTGGCCGGTCTGGCGATCCCGCCCCGCAAGAATTACACCGTCGGGGCGACCGCCGAAGCTGTCGAACGGCTCGGTCTGAAGGCCGGGGTCAAGCTCCTCGCGGCCGACCTCAACGGGCTTTGATCCGAGACCCTCGCGGTCGCTTGTTATCCTATCCGGCCAACACGTTGCGACGCCTCGTTTCACCTTTCGCGGTGGAGCGAGGCGTCGACGTTTTCCAGGCCGAGGCTATCGACGGTGGAGATAGGCGTTCGGTAGGAACTTTTTGACGAACCGTCACACGCGAGGCTATCATGCCGGGGAATCCGGCACGAACGAGGGCCTCACATGCACGTTCCCGCGGGTGTCTTGTCCCCAACGGTGGCGATCGCGACTGGGATCGTCGGGGCCAGCGGTTTCGCCTTGGGCCTGCGCCGGCTGTCGCCAAACTTGCGTGATCGGACGCCCGTGTTGATGGGGATGATGTCCGCATTTGTCTTCGCCGGACAGATGCTCAATTTCCCCCTGGGCCCGCTGCCGATTTCAGGTCACTTGCTCGGCGGGGTCCTCGCGGCCGTCGTGCTGGGACCGTGGGCCGGCGCGATCGTCATCGCGGCGGTACTCCTGGTCCAGTGCTTTCTTTTTCAAGACGGCGGCCTCGACGCGCTCGGCGCCAACTTCGTGAACATGGGGTTGGTCGGGGCGGTCGGCGGTCACGCGATCTACGCGCCGATTCAGAGGGCGCTGGGAGGCCGTCGCGGCGTGCTTTTGGGGGCGATGGGGGCGGCCTGGTTTTCGGTCGTGCTGGCCTCGGTCGCCTTCGCGATCGAGTTGGGGGCCTCGGGGTGGCCGAATTTTCTGGGCGTGCTTCCCTGGATGGTCCTCGTCCACGCGGCGATTGGCGTGGGTGAGGCGATCATCACAGGCCTCGTTCTGCGGTTTGTCCTCGTGACGCGCCCCGACATGATCGAGGACCTGGGAGAGCCTTCGCGGAAGAAGCGTGTGTTGGAAACGGCCCTGGCGGGTTTGGCGATCGCCTTGGCGCTCGCCGCGTTCGTGGCGCCCTTCGCAAGCGAATGGCCCGACGGCCTTGAGGCGGTGGGAGGCTGGTTCGGCTTCATCCCCGAAGAAGAGGCTGGACCACTCGTGCCCGCGCCGATCCCCGATTACCAGATGCCAGGAATGGACCGCCTTCCCAAGGTCGCCACGGCCCTGGCGGGGGTTGTGGGGACGCTCACGGTCTTCACCGTCGGCCTAGTCTTTTCGAGAGCATTCTCAAAGGGCGCCACGACGGGGCGGAAGGACCGCCGCGACGCCCTTGAGAAAGGGCCCTCCATCAGCGAGGACCACGCCTGACGATCCGGGCCGACATCGGTCCCGGACCCTGCTTCAAGGAGTCACGCCCGGCATGGTCTCGCCGGGTGCGAGGATGCGCACAATGTGGGCGCCGCTGAAGGGGTCTTTCGGTGGTGCGCTTCGGGTCAGGAGCAGCACGCCGCCCACGACCATGAGGCCCAGGACGAACATCTCGATCGCAATGCGGACCCGCGTCACGTTGGCGCGGGGGAACGGGACCACGGGGACCTCGGGCCTCTCCGCGAAGACCTCCACGTCGTCTTCAATGAGTGCGGACATTGAACACCTCCGCTCGCGAACGGCGCTTGGCGGACGGTCGCGTCGCGAAGGCATATGCGCCACGGCGTACGGTCAGGCGCGACCGCTCTTCGCTCGACCGCTAGGTCAAGGACCAACGCGAAAGCTCGAACCTCATCGCGAGCGCCGGGGCGGCCATAGGCATGAATGGCGCGGTGAGGGCCCCAGGTCGCGGACAGTGGCCGCGTGGGCCACCGTATCGGACGCCTCTGGATGCATTATGGTCGTCCAGGCGCTCCGAGTCAAGACCCTCACGGATATTTGGATATTTGGCTGAAAGGATCACATCAAAACGTGTCGTGGGGCCGCGCCGACCGGCCCCGCGTCGGAGTCAGGGCAGGGGAAGGTCCTTCATCTCGAATTCCAGGGGGACAGTCACCACCTTGCTGGGTGTGTCGTACACGAGTTGATAATCGTTGATCTTGCCGGGCGCGTCCACGAAGATGTACTCGAAAGAGACCTTCCCCTCGCCGCTGCCGATCTGGTTGAAACCGCCGTTGTGCTCGAAGACCGAGCCATCGGCCTTCTGAAGATAAACGCGGTTGTTGAACAACCCTTGCTGGTAGCTCTCGAACGCGGCCCCGCCGCCGCCTTCATAGGCGACCTCCACCGAGACGAGCCAATTCGACTCGTCGATTTCAGTGTTCAAGAGAGTGACGGACACGTCTCCCTGAGTGAGCTTCGTCCTCTTCGCGCTGAGCTTGGGGAAGCGGAAGGTCTTGGTTTCGGCCGGCACGGTGACTTCGGCCTTGATCTTGATGTTTGCCAGCGCCTTGGCCGATCGTTCCGGCGCCTGCATGTTTAGGTTGATCTCGGCGACCGGGTTTTCAGGGCGAAGGACGACGCTGGTCGATTCCTGTTGGATCTCGGCTTTGATCGAGTGACCCTGGTCGTCGGTGATGACGATGTCCTCGGCCTTGAGGCCCATGAGCATCGGCTTGAGGGAAGGCTCCCAAGCGACTTCGAGGCGGAGGCTGCCCGTGGCCGATTCCGACTGAAGGTTGCGCGAGACCGTGAATTGCTGGGCCTCGATGCGCCATGGCCCCTGATAGATCAGGTGCTTGGGCGATTCGGCCGGGACGGGCCGATCGTTGCCGGCCGGCATGAGGCCGATGCTGCCGTCGCCCGTGTAAAAGCTGACCGCCACACCCGCCTTTCGAGCGACCGTGTCGAGCGCTTCAAGGAATGGCTTGCCTTCGAGGTCAAGGTCCATCGTGGGGTTGGAGGAATCGCCGCCGAACTGCTCGCGTAGGTCCGAGATCGTGTTGCGACTCTGACTTTGGAGGGACTTAAGCACCTCGGAGAGGCGCATCCCCTTGGACTTGAGGGTGATCTTCGAGCCGTCGAGGTTGGCGGCGTCTTGGGCTTGACGGAGGGCCTCGCGGACCCGGGCCAAGCGTTCGTTGCGATCGTTGGTGGCGTTCTTGTTCGCTTCGGGGAGGAAGGGAAGGGCCTTGGGGCCGAGTTCAATCAGGGCCTTTTCCGCGGCGTCTCGGGCCTCTTTTTTGGGGGCCTCGAGGCGCTCGGCAAGTTGGGTCACGCGGTCGCGCAGGGCCTCGTCCTGGGCCCGGCAGGGGACCGCGAGCGAGAAAGCGGCCCCGAGGAGAAGGAGTCGAAGAGGCGTCATGTCGTCAGGCCCCCGCTTGGTCCGGTTGTGTGTCCGTAAGAATTCAGTGTAGCGGGCCCGGGCCGGGGTCGCAATGACCGGAGACGCACGAACGCGGGCCGATCTTCGGCCGCGATGGGCCTCAAATTCAAAGTTGGTTTTCGTGGTCGGAGGGCCCCCTCAACAAGCTCTTCCTCAGCTCCTCGATTTGGACCAGCAACGATTCGAGTTTCTCGACCACTTCCACTTGTCGCTTTTCTTCGGCAGTCGGTTCCTTGGCGACGATGGAGAAGGTGCCGCCGGGCTCCAAAACACAGCGCTCCACTTCGTCAAGGTGTGAGAACCCTTGGCGTCGGACGAGACTCAGGAGGGAAGGCATGGTCACGAGTTCCCGGCGCAGGGCCTTCTTGTCCACGACCCCGCCATGGACGAGCATCGCGGGCCTGCCTTGGAGGAACTGGTCGAGGCGACGGTGCCGGTACATCACGCGGACGATCGTGGCGTGAAAGGCGCAAAGGGCCACAGAACCGATTAGGCCACCCGTGACGGAGTTGTCCTCGCCGATGATCGCGTTTTGCACCACGTTGGAGAGCATCATCAAGACGATGAAGTCAAACGGGTTGAGCTGGGCCATCTCGCGACGGCCAAAAAGGCGGAGCAGGCCCATCAGGAAGAGATAAACCAAGATCGGCCGGATCGCCTTCTCCGCGATGGGCAGGGCCAAGTGGAACATGTGGACAATCAAGTCGGGGTCCCAGAGATGCAGAGAGGGCACGGGGAGGTCTCCTGATGGGGCGAGGAAAGGCCCCATCATACGGCGGCGGCACCGTCTTGCGGCGTGACGAGATCGAGGTCAGGATGCGGACCGGTATTGACCTTTCCGATGAGGCAGGGGACCTCCCATGTCCGAGCCGCTCAGCCCCTCTTGGGTCCACGAGGGGACCGTCAGGACGATCGAAACGAACTGGCTTTTTCAACTTCGTACCGAGCGGCACCGTTCCCGGAGCACGGGGATTCGGCACGACTATTTCGTCCTGGAGATGGCGGACGCCGTCAGTGTCATCGCGGTCACGCCGGATGAGCGCCTGCTCATGGTCCGTCAGTTTCGGGCGGGTTCGCGTCGCGACAGCCTGGAGACCCCCGGCGGCCTGCTGGATGTCGGCGAAGACCCGCATGAGGCCGCGGCCCGGGAACTGCTCGAGGAAACGGGCCATGCGGGCGGGCCTCCTCAGCATGTATGCACGGTCTGGTCGAACCCGTCGCTTACGACTTCGCGGACGATCACGGTCGTTGTTCCCGGCGTTCGGCCGGTGGCGCGACCGCGACCTGACCCGGAGGAGGAATTGGGTCTCGAATGGGTGTGCATCGCGGACCTGCCGGGCCTCGTCGCGTCCGGGGTGATCGACAACGCGCTCGTGGTGGCCGGCTTAATGACCTGGTTGGTCGCGCGGTCGGGCGCCGACCGCGCTTGAATGAACGTGGAGGTGACGCCCTTCCGGTCGAAGGGACGCCACCCCCGGGGGAGGGTCCGGGCGACACGCCCGGGCCTTCACACTTGGTTCAGACCTTGGTCCGTTTCCGAGAGTAGTGCGGTCCGGCCGGGCCGACATGGTTGTGGACCCGTGCATCTTGTCTCGTCTTCTCGCGACGGGACCGACGACCGCGCCGGGCGAGGGCGGCGGCCACGAGCATCACGCCCACGGGTTCGGCCAGATTGACTTGTCGCTCTTTCGGGGTCGCGTTCTTCTCCCATTCCGCGAGGATCGGGTCATCGGCTCGCCCCGCTTCACTGCTCGACTCGTCCGCGGACAGGGACGCCGCGGCCTTGGGACCGAAGAGTCCATTGAGGGCCGCCAAGGCGCGATCGACCCAATCGGGGCTGGTTTCGGTCGGTTCATCGGGGCCCTCTTCCGATCGCGGGTTGCGGCCGGCGACGATCGCGCCGTCGGGTGCGATCGTGGTCGGTGTCGGCAGGTCGTCGCCACCGGACCAGGGCGTGGGATCGACTGAGGCGGTGCCGCTCGGGAGGTCGCTGGTTGTGCCGTCGAACGGGCGAGGTTGGTTCGGTGCCTGGCCCTGGGGGCCACTCATCAAGGCGGAGGAAACCAGGCCCACGATGTCGGCCTTCGGGTCGGGCCTGCCCACGAGCTGTCCCCCCAGGTCCACGACCGGAACATCGTTGCGAACCCCCGGCGCTCGGGTCGAAGCGAGTCCTTCACCCATCGCCGTCACGTTGGTTGTCGGTGTAGCGATCGACGGGCCCAGCGGCGCGGGTCCGGCGGGCGTTCGGTGGGCAGCGCCAGGGTCGTCGTTCGTGGGCGTCGGTGTTGGCGTCGACGGCAGCGGCGCCTTGGGGCTGACCAAGCGAAGGTCGAGTGCGGGGCCCTGGCCGATGCCGTTGCGAATGACCGAATCGGCGTCGCGGACCGGTTCGCTGATCGTCACGGTTGTCTGGACGGATAGAGGACCGAAGACGCTCAGGACGAGTCGGTAGGCCCCGACTCGATTCAACTGGACCAAGTTTGTCGTCGGCGTGCCGGGCGCGCCGGCGTCGAGCGTGCGTGACGATTCGTCCGGCCCAATCAAGTTGAGGGAAAGACCAGCCGCCGACCCTTGCGTTTGGAGCGCGTAGAGTCCGGGCTGGGCGACCACGAACCTCACGCTCACGGGTCCATCCGGGGCGATCGTGATAGGCCGACCCTCGCTGGCCGGCCGTGCCGGGTAAACGAGGCCCAGGTCGTGCGGACTCGCCTTCGGGCCTCCATCGGCCGCTTCGAGGACGAAATGGGCCAGGTCCGTCGCGGTCGGGTCATCGGCACGCGGCGTACGGTCGGCTAGGTCGATCAGGCCGCCATCCGTTGGCACGAGCACTCGATAAACGCCTGGGGCCAACGGTTGGGCGAACCGGTACGTTAGAAGGGCCTGAGTTTCGTCGAAATCAGTCAAGACGAGGCCTTGAGTGGCCCCTTGAGCATCAACCAAGACGAGCGGCGCGATCGCGCCCGCGGTCGATGCCTTCACTTGCACGGCGCTGGAGAACTGAATGGTGAAGCCGACGGGGGTCTGATCCAGCGGGTCGGGTCGAAGGAGTCGGAAATCGATAGCGCGCGTGGGGGCGTCAACAGGCGTAGCGACGGCTTGGAGCGAAAAGGCGCCGCCGGGCAGGGCCTGTCGGGTCGTGCCCGGGTCGCCCGTCCTCACGTCGTACCCGCCGGGTTGGCCGCCGAGATTGCCCGCGCCCGAGACCCCCACGTAATAAGACCCAGGCGCCAGGCCCTTGAACAAGAACGTGTCGTTCGGAAAGCCGAAGCGTGCCAGGGCCTGGGTGGCGATCGGTGTGCCTTCATGGTCGAAAATCGTCAGGGAAGTGGCGAGGTTCACGTCACCGACGACGTCCACGCCGAACTGCCAAAGGTCCGGTCCCGGGGCCAGTTCGAAACGATAGAGACCCACGGCCGCCGGGTTGCTTGTGAAGTCAAGGGAACCTGGGGTCGTCAGGACCGACGCACCCAGTGTGCCGAGGTCGAGCGCGTCGGTCAGGGTCACGCCCGGTTGGTGTGCGGAGATGGAGAAGTCACCCAGGACGAGGTCGTTCTCGGGGGCGAGCATGGTGCCGTCGAGTGATTGCAGAGGGACCCCCGCGGGGACGACGATCCGGTACGGGCCCGGAGCGAGCGGGGCGCCGAGGGTGATGGATAGCGACAGGCCGTCTGGACTGAACTCGACCGCTGTCGGCGGGGTGTTGTCGAAGACGTTGTCACCCGGTTGGCTGTCCACAAGGGATTGGAGCATAAAGGGGGGGGCGTCGGGCGATAGCATGGTCGTGTCGAAGCGCTCGTTGAACGACACGATGATGCGTGTGGGCGACCCGGCCCGTGAGGCGGTCTCGGCGTGCCCTTCCAGGGCGAGGACCGGGTCGGTCGAGATGACTTGAAGGCCGCCCTGCGCGGCGCCTGTGGGAGGCATGTTGATGATGGCGTCGTTTCCAATGGACTCGGCGGGTGTGCCGGGGACCCATGTGAGAAGCGCCCTGGCTTCCAGCCAGTCCAGAGTCGGCCGCGTGTTTCGGGGCCGTCGTCGATTGGTGTTCATGACAGTCCCCGTCGTCCGCGAGGGCGAATGGAAGTGCGAGTTTCGCGCGTGACTGATTGTGTGCCCAGCCGTCGCATGTCGTCTCGTCTTGAGCGACAGAAGTCCTTGTCCGAAAGAAGCCTAGTTCATAAGAAAGGGCCCGCACGGCGAGTCGCCGGCGGGCCCTGTTGCGGCGATACCACATCAGACGAGATCAGACCACGCATCGTCATCGGACCAGTCGTACGAGTCCCACGCCTTCTTGAGGGCGGGGCCCCGGAGGTCAAGCGAGTTGTCTCCCGGGTTGACAAAGAGCAGGCCCGTGGGGTTGTCGGCGGAGGTGCTCGCGACCTGAGTGAAGTCGCGACCTTCATGCGGGGCGAAGGCGAAGACCATCAGGGCGTCGCCAAAACCGAGTGCGCCCGAGCCGAACCTCAACCCCACGAGGCCGTCATCGTCGCCACCCGGATTTCGATCACGATGCCGCCCGCGCCAGTTCCCACCAGGAGGCACGTACTCCGAACCGAGCGTGCCGATCTCCCCCAGATAAGGGACGAATTGGCCATTGGAATACCAGCCGGTCCCTTGGCTGTAAGTGCCGGGATTGGTGTCGGGTTGCTGGGCGACGGTCGTGTCCGGCGGCGCCAAAAGCGCTTGCTGGGCCGAGCCGAGGTTGATTTGGAAGCCGTAGGTGCCGGCGGCCCCAGCGCCCGTCACGGGCGAGTACACCTGGAACTTGTACACCTGGCCGGGCTGGACGCCGGTCATCGTCACGGTGGCGGTGGTCGAGTAGGTCGATCCGGCGGAGGCGTGGCCGGTGAAGTTGTTGTTGCCGTCAAAGACGCGGACGGCGGGGATGACCGAACTCAGGCTGGTGGCCTGTGTCTGCACCGTCATCGTGCCGTTGGTGGTTGAGGGGACGGTCACCTTGAAGTAATGGTACTCATACGACTTCGTCAGGGTCAGGCCGCGGAGGGCGACTTGACCGTTGCCGTCAAGATAGGAGGTGACGTCGCTCGCCGTGCTCAAGGTGCCATTACCTACCTGAGCGAACGAGTCTTTGGGTATCGGCCCGTAGATCGCGGCGTCGCCATCCTTGTCGTTGCTGGATAGGCTGTTCTTGGCCGTGGTGTAGGTCGGCCACATCACCGACGTCGTTTGACTGTCCTCGTGGCCCATGCCCAGCGCGTGGCCGAACTCATGCAAGGCGACCGAAAGGAAGTCGTAAGGATTGCCGTTGGTGTTCCAGGATTGGGACGTGTTGAAGAAAATGTCGCCCGCGGAGGTGCCGCCGTTGAAGGGCGGGGGGGCGAACGCGAAAGCGAGCTGGGAGGGCGATTGCGCGTAGCCGCCGATCCGGATGTCACCAAACCGCGAGTCGTTCTGCTGATTTCCCTGGGTCCCGAGCGGGGCCCCGTTGTCCGACACCTGCACGAGGTTGACGTTGGCGAAGTTCTCCCACGACGCGGCGGCTTTCTGGATCAAGTTTCGCCAGGTCGCGGCCGTGTTGGGGTTGCCGTCCAAAGTGGCTTGTAGGTTGCTGGGCACTCCACCCAGGTCCGTTCCGTCGGGCATGATGCTGAATGTCACGCGCGCGGGTTTGGACCACTGCGCACCCAGCAAGTTGTAGTTCAAGAGCCGTCGTTCTTCGAGGGCGTCAATCCGTGGACACGTCTCCCGCCGCTTCCTAGCGCGTTCGCGGGCCTTGCGTGACGAGATCATCCTCAGCCACCTCGCTTCCTGGTCCTGGACCGTCCAACCCTCCCCGCGGACGGGCTGGACGAACCATATGCTCTCCATAAGTGACCCTAGCCCCGGCAGCATGGGGCGGCCGGCCCGTTGCGAAACCACGTCACAACGAGACGAAACGGCCGTCGCGCTGTATACTACGCGACACGGTCATTTTCGCGAGGCCCTCGCGCGTTCTGAGTCGCTCATCTTCGAGCGCCTTGACAAGTTGTTGAGGACGGACCCTTTGTTGGCAGGGCGGGGCGGCCCCATCGCGGACCGCACTCATGGGGATGGGGCGAGGAAGGCGACCAGTCCGCCGCGTTCCGATCGCGTCAGACCTTTGGTCATGCCGTCTTGTCTTGTACGGCCAACATACGATACGCGAGGCCGAAGGTGGTCCCGTAATCACCCGGGAACGAGGACCCGCAGCCGTCCCCAACTCAATGACCAGATTGTTTGAGTGGGGACAGCGGCCCAAATGAATGAAAGAGGCGGCGCCGATCGCCATCCCATGAAACGCGCAACGCCTCTCCACGCGGTGCGTGAGAGGCGATGGCGTTCTGGTCATTCAAAGTTGGGGCATCGCCCCAACGACATCTAGCCCTTGACCGGCGCCTGAGGGGCCGGAGAAGGGGCCGGGGCGACCTTGACCGGCGCCTGAGGGGCCGGAGAAGGGGCCGGGGCGACCTTGACCGGCGC
>CALLYK010000315.1 GCA_937858365.1 uncultured Isosphaeraceae bacterium | reverse complement strand
GCCTTGAGCTTGAAGCTCTTGAAGGCCCGCTCACTCAAGCAACTCGGCCTGATGGATTGAACCGGTCGAAGGTACCTGGACGTCGGCGGAGGGGTCTGGCGTCGGATCGACACCTTTGGCGAATCCGACCAAGCGAAGTTCCTCCTGGCCGAATGCGTCTTCGCCTACGCCGATCTCGACACGGAGGAATGGGCGGCCCTTCAACGAATCTTGAAGACCCCCCGTTATCGTGAGGCCAACATGATCCAAAACGCCTATCTCGCCGGGCTCTACGACAAGGCCAAGGAAGAAGGCAAGCTCGAAGGCAATGAGGAAGGGAGGATCGAGGGCAAGCTCGAGGGCAAGGAGGAAGGAAGGATCGAAGGCAAGCTCGAAGGCGTCCGCGAACTCATGGCGACGCAGCTTTCGGACCGATTCGGCGAGCTTCCCGACGCGGTGCGGGCTCGCCTGGCCACGCTCGACCAAGACCAGCTCCGCGCCTTGAGCTTGAAGCTCTTGAAGGCCCGCTCACTCAAGCAACTCGGCCTGATGGGTTGATTTGTCGAGGACCTCTTCAAGAAAACCCTTGGTGTCCCCGGGCGCGTGGACTATAATGTTCAACGATTGCGGAACACCGTGACGCGGTTGGAGTGGGAGGTTGCGCGCATGTTGACGATCCCAGGCCGGGGTTCATCCTTGTTCTGCGACGGCGTCTCCCGGCGCGATTTCCTCAGAATCGGCGGCTTGGCCTTGGGCGGTCTCTCCCTGCCCGACTTGCTTCGTCTGGAAGCGACGGCGGGAATCCAGAAGTCGCCGAAGTCGGTGATCATGGTCTTCCTGGCCGGCGGGCCGCCCCACCTGGACATGTTCGACCTCAAGCCCGACGCCCCAGCCGAAATTCGCGGCGACTTCAGGCCGATCCCCACGAACGTCCCCGGCCTCGACATCTGCGAACACATGCCGCGTCTGGCCCGCATGATGGACAAGTTCACGGTCATCCGTTCGATGATCGGCGCGGGGCCCGACCACTCCGCCGGCCAGTGCCTGACCGGATACAAGGACATCCTCAGCAAGGCCCAAGGGGGCCGACCCAGCCTCGGCTCCGTGGTCTCGAAGCTCCAGGGACCGGTCTCCTCTGACGTGCCCCCCTTCGTCGGCCTTTCGCCGCGAACGGGTGAGGTCCGATGGGGCAATCCCGGCGACCCAGGGTTCCTCGGTCTGCCTCATGCCCCCTTTACTCCCTTCCGGACCGAAGGACCAGGCAAGGCTAGCGGACCCGAGTTCGTCGTCCAACCCGGCCGGCTCCGCGACCGTCGGTCCTTGCTCACCGAACTGGACGACTTGCGCCGCGGCCTGGACCGCGACGAAGGCTTGCGCGGGCTCGACGCGTTCACCAACCGGGCCTTCGACGTCCTCTCGTCGGGCCGTGTCTTCGACGCCCTCGACGTGAGCAAGGAAGACCCACGCCTTCGCGACAAGTATGGCGTCGGCGACATGAAGAACGAGGCCGACGGGCCCCCTTGCTGCATGGACCATTTCCTGATGGCCAGACGCCTCGTGGAAGCGGGCGTGCGGACGGTCACGATATCATTCGGTCGCTGGGACACCCACGGCCAGAACTTCAAGTCCAACGCCGAACGCATCCCCAAGCTGGACAAGGCCCTTTCGGCCCTCGTGGAGGACCTCCACATGCGTGGCCTCGATCGCGACGTCGCGGTCGTCGTCTGGGGCGAATTCGGCCGGACCCCGAAAATCAACAAGGACGCCGGGCGTGACCATTGGCCCCAAGCGTCGTTCACGGTCCTCGCCGGGGGTGGGATGAAGCACGGTCAAGTGATCGGCTCGACCGACAAGTATGCCGAACACCCCAAAGACCGACCCATCACCTATCAAAGCGTCTTCGCGACCCTGTACCGACACCTCGGCATTGACCACGACGGCCTGATCGCCGATCGGGCCAACCGCCCGATGTTCCTGCTCGACGAACACCCCGAGCCGATCCGCGAACTGATTTGAGCGTCAGTCGCGGTCGCTTCGAGAGACCGGATTGGAGAACGCCAGGACGACCCCAATGGGGCCGAGCAGCAGGCCCCACAAGGTCCATTTCCAGGCGACCCCGCCCCGTCTTCGCGCACCGATCCTCGCCAGCCCTGCGCACGCGAAAGAAGCCGCCAAGAGCGGGGCGATCGGAGTGCAAGAATTCCACCGCCGGTCGAACCGTGCCGCGGCCAGCACCACCGCGACCACCAGGACGAGCGTCATCAACTGCCAAAGACGCGGCCCGTCCACGGGACTAGCACCTTACCCCTTCTTGCCACCGAGGTTCTTGGTCTTGAACGGGCTTCGGCCCTGGACCTTGGCGCGGCGTCCCTTGGCGATGGGGGACGTGTCCGTCCGCTTGCGCCATTTGTGTCCTTTTCGGTGTCGGGTCTTACTCTTCATCGGTCCAGCTCCAGACTTCGGCGACGCTCGGCGTCCGCGAGCGCGGCCCGAGCATGAAGAGAGCATTATGCTTGGGCCGCGCGCCGCTTGCAAGGCGACCTCGTTCGGCCCGCGAGACGGGTCGAACGGCGTCTCTGCTTTCACGTCGACCCCTTAAGCGCGACGCAGGCGGGTGGCGACGAGTGTCAAGGCCCCCGCGACCCCCAGTCCCATCAAGCAATAGCTCGAGGGTTCGGGGACGACGCCGAACTGAAGGTTGCCGCCGAACGCGATGACGTTGCTACCCCCCGCCAGGACGAATGAAGGGAATTCCAGACCGGTCGGGTTGCTGCTCAGGCCGATGAGTTGACTCCCTGTGGTGAAGAGTGGGTTGATAAACGCGGACGTGCCCAGGATTCGGGTCTGCGTGGGCTCCAGGACCGACGTCCCGTTCACCCAACCGTTGGTCGTACCCGCTAGGACATACGTGGTCCCCGCGGTGAGAAGGAGGGGGGCGATCCCACCATAGCGGAAGGAGCCGTCGGAGAGAGGCGCGGCCGTGCCGGCGGGCAAAGTGACCGAGGCCAGCAACGCCTGGTCGGAGGACCGGTAAATACCGACCTGGTGCGGCGCCTGAAAGCCGTCGGGGCCCCCGTTCGGATCGGTGTTGTTCAAGTCGTTCCAGCCCAGGGACGAGACCAGGACGTCCACACTGGGGGTGAATTCGTATCCGGTCACCACCCCGGTACTGCCAATCTGCCAGGCGTTCAGAGCGCTGGGGAACGAAACCAGGAAGTCCGCGCGCGCCAGGCCGGCGTACAGGAAGACGAGCAAGAGCGCCACGAGGGTGCGCTTCATGAGTGTCACTCCACGGAGGTCGTTGGGCCCGTGGGGCCCGCCCCACGAGTGGGGAAATGATTGTATGCCTATGTCCCTAAATGCAAATAAAAAAAGATAAGAATTTACCGTGGTGAAAAAAGGCCACGAGGCGGCCCTCTCGCGGGCCGACCGCGATTGACCAGCCGCGGCCGCCGGGTCTTCCGCAAAGCAAACGTGACCTGCCACCCCGCGCTCCCAACGCGCGGCGTCTTCCCGGGGTATTTCCTCAAAATGGGAAGAAGGTTGGCACTCCGAGGTGGTCGGCGCGAGACCTGTCGAGCAGTGAAGACCGACAGAAGCCACAGAATATTATGGACTTACGATGTCCAGCCGCAATTTCAGCGCGGTTTCGGCATGGGACGTGCATTTTTCCTCAAGTGACCGAGAAGGTCGCACGGGCCCCGAGCGAAAGTCGTCTCGCAGGGCGCGATTGTCAGGAACACCCCAAGCAAGGAGGTACCCATGCTCGTCCTGACCCGGAAAATGAACGAGAAGATCGTGATCGACGGCAAGATCATCGTGACGGTGGTCCGGATCGACAAGAACCAGGTCCGGCTGGGTATCGAGGCCCCCGGTGAGGTGCCGATTTTCCGGGAAGAGATCATCGACCTTTCCCGCACTCAGGCGGAACACATGGCCCAACTCGTTTGCTCCTGACCCCGTTGGGACGCCCCAACCCACGACGGCGCCCCGGGGCGGAAGAAGGGCGCGACGAGGCGCCTCTTCGGTTTTCTTCTTGAGTTCGCCGAGGGGAGAGAACATAGTGAGCAATGGCCTGGAGGTCGCCGACCCGCTCCGCCCGGACGTACGGTTGGTCGCCGGCGCTTCCGTTCGGCCGCGTCCGGTCCCCACCTTCGGGTCGGGCGGGCGTTGGGGGCCCTAGAGCAAGGCCAGCGACCATGGCGAAGAACATCTATGTAGGCAACCTCCCCTATCAGACGACCGGCGACGACCTCGTCGAACTCTTCCAGACCTACGGGACCGTCACCAGCGCTCAGGTCATCATCGACAAATTCAGCGGGCGCAGTCGGGGCTTCGGGTTCGTCGAGATGGCGAACGACACCGAGGCCGACAACGCGATCAACGCGCTCAACAACTCCCCCTACGGAAGCAGGCCCCTCACGGTCAACGAGGCCCGACCGCGCGAGGAACGCGGTGGCGGCGGTGGTCGTGGTCCCCGCGGTGGCGGCGGCCATGGTGGGAGTGGCGGCGGTTATGGTGGCGGCGGCTACGGCGGAGGTCGCGGCGGTTACGGGGGCGATCGCGGCGACTATTGACGAGCGGGACCCGGCACGTCTCCCTGTCAAGCGCGCAGCCAGCGCCGCATCCGGGGATAAGTGGGCCCGCCCATTCGCTCTGCCTCCGCGCCGACCGCGGTCATCCCGGCCTGCGCCAGTCCGAAGGCGCCTGGATACACGCCCAGGGAGAACGTCTGGATGAGGGACTGGGATTGCCCGTGATAGCCCCCTTCGTGGAAGAGCACAGCGGGGTCGAGGCCGAGGTGGACGATGGCCGCGTAGGCCCACGCGGTCGCTTCCACTTCCCCCGAATGTGGGGCCTGGTTCGAGGATTCGAGGGCACCGTCAAGTTCGACGCGGTGGTCCGCCGGCGTCACCGCGATGTGACCCGCCTCGTGGAGGAGGTCTCCAGGCCACCGAATCGCGGCCCGGTCGATGACCAGTTCGCCTCGTGAGACCAGGACCCCTGGCAACACGGCGTCAGCCGGGACGATGCCTTCGCGGACCGGGACCTCGACATCGCTCAAAAAGGCCAAGATGAGGTCCAGTGTCCGAGAGGTCTCCGGGGCCACGCTTCCCTCCTCAATTCCGTCACGGGCATGGATTGGTCCCGAATCGGATTGGGATGGATCATAGGAAGAACATCGAGAGACCGTCAATGTCGCCGCGCCCCGCAGGGCACAAGGACTACGGCCCAAAGGGGCCAAACGACTTGCGATCGCCGGCCGACCGTCTCAGCGAAGCGAACTTGACCGAGCGCTTCCGGGACCAACGCCAACCCCTTCCCGCCCTCACCATAATCTGCATAAGCAGTCGTCAATTCAAACGGCGTCGTGCTCTCGTCCGAGTAGTTGCACGAGATCACCAGTTCCGTACGAGACATCGCGTGGTCCGTCCGGGGCCATTCCCCCAAAACTCGGCATGCACCTATGGCTTCATGCGTTCCGGGCTGTAAAATAAGATGGTCCCCCCTCCGACGCCCCGTCCGGTTTCCTGGCGGGTCTCTCACTCCCGCCGGACGGAATGCGGTGGCTTCATGAGGCCCGCACCCGGAGGCACCCGTGCGACCCTCCCTGCTTCCGCTGCTGACGGCCGTCCTGGCCCTTTCCTCCTCCACCCTCTGGGCCCAAGCCCATAAAGGGGCCGCCCATCCATCGGCCCCCAAACCGCACGCGCCGCCAGTGAAAGCACCCCATGGTCGGGCGTCCAAGCCCACGGCGCACCACGCGCCGACCGCTCCCCAGAAACAGTCCCTCAAGCCGTTCACGATGGTCGCCCACAAACCGGCCACCACCGCCCCGACGAACACGCCGAAGGCCCCTTCAAACACGTACATCGTCCAAAATGTGTTTAAGGAAACGATCGTGGTCCCGCGGCCGAATGCCGGCCTTCATCGGACCCATCGTTATGGATACGGGCGTCATCCTGGTATGCGCTACGGCAGGTCTTATGCTCGGTCGCGATTCTGGCGATCCGGCGTTGGTGTCAACCCCAGTCAGGTCTTGGCGATGCGACGCTTGGAGCAGCTGCGCATGGACATCGACCGCGTGCGCTGGTCGCAAGGGGCCGTGTCTCCTGCTCTGCGGTCGCAATTGGAGGCGGACCTCGCGGCCATCGTGAACGCGACCGCCAAGGCTCGCCCCGCGACCTCGGACTTGACCCGACTGGCCGACGACCTGGCCGATGCCCTACCGCGCCATCGTGGCCCCGTGCCCGACGCGAGCGTCCTGGTGGCCGACCTCGATCGCATCGTGAACCACTCCCGCACGACCCCCGCCGACGTGCAAGGCTCGATCGTGGACGCGGAGCGCGTCTTGCGGGCCTGGCGGCTGCCGCTCCTCCGCGTGGCGGCCATCGGCACCGACCTCAAGACCATCGCCGGACCGGCAAGCTCGGGCGTGGCCGCGCACCGTTGACCGTGGGTCCCGCACTTCGGCGGGGACGTGGGAGGAGGCGTTGATTTCGTCTCTTCCGGCCCAAGCCACAAGGCCGCCAAGTCGAACGGAGAAAAAAGACGGTCGGGCCCCACCAGAAGACCCGAACCACTCGTAGAATGAACGGCAGTCCCATCATCGCCCCATTCCAAGGTCGGGCAATCCGTCGGGGGCACACCATGACGCGCGCGCTTCTTCGTGGTCCGGTCCTTGCTTTGCTGCTCGTGGCCTTCGCGTCGCAGACCACGTCCGCCGCGCAGGTGCCCGACCCGCCTGGTCCGCGCGTTGATGTGCGGCCCGTCTTTGAAGGGCCTGTCCACGAGGCGTTTCTCTCCCCGGTGCGCGACGCCGACCCGATCTTCCTCGCCAAGGCCCCGCCGCCGCCCATCGTGGAGCGACCGGCCGTCGATCGGCCCGACCCCGACGCGCGCTGGATCGGCGGCTATTGGGACTGGCATGGGCCCAAGAATGAATACGTTTGGGTCACCGGCACCTGGCGCGTGCCGCCCCCCGGCCGCTTCTGGGTGGACGGCTTCTGGAAACGCTCGGAAGAAGGCTGGACCCGAGTCCCCGGGTTCTGGAGCGATCGACAAACGGATCGGATCGACTACCGCAAGGACGGCCCACCCGCCGAACACCCCGACGACGAGCCGGGGCCGGCCCCCGGCGAGGGCCTCTTCTACGTGCCCGGCGTCTACGTCCCCGACGGCGACGGCGTGAAGTGGCGCGCCGGCTACTGGACCAAGGCCCAAACCGGCTGGGCCTGGGTCCCCGCGCAATGGGTCCGCCAGCCCGACGGCTGGTCGTTCGTCGAAGGCTACTGGGACTACACCCTCGAAGACCGCGGGACCCTTTTCTCCCCCGCCAAGCCGGCCGACCCCAAGGCCCAAAGCGGGGCCCTGGTCTATCAGCCGATCGCCCAAATCGCGCCTCAAAGCTATGGCAGACTCTACGGCGCTTTTGGTCGGGCCTCCACCTGCTACGACGGCTACCCCGGCTGCTACTACGACGACAACGGCACCTACTACGGCTACGCGAATTATGGGACTCTTGGCTTATACATGGGTTATTATGACTATCCCTATCTCGGTGGTCTCGGCTTCCCGTACATCACAGGGGCCTATGGCCTTGGTTACGGTGGGATCGGCGCCTATGGCGGACTCTGTGGGATCGGCACCTGGTTAGGTTGCGCCGTGGCCAGTCCGTTCGGCTTCGGGTTCGGTTGCGGTCTACCGCTTTACGCAAGTTACGGTCTCTGCTCGCCTTGGGGCCTAGGCTACGGCGGCTACGGCTTGGGAATGGGAGTGGGCCTAGGCGGGGTCGGTCTCGGACTCGGGGTCTTCAACCCCTTCTGGGGCTGGGGTGGTGGCTGGGGCTGGGGCTGGGGTTGGGGCCGGGCGGGCGTGCTGTTCGGCTGGTTTCTGGCCGGCGAGCTGGTTTTTCTCGTCGCCAACGTCGAGAAGATCCCCGACGGCGGCTGGTTCCCGCTGGCCGTCGGCGTGGTGGTGTTCACGCTGATGACGACCTGGAAGCGCGGCCGCGAACTGCTCTTCGAGCGGATGAAAGCCGATGCCTTCGACCTGGATGGGTTCATCGCCAGCCTGAAGCTTG
>CALLYK010000314.1 GCA_937858365.1 uncultured Isosphaeraceae bacterium | reverse complement strand
CGGCCCGACCACGGCCGACCCCGCTCCACCCCTCGCCTCGCCCACGACCGCCGGCGCGGCCGCCGCGTTGGCGAGACGTGCGATCGCCAAGTCGTCGTCGCTCGCGCTGGGGTCCTCGGCACGGGAGATCACTCCCGGTCCCACCAGGCAAAGCCCCAGAACCACCCAGCCCAGCCCCCACCGACGCCCTCCCTGCACTGCCATCATGGGTAAGGTCCTTGATCGAGATCGATCGCAAGGGACAAGACCGAGCCAGCCTGAGAACGCGCCCCGTGTTTCTGAGGGCCACCCACCTTGGATACGGCAACCAAGCGGGCGAACCGACATCCGGGCCCGAAATCCGACAACCCCGCAGCATAATCTTGCCCGCAATTTCCGAACCATCAAGTTCCTTCTTTTTTTTTCCTCCAGGACGGCCCCCGCACGTCTCCCAACCGGCAAGGTCCAACGACAGCGACGTCCTACGCTCCTTAAACTGCGATCGTTCCTTTCCTGTGACACTGGCGCGGGACTCCTGGGTCCAATGGAGTGCGGCGACGAGTACGCGTTTGGTTCGACGCGAGATCTCCCCTTCCTCCCGATGACTTGACCGGAGAGGTCGTCGGTTTCCTGGGCGACCTTGGGCCGTTTGGCGGCCCTGACGAGTGCGGCGACATGTCGCCGCACTCCACATGAGAAGCCATCCAGCTACCTCCAGCTTGGCGCCACGGCGAGGGAATGTCGCCGCCAACAAATCCGACGCCTCCCCAACTCCCGAGCAGGTCGACCACTTGTTATTCTTGCAGACAACCCGGGTGCGACTCCCCAAAGGACCAGGCGAAGAGGTGTGACATGGCGGGTCAAGAGTTCCTCATCGAGCCGGTGGTCTCGCAGCCGTTCGGCCAGAATAGTTACGTGGCCTGGCTGGCCGATCGCGACGACGCCCTCGTGGTCGACCCCGGCTTCGAGCCCAACTTGATCGTCGAGGTCTTGGAGCGTGAGGGGAAGCGTGTGGGCGCGATCCTCTTGACACACGGGCACGCCGACCACATCGCGGGGAACCAGGCGATCAAGGAGTATGCCCCAGACGCGCCCATCGTGATCGGCCGCAACGAGGCGGCCCTCTTGACCAACCCCAAATTGAACCTGAGCGCATCGTACGGCCTACCCTTGACCAGCCCGCCCGCCGACCTGCTCCTCGACGACGGACAACGAGTCGTGTTGGCCGGGTTCAATTTCCTGGTGAAGGAGATACCCGGACACAGTCCAGGGTCGATCGTGCTGATTGCCGACCAGTTCGAGCCGCCATTCGCCTTCGTGGGGGACGTCCTCTTCGCGGGGTCGGTGGGCCGTACCGACTTCCCGGGCGGAAGCTCCGAGAAGCTGATTCAAGGCATCCGCAAGCACCTCTTGTCGCTTCCCGACGCCACCTTGGTCCTCTCAGGCCACGGCCCAGCGACGACGATCGGCACCGAGAAACGCTCGAACCCGTTCGTCGGCGAGCACTCGGGGCGCGTGGGCTTAGGTTGGTGATGGGCGGATTCGCGATGCGAGGACCAAGGCGTCTCGGTCTCTCCGCCCGCCCGGGGCCTCCCTTGGCATGACCCACTCGGACGGGTCGGTTTGATCGAGGACGTAACCTATCGTGCGGGGACGATCTCAAACTTGACGATATACTGTCTTGAGAATGTGAGTTTTGGGAGGCCCGCCAGGTGAGGACCGACCGCGCGACGATGACTTTGCCGAGTGAGCCGATCAAGGCGACACTGCCGCGTGACCTGACGGCTGGGCTGGTCGTGTTTTTGGTAGCTTTGCCCCTGTGCCTGGGCGTGGCGCTGGCGTCGAACGCCCCTTTGTTCTCCGGAGTGCTGGCCGGCATTGTCGGCGGCATCGTGGTGGGCTTGCTCAGTGGCTCGCAGACCAGCGTCAGTGGTCCGGCAGCCGGCCTGACCGCCGTGGTGGCGGCCCAGATCGCGGCACTCGAGTCGTTTCCTGCGTTCTTGTCGGCACTGATGATCGCCGGCGTGATTCAGGCTACGCTGGGACTGGCGCGGGCTGGGTCCCTCGCGGCGTTCTTCCCCACCAGCGTGATCAAGGGGCTCTTGGCCGCCATCGGCGCGATCCTCGTGCTCAAGCAGGTCCCCCACGTGCTGGGCCACGACCCCGACCCGGAAGGAGACATGGCCTTTCGTCAACTCGACCAGGAAAACACATTCTCGGAGCTCATCCGCCTGCTGGCGGACATCCACCCCGGCGCGGCCGTCATCGGCCTGGGATCGGTGGGTCTGCTCGTGTTCTGGGACCGTTGCAATCCCTTGAAGAAGTCGCCCATTCCGGCTCCGTTGGTCGTGGTTCTGCTAGGCGTGGCGGCCGGCCGGCTCTTTCGTCGGATCGGCGGGCCCTGGCCCATCGAAGTGAGCCATCTCGTCCAGGTGCCGGTTGCCGACAGTTTCACCGGGTTCCTCGGGTTCCTGCAACTGCCCGACTTCGCGCAGTGGTCCAATCCGGCGATTTACGGCGCGGCCCTGACCATCGCCGCGGTCGCCTCGCTGGAGACCCTGCTGAACCTTGAGGCCGTCGACAAGATCGACCCGAAGCAACGGACCTCGCCCCCCAGCCGAGAACTGCTGGCGCAGGGTGTTGGCAACGTCCTGACCGGCCTCCTCGGCGGCCTGCCGGTGACCTCCGTCATCGTCCGGAGTTCGGTCAACATCAACGCCGGCGCCCAGACGAAACTCGCGGCCATGGTTCATGGCGTTTTGCTGCTGGTCAGCGTGCTGTTTTTGCCGACCTGGTTAAACCTGATCCCCCTGTCGTGTCTGGCGGCCATTCTGCTTGTCACCGGGATGAAGCTGGCCAACCCGACGCTGGTCCGTCGGATGTGGAGCGAGGGGCGGTATCAGTTCATTCCGTTCGCGGTCACGATGGTCGCGATCGTCCTGACCGACCTGCTGATCGGCATCCTGATCGGCCTGGCCGTCAGTGTGGGCTTCATCCTCAACAGCAACCTGCGACGTCCGGTGAGCCGTTTCGTCGAGAAGCACCTCGGCGGCGAGGTCGTCCACATCGAGCTGGCCAACCAGGTGAGCTTCCTGAATCGCGCGTCCCTGTCCCGAGCGCTCGATGACGTCCCTCGAGGTGGGCACCTCCTGCTCAACGCCCGCAATACCGACTACATCGATCCCGACATTCTCGACCTGGTCCGCGACTTCACCTTGCAGACGGGACCGGCCCGAAAGATCACGGTAAGCCTGCTCGGGTTTCGGAAAAAGTACCAACTCCGCGACCAAATCCATTACGTAGACTACTCCACTCGAGAACTGCAAACCGCGCTGACGCCGTCCGCCGTGCTGCAAATCCTCCAGAACGGCCACGAGCGGTTTCGCTCGGGGCGTCGGCTCACACGACTGCTGACGCGCCAGGTCAGCGCCACGGCCGAACGACAGCATCCACTCGCTGTCATCCTCTCGTGCATTGACTCGCGAGCTCCCGCCGAGCTGATCTTCGACCTGGGCGTGGGCGACGTCCTCAACGTCCGAATCGCCGGCAACGTGATCAGTCCCGAGGTCCTCGGCAGCATCGAATATGGCTGTGCCCTCGCCGGGTCCCGGTTGATCGTCGTCATGGGCCATACCCGTTGCGGGGCCGTTACCGCCGCGATCGACCTCCTCTGCCCAACCGAGTCCAACGACCTGGCCGCCCAATGTGAACACCTCGGACCGATCGTGAATGAGGTCCAACAGGCCGTCCATCCACGCACCTGCCAGGAGATCGTCCTCCTCTCGGGCCACGATAGGATCGCCCTCATCAACGAGGTCGCGCGACGCAATGTGGTGCGCACGGCCCGGACTCTGGTTCAGCGGAGCCAGACGCTCAATCGACTTGTGCGTGAAGGCCGGGTCGGTGTCGTCGGCGCGATGTACGACGTCGCCTCCGGAGAGATCGACTTCCTGATCGATGACGGGGCCACCCTCGACGGGGTACTGGCCGTGTCCCAAGAAGCCTGAACGCGTGCCGTCGCCGATGGGTCGGGCGGACCGCTCAACTTCACCCGCCCACGCACGTCCGACGTTTCGACTCGTCTCGAAAAGACCGTGCCCTCGACGATGTTCCCGCGGCGGGCCAACTGGCTTTCACACCGATTTCATGCAACGCCACGGAACAACCTCGCGACGACTTTGATAGGATCGGGGCCTTCTCGACCCGCTCGTCTTGTCCTACCGGGAAAATCATGCAATGAAACGCGCGTATTGCCCGCGGGCCTTCACGCTCATCGAGCTGCTTGTCGTCATCGCCATCATCGGGGTCTTGATCGCCCTGCTCTTGCCGGCCGCGCAGCAGGCTCGCGAAGCCGCCAGGCGTATACAGTGCGTCAACAACCTCAAGCAAATGGGCCTCGCGCTGCATAATTACGAGACGGTCGTCGGCGCCCTGCCGCCGGCGATCGTGCTAAGCGGTTCGGGCAACACCGTGAGCTGGTGGGTCGGCTGGAGCATCCACGTGCGGGTCCTCCCCTTCGTCGAGCAAGGGTCGGCGTTCGCCTCGATCAACTTCAACCTCTCGGGAGATGGTCCCGAGAACAACACGGTGGCACGGCAAAGCATGGGGATGTACCTCTGCCCCAGCGAGGTCGACCCCCGCCCGGCCGCGGCGAACGTGGGCATCTCGAACGTCACCAACTACGGCTTTTGCATGGGAGACTGGTTCGTCTGGGGCGGCTTTCGCGGCCCAGAAAACCGTGAGGCCTTCGGTCCCAACCGCAGCAGGCGCTGGGCCGACTTCAGTGACGGCATGAGCCAGACCATGCTGGCGGCCGAGGTTAAGGCCAAGCAACCACTCTACCGCGACTGCGGTGGCCTTTCCCGGGTGAACCAGCCCCAGACCGTCCCTGACCCCTCGGCGGACCCCTCCCAGTTCCTCCCGGAGATCCAGGGAGGCGGCCCCTGCGAGTTCAAGGCCTCGCACTCGGAGTGGACCGACGGTCAGGCCCACCATGCCGGCTTCACCACCGCCTTCACTCCCAATCGCCGCGTCCCCGGGACCGATCCCCAGGGTCGGGCCGGCGACTTCGACATCACCGGTCAACGTGAGAAGCGGGGGGGGCCCACCTTCGCCGTCATCACCAGCCGGAGCTATCATCCCGGAGGAGTCAACCTCCTGTTCGGGGACGGCGGCGTCAAGTTCATCAAGAACTCCGTCCATGGCGCGACCTGGCGCGCCCTCGGCACGGTCGCCGGCGGCGAGGTCCTTGGCGCCGACGCCTATTGACCCCAACTTCCACATTCACCGGCCGGGACGACCTCACCAACCACACGATGAGTCCTCCAAGTCGTGGACTCGTTGCCGAGCATCACTCTCTGCGGCCGATTCCGGGGCGTGACCACGGTCCACCGATACCCAGGTCCCGACCCGCGGTCCTCGGCTTTTCGCGGAGAGCGGTTTCATGCTGATCGATTGGCCGACGGCGAACCCTCTCGCGTAGACCAGTTCTATTGGATCGAATTCCACGGAAGATGCCTCGATGTGATTCAAGGGTCGATCGAGGACAATCATGAGGCCCGGGTCGTTGAACGAGTCAAGCTGGTCCATCCGCAATCCGAGATGTCGATCCTGAGAGGAGCGGACATCGCGATCGCCCACGCTCCGACACGCCGGGGCAACACGACTGCCACCGCGCCCGACCCCGACATCATGGTCGAGCTGGCCGAGGTCTACGAGTCTGCCTGGCAGCGGTCGCTACGCCAAGCCGGTCACTTACGCCGTCCCGCTCGGTTTGCCCTCGGCCGAGGAAGATCGCGCCTGGACTGAGGAGCAAGCGCGGTCCTTCAACAAGATTCGAACGACAAGATTCGAACGACCGCCTCACGCGGACTCGGTCGTCATCGCCTCCTCTTCTTCTTCCTCGTCTGCTAGGTAGAAGGAGAAGAACCCTTGACCGGCGAAATAGTCGGCCATCGCCTTGCGCACGGCCCTCATGCGCTCTTGAAAGCGGGCGTATTCCAGCACGAGCTTGCGCCTGGTCTCAGGGTCGAGTTGGGCGATGTCGTGATAGTGCCTGTCTCCCGTGCGCGGGTCTTTGAAACTCCAAAGCCGTTTTACACGTTTCCCGGTTTCCTCATCCTCGAACATGAGCATGCGTGCGAATTGCCGGGCCTTCATCTTCTTGGCGTAGGCCACCAGTTCGGGGTGGGACTCATACCCGTGGTGGTGTTCGACCCACTCGACGATGCGCTCAGTCGTCAGCTTCGGGCCGTCCCCTTCGCAGAGTTCCTTCAAGCTCGCCACGATCTCGGCGGTCCCCATCGGCATGGGTGCCTCCCTTTCGCTCCGGCCAGGTCCTCGTGCGGACAAGGGCGCGTGCCATGCGCCCTTCCTCGGGTTGTATCGACGCAATCATAGCCCGACCCAGGGCCCTTGTCGATGCACCAGCGTACAAGATGCCAGATTTTCAGGTGAACGCATGCCATGAGGGACGGCCGACCAGTCACGCGAACGTCCGACCACCGCGATGGTCGAGGTCATTGACCCGGCGCACCGCCGGCGGTAGCGTGGGCCCGAACCGTCCTGAAGGCCCCTCGCACGAGGTCAACGCCGATGAACCGAACACGCCTCCTACTCAGCGCTTGGGCCCTGGTCCTGACGATTGGGACCGCGGGGCTCGCCCAAGGTCCGGGCTTCATCCCGCTCTTCGACGGCAAGGACTTCGCCGAGTGGACCTTGCCCGAAGGGGACAACGGCCATTGGAAGATCGTCAACGGCGTGATCGACTACGACGCCCGGAGCGAGGCGACCGGCCGCAAGGACCTTGTCTCCAAACGCGAGTTCGGCGACTTCGTCCTGAAGGTCGAGTGGCGGATCAAAGAAGCGCCATATATCAACCCGAACGTGCCGTACGTTTTGCCGGACGGCACCCACGCCAAGGGGATCGATGGTAAGGAACTCAAAATGGCCCTGCCCGACAGCGATTCGGGCGTCTTCGTGCGTGACATCAACGGTAAGAGCCAGATCAACATCTGGTGCTGGCCGATCGGTTCGGGCGAAGTCTACGGTTATCGGATGGACAAGAACATGCCGGCGTCGGTGCGCTCGGGCGTGACCCCCAAACACCAGGCCGACAAGCCGATCGGGGAGTGGAACGCCTTTGAGATCACGATGAAGAAAGACCGGCTCACCGTCCTCCTCAACGGCGTCACCGTGATCGAAAACGCCGAGCTGCCCGGCATTCCCGCCAAGGGACCGATCTGCCTCCAACATCACGGCGGCTACAAGGACGGCAAATACACGGGACCGCCCAGCCTCGTCCAGTTCCGCAACATCTACGTCAAGCCCTTGGATTGAACCCCTGCTGAGGCCCCTTTCCATGTGGTCGCTGACACTCGCCGTCCTGGCGCTCCTGGGCGCTGGTCCCGAGGACCGAAAGACCGTCGTTTCTATTCATGGCGAAGCATTTCATATCAATGCAAAGCCGACCTATGAGGGGCGCTTCCACGAAGGCAAGAAGGTCGAGGGCCTGCTGCTCAATTCGCGGATGGTGCAGGCGACCTTCGACGACCTGAATCCGGAGACGCGGTCGATGTGGGCCTATCCCGACACGGGGGAATGGGACCCGGAACGGAACACGCGCGAGTTCCTGGCCGCGATGCCCATCTGGCGGCGGCACGGGCTTCTCGCCGTGACCCTGAACCTGCAAGGCGGGAGCCCGCAGGCGTACTCGAAGGGGCGGCAGCCCTGGCATAACTCGGCCCTCACCGACGAAGGCGACCTCCGACCCGCCTTCATGTCTCGAATGGAACGTTGCATCGACCTCGCCGATGAGTTGGGGATGGTCGTGATCCTGGGTATCTTCTACTTCGGCCAAGACGAGCGCCTGAAGGACGAGGCGGCCGTGGTCCGGGCCGTCGATCGCACTTGCGCCTGGGTCCTCGAACACCGATACGGAAACGTCCTGATCGAAGTGAACAACGAATGCAATGTTTCCTATGATCATGAAATTCTGAAGCCAGGTCGTGTTCATGAACTCATAGAACGAGTGCGAAAGCGGAGCGAGGGCAAGCTGCTGGTCGGCACGAGTTATGGCGGCGGCAAGGTCCCCGAGGAAAACGTCGTTCGCGCGTCGGACTTCCTTCTGATGCACGGCAACGGCGTGACCGACCCGAAGCGGATCGCGACGATGGTGAAGCAGGCGCGGGCCGTGCCCGGATACCGGCCGATGCCCATCCTCTTCAATGAAGACGACCACTTCGACTTCGACAAGCCGTCCCACAACATGGCCGAGGCGATCGGCGAATACGCCTCCTGGGGTTACTTCGACCCCGGCTACATGGAAGACGGCAAGCGTGTCCGAAATTACGTCGACGGCTACCAATCGCCGCCTGTGAACTGGGGTCTCGCCAGTGCCCGCAAACGGGCCTTCTTCGCCAAGGTGGCCGAAGTCACCGGCAGCACGCCTTGACGAAAGGTCATTCGCCACAACCCATTTTCATTAAGGCACTTGCGACGTCAAAACGGGTCTGTTTTCCTATTTCTCCCCCCTGGGGACAAAAACGGCGCGTTCCTTGATGGAAGTCGTTTGACATCCAGGGATCAAGACGACCTCATCGAGCTCGATCATGAAAGAGAGACGGTCCCCGGACGGAACGGCCCACGCCGATCGGTCGAACGTGCTTTGGGAAGAACGAAGATCGCCTCGTTCGACGACTGGTCAAGCGGCTGCTGGAGGACCGATTTCCGATCGCGATCGAAGGGCCTCCCAAACGGGCGAGTTGACGAAAAGTCGTTCGCCCCAATCGATTGCCTCTTTGTAACTTGTGACGCCAAAACGGGTCTGTTCTTCGTTTTTGCCCCAATGCGGGGGAAGTCGGTGTCTTCCTTGACGTAAGTCGTTTGAGAATACAAGGTTTAGTCGCTCCAATCGAACCCGCGAGTGCGGTGTGAACGGAAGGGTGAAAAGCGGCTTGCCAAAGAGCGTCCAGAGGGCGAGTCGGCCATCCATTGGTCGAGGTCGAAAGGGCGCCGGGAGGAACGATCAGCGCGGCTTTCGACGGCCGCTCGCACGAAGGCCGGCGAACCAACACCTTCTATTAAGACATATCGCGGGAGAAGGCCCAATTCAGAACGCCGGAATGGGCGAACACGGCCGAATCGGCGCATTGAAGGATGGATTGTAAGGGTCGTGCGGGCCATGACGGGACTCGACCAACTTTGAACCTGCGCGCCGTTTTGGGCGCCGGCGACGAGGACAGTCACGATTTAGTCGGTCCTTAAGGGCCGCCCCTTCGGGGCCGCGGAGGATGCATGAGAATCGCCTTTCCCTGGGCCCGCGTCGGGCGTGCCCGACCCGATCGAGGTCCACTCTAGGTCTGTGTCAGGACGTCGCGCCAGCGGGCGGGGATCGCGTCGAAGGCGGCCTGATAGGTCGTTTCCAGAGGTACGGGGACGTGGCGGTTGGGGCCGAGGAACAGCGGCATCTCAGGCAACGGGTCCCCCACGGCGACCGGTTCGACGAACGCGCGCAGGCCGGTGCTCGCCTCGTAGGCGGCGAGCGTCAGCGGCTTCTCGGGCGGCCGGGTGTATGTCTCGCCGGTGACGTGGTCCCAGAGGGCGCCGTGGATGCCGTCGGGATCGCGCGAGGTCGGCGGTTGGAGGTCGATGAGGAGCAAGTGGACCTGGTGTTCCAGGAAGGCGAACGCCTTGGTCACGAAGTCGTCGAGCGCGGCGCGCGACGACTTGTTCCCGGGCGAGACCACCTCGACGATCGCCACCAGTTCGTCCCCCGATGCGTGCCGGACGGCCACGACGCTTTGCTTGCGGCGGTAAAACGCCAGGTCCGACTCGGCAACGACGCGCGTCCTGGGCGCGACGATGGCGACCCCGCCCCCGCCGCCTTCCTCCGGGGCGGGACCGCCGCCCCGGTTGCCGATCCGCGTCTTCAAGGCAAGGACATCGGGCTCGAATCCAGCCCCTTTCTGTTCAACCAGCGCATAATGGTCGCGCGGCAGCAGTCCGCAGTTCAGGGCCGCGCGGATCGCGACAATCCAACCTTGATGGAAATCATGGAAGATGCCCGGACCCACTCGTGTCCAATCATGAATCGGCATGGCTCGGACCCCGCCGGCACGCCACCCTTACGCGACGCGACCCTTGGATTCTACCGCCTCCAAGCGCGCGGCGACGAGTCGTCCGGCCGGGAGCGATGTGCGTTTGTCCGTCCGACGCATCGGGTGCGTCGCGAGCGGACCGACCAGGCTCGGCAGGACCTCCTTACGGGCTGGACTTCACCTTCGCGAGCAACGCCTCGACCTCCATCCACAAGACGCGCCAGGCTAGCTGTTCCCCCTCGGGCAGTCGGGCCACGGCTTCGTCGTCGCGGAGGCTCGTCAGGTCGGTGTCTTTTTTCCAGTGTTCCAGCGTCTGGGC
>CALLYK010000313.1 GCA_937858365.1 uncultured Isosphaeraceae bacterium | reverse complement strand
GTCCGAGGTCCGCCTCCACCTTCGAAGCAAACGCCCTGGTATCGTGGGCCTGCTCGCCCTCCTCCCCGCTCATGGACAGGGGGAGACCGATGACGATTAGCCCGATCTCTTCTTCTTGTGCCAGGCGAGACAGTGGCTTCATGCCCTCCGAGCGATTCACCGTCGCCTTGGGCACGGCCATCGTTTCCCCGGGGTCGGAGATCGCGACTCCAATCCGGCGCTCACCCACATCGAGACCAAGGACACGCATCTAGGGCCCGGGCTCGACAATCAGCTGGATCCGCCAGTCGAAGCGCGGCAGGCCTCCGGGCAGCCACCCGGGACCGCGGTCCACCGTCGGCTCCGTGAGCGAGGGGAACGAGTCTTCGAGGTAGAGCCGGGCGTCATCGACGTTCGTGCCGGCGATATCGTTCTTCAACTCGGACGGCTCGAAGTACGGGATCACGCCGCCCTGCAGCAGGATCTCCGCGCCGACGATGCCGCCTTCCTCGTCGTAGTCGACCGTGGCATCCGGCGCCAGTTCGGCGGTCAGCGTGCTGTCCAGCAGCACCTCGTCGTCGTTCAGGTCCTCGGCCAGGAAGGTCGCCCAACCGTTGTGGAAGGCGTGCCAATGACGACGTGTACTCAAGGGCGGACGGAAATGGTCGCGCAAGCCCAGGTAAGGAGACATCTTTGGGTACCCCGAGATAGTAGGCTCTCGGCGGGAGGACTGCGTAACGCGCTCGGACTTGGCGCTTCATCTTGGGTCCGACGACGGCCTCCGGTCAAGGGTCGATGGCGACGGATGACGAGGCCCGCGCCGGGGCGCGCGGGCCTATTTGATTCAATGTGTCGCCTTGGCCGGTTCATGGTGCTCGGCCGCGGTCTTGCTTGTCTCTTCCTTGGCCCCTTCCGCGGTTGGTGTGTGGTAGCGGGCCGGGTCCAGGCCCGGCTCGGCGGCGAAGCCCTCGGCGGTGTCGGTGGCCGCGGCCTTTCGGTAGAGAATTCGACACTCCTTGATCTTGAGGTTGTCCGATTGGGTCCGGCCGTGAGTGCGTCCCAAGGTGGCGATCTTGACCATGTTGACCGCCACTCCGGGGGCCACCTCGGCGGTCGTCTTGCCGTCCAGGACCAACGTGCGCGAACCTTCCACCACCTCCTCGGCCCGGACGATCGCGTAACCGTCGGGGAAGTGGGCCTTCATGAGCTCTTCGGCCTGGGCCCGGTAATGGTGGGGCCAGGCGGGGCTGTTGCTTGGGATGCCGACGACCCCGAATTGGCCGTCTTGATACACGTAGCGGGCGTCGCCAACGCCCACGCAGCCGACAAACGTGAACGCCAACGCGACGAGCCCAAGGACCAGGGGCGACTGGTCCGAGCCGACAGCGCGACGCATGGTCTCCTCCCCAGGGATGTCCTCAACGGCCGGGATTCCGTTCCCCCAATCGGCCGCGCGGCGGTCTCCAAGGGCCGCGTCCCAGTCCCTGGGCGCGACCTCACAAGGGATCGAGCGATCAGACCAGGTGCGGGTTCGGTGGGGCCTACTCAATGCTTGCAGCAATCGTGCCGGAGACGCGCGTCAACCACGTCCGGCGCCGGAGGTCATGACCTTCGACCATCCCCATCCTCAAACGAGTCGGGTCGCGTCCAACCCGTACCGATTTTAGGATGGCTGGTCCCGAAAAGAGAAGCAAAAAAACAAGAAAGCCGCCGCGTCGGTTCGACAACGCGGATTAGGTAAAGTAGGCTGGTGTCCAGGTGCGGCTGAAGACTTCGTCGAACACCCCCGAAGCCCCAAGTATGACAGGGGTGGCCCCCTTTCTGAGGCCCCGGCCATGTCCGTCGAGCGTCATCCGAGCGCCGAGGAGGGCTTACGCGAAGAAGTGGGGGCCGGCGTTTGGTCTCTCCGGCGCTTGCTTGTGGTCGCTTTCGGCGTGATCGCGTTGGGTGTGATCTCCCAGGCCCTTTTGGGCATCGTAGGCGGACGCGCGCAAGACCGCCTCAACGAACGCCAAGAGCAGCGTTATCTTTCGTACCTTTTGGCGGACGAGTTGCGCCAGAGTTCCGACGACCTGACGCGCACGGCCCGGACCTATGTGGTAACGGCCGACCCCAAGTACGAGTCGATGTACTGGGAAATCCTGGCGATACGCAATGGCGAGAAGCCCCGACCGGACGACTATCACCGGATTTACTGGGACTTGGTGCTCGACCTCGCGAATCGTCCCAAGACGGCGTCGCGCCAGGTGCCCTTGCAAGACCTGATGCGCTCGGCTGGGTTCACGGCGGCCGAATTTGAGAAGCTCCGCGAGGCCCAGGCGAATTCCGACGGCCTGGTCCTCACCGAGACGATCGCCATGAACGCCATGAAGGGGCTCTTCGACGACGGCACGGGGAAGTTCGTCAAGGAAGGGCCCGCCGACGTCACCTTGGCGACCCGCTTAATGCACGACCTGAAATATCACGAAGAAAAAGCGCGGATCATGCGGCCGATCGACGAGTTCCTCAAAATGGTGGAGGCCAGGACCCTGCGCGAGGTCAAGAACGAGGAGGTCCTAAGCGGTCGCCTTCAGCTCGCGCAGGAGGTCGTCTCGGGTGTCGTGCTCGCGGTGGTGGCCTTGCTGAGCGTGCTGGTCCCACGGTCGATCTTCCAACGGATCGGCGGCGAGCCGGCGGTCGTCGAAGGGGTCGTGGGGGAGGTCGCGCGCGGCAACTTGGAACTGCGCGGCGGCCCACCATCCCGGACGGGTTCGGGAGTGATGGCGGCGATGCGGCGGATGGTGGCGCGCCTCCTCGACGTGGTCCGGAACGTCCGCGAGGCCGCCGATGAGGTCCGCGAAGGGAGCGACGCGGTGCGCGGGCGCTCGCAACGGATCGCCACGGGGGCCGTCCAACAAGCCGCGGCCACCGCCGAGGCGTCAACCCGGATGAGGCAGGTGACCCAAACCATCGGCACGACGGCCGCGAGCGCCTTGAAGACCGAGGAACTGGCCCAAGAAGCTACGCGAACAGCGCGCGAGACCAGCGCGGCGGTCCTCGCGGCGGTGGGGGCCATGCAGACGATCGCCCAGCGGACGTCGGTGATCGAGGAGTTCGCGCGGCGTACGCAGCTTCTTTCCCTGAACGCGGCCATCGAGGCGGCCCGCGCTGGGGAGCGCGGCAAGGGCTTTTCGGTGGTCGCGGGCGAAGTGCGCAAGCTGGCCGAGCGCAGTCAGGCGACGGCCGTGGAAATCAAGCAGCTTGTCGATTCGTCGGTCCATGTGGCCGAGCAGGCCGGCGCGATGCTCGCATCGCTCCTGCCAACGATTGAGGCGACGGCCGAGAAGGTCCACCAGATTCGGGCCGACTGCGAACGCCAGGACGGCGATTGCCGCCGGATCGACGAGGCCCTTCGACAGCTCAATCAGGTCACGAGGGAATACTCGGACTTTTCGGCTGAGCTCTCAACCTTGGCTGGTCAGTTGGCCCGCCAATCGTTGGGGCTAACCGACGCAGTAGCCTTTTTTCAATTGCCCGACTCAGACTGGAGGACGAGCGGCGGGGTCGAGCGGTAGTTGCGCTCC
>CALLYK010000312.1 GCA_937858365.1 uncultured Isosphaeraceae bacterium | reverse complement strand
CCCCGCCACGCCACAGGGGGACGTGCGCGAGGCGGAACTGGCGCGGTGGGTGGCCATCCAGAACCGCTACCTGCTCCAGCGGTCCGCCCTGCACTGGGCCGCGCCGACGCCGCGCCGGATCCCCGAACTGGGATGAGCCGGCCTCAGCCGATGGGCACCAGGTGGATGGCCGTGGCCTTGATGGAGGCCACCAGCCGGCCGCCGGGGGCGAGGCCCAGATCCTCGCAGGCCCACGCGGTGGCGGTGGCCTCGAGGGGGAAGCCGCAGTCGAGGGAGACGCGGGCCAGGGCCCCCCGGGGTTCCAGCGCCACCACCCGCGCGGGAAGCCGGTTGCGGGCGCTCCGCGGGGAGCCGGCATCGGCCTCGAGCCCGACCCCCTCCCCGCGGATGCAGGCATAGGCCCAGTCGCCGAGGTCCCCGGGGTCGGGAGCCCAGAGCTCCGAACTCCCGGCCCGCACCCTCACGAGGCCGTGCTCCCGTCCCAGCACCCGCACCTTCATCACGTTCTCCACGCCGAGCAGGGCCGCCAGGGCGGGGTCCGCCGGGCGCGCGAAGACCTCCGCCGGGGAGCCCGCCTGCCGGATGCGGCCCTCCTGCATGAGCAGAAGCCGGTCTCCCAGGGCGAGGGCCTCGCTCAGACGCGTGGAAGCGGACGTGACGGCCTTCTCATAAGTGAGGCGGTCGCGCACGGCCGCCTTCAAGGTCCGGACGACATCGGCGAGCGAGCCACCTGGCAGCGGCAGGGTCGCCACGAAGGCCTCGAGGGCCTCGGAGCGATCGACCAAGCGGCTTGCGCGAAGGTAGTCGAGGGCCTCTGTCGGCACGGGGCGTTCCGCGTCCCACGGCACCGAGGCCAGTCGGGCCTCACCTGGGCGCCTGTGCGTGCGCACATAGCTAATCGCCTCAATGGCGAGTTCTTGATAAGGAATGGCGATGTTGAACAGCTCGACCCGATTGCCGAAGCCATCGCGATAGGCGGTGACCGGCGCCGGCGGGTCGATCCGCAGGCGGTAACCCAGCGCCGTCTGGTCTTCGTCCGAAAGTGGCGCCATCCGGGCCTCGAAGACCGTCTCGGAAACTGGGACGGAATATTTCAATCGGGTCTCGTGACGGATGCGAAGCAACATGGGGGGAGCGGTCGCCTGGGTTTACGGGGAAGGGCCGGTCCCGCGATTGGCACGGGGCCGAAAGTCTCAGGTCGGAGTGCGTCATCAACAACCTAACCGCGCAACGGGCGGGAGGAAAGACGACCGCCTCAACGGTCGGCCTACGCGGTGGACTTGAGGCATCGACCGATCTGCCGGACGGCTTGCCGAAGGCGGTGTTCGTTTTCGATCAGGGCGAGTCTCAAGTGCCCCTCTCCGGAATCGCCGAAGCCGAGTCCGGGACTGACGGCCACTTCAGCCTCCTCCAACAGTTTCATGGCGAAGTCAATCGAGTTCATCCTTGAACGCCAGGGTTCGGGGATCGTGGCCCAGACGAACATGCCTCCTTTGGGCGTGGGGACTTCCCAGCCCAAGCGGCGAAGTCCGTCGAGGAGGACGTCGCGACGCTGCTGGTATTCGGCCACCTGTCCCTTGCGGGCGTCTTCGCCGTGGCGCAAGGCCACGATCGCTGCGATCTGGACCGCTTGGAACAGGCCGTAATCATAATATCCCTTGATAGACTTCAAGGCCCGGAGCATCTGGCGATTGCCGGCCGCGAATCCGACGCGCCAGCCGGCCATGTTGTATCCCTTGGACATCGTCGTGAACTCGCAGCCGACTTCGATGGCCCCTTTCGATTGCAGAAAACTCGGTGGGTCGAAGCCGTCGAACCCAATATCGCCGTAGGCGAAGTCGTGGATGACCAGGAATCGATACCTGCGGGCCAGCGTCACCACTTCATCGAAGAAGGGACGCTCCACGACGATGCCGGTCGGGTTGTGAGGGTAGTTCATGATCAGGACCTTGGGACGCGGCGCGGGCCCCTCGCAAACGCGGGCCACCTTGGCGAGGAACGCGTCCGGGTCGGCGACCTCCACGGCGATCACGTTCGCGTCGGCCAGGGCCACCGCGTGGGCGTGGATCGGGAACGTGGGCGCGGGGGCGATGGCCGTGTCACCCGGTCCCAAAAGGGCAAGGCACATGTGACTGAAGCCCTCTTTCGAGCCGATCGTCGTCACGACTTCCAGGTCGGGGTCGAGCGCGACGCCGAAGCGATCACGGTATTTGGCCGCGAGCTCCCGGCGCAGGTTGTACACGCCGGCCGCCACACTGTAGCGGTGGTTTCGCGGGTCGCGAGCGGCCTCGCAGAGCTTGTCCACGATCCAATCCTCGGGCGGGTCGGTGGGGTTGCCCATGCCCAGGTCGATCACGTCCACATGCGCGCGTCGCTTCTTGTACTTTAGTTCGTTGATCTTGCCGAAGAGATAGGGTGGCAGGCACCGGACGCGCGGGGACACGTCGATCGTGTACCCATCGGTGGAGGGTGCCTCGGCGCTCTGGAAGGGACCCAGGTCGGGGTTGGGTTCGGACATCGTGGGCCTCGATTGCTCGGCGAACGCCCTGGGACGCGGCGAGCGTTAGGGCCCAACGACTATAAGTGAAGGCGCGGCGAACGGGGAGGCGAGATCATCGGGCCGTTGGCTCGCCTGGTCTGGCCGCACTCTCGGAGTGGCACGGCCCCTTGACCGACGTGGGGTGAAGGGAGGAGGACCCACCGGTCCTGGTCCGAGATTCAGCCGGCGAGGCCCATGACGGGTCCGGGGCCTCCCAGCCAGACGGGCCGCCGCGCCAGAAGGGCCGTGGCCGTTTCCACGTCGGTGGGTCTCGAGAAGTGGAAGCCCTGGCCGTAAGCGCACCCGAGTTCGCGAAGGTGGGCCCGCTGCGCATCGGTCTCCACGCCTTCGGCAACGACTTCGAGGCGAAGGCCGCGCGCAAGCGCGAGCAAGGTCCGCACGATCTCGTCGTTCTCGCCACCAGCATTGATTCTGGCGATGAACGAGCGGTCGAGCTTAAGCATATCGCATGGGAACTGGTGCAGATAACTGAGCGAGGAGTACCCCTTGCCGAAATCGTCGATGGCCACGCGAACGCCCAGTTCGCGGAGCCGCGCCAGGCCCTCCATTGCCGATTCGACGTCCTCCATGATGGCGCTTTCGGTGATCTCGAGTCGCAAGCTGCGGGGGTCCACTCCGGTTTCCAGAAGGCTCTTCTTGATCTGATAGATCAGGTCCGGTTGCAAGAACTGCCGGCAAGAGATGTTCACACTCATCGACAGGGCCGGCCGCGACCAGTGTTCACGCTGCCAGCGTACGAGTTGCCGGAGGGCGCCTTGAAGCACCCAAAGCCCCAGCGGTTCGATGAGTCTGGTCTCCTCGGCGAGTGGAATGAAATCGTCGGGTGACATGAGTCCCCGTTGCGGATGGTCCCATCGAACAAGCGCCTCGAAGCCCGCCACGCGACCTGTTTGCAATGCGATGACCGGTTGATAATAGAGCAGGAACTCCTCGCGCGCCAGGGCCGCGCGCAGGCCCGTTTCCATCTCGAGTCGTGAGATGGCCGAGGTCCGCATCGGCTCGTCAAAGAGGACGAACCTCGCCTTACCTCGTCGCTTGGCGTGGTACATCGCGATGTCGGCGTCGCGGAGCAGTGCCTCGGCGGAATCGTATTCTGGACCGCCAATGGCGATCCCGATGCTCGCCGTGGTGACGAGTTCGAAGCCGTTCAGTTGGAAGGGGGCGCGCAAGGCCGACATCACTTGTTCGGCCACTTGCACGACGACTGACGGATCGTCCACATCGTCGAGCAAGACCACGAACTCATCCCCACCCAGGCGCGAGACCGTGTCGAAAAGGCTCACGCAAGAGGCCAAACGTCGTCCCAGCGCGATGAGCATCTGGTCGCCCGCCTGGTGCCCCATGCTGTCATTCACGAGTTTGAAGCCGTCGACGTCCAGGAACAAGAGGGCGAATCGTGAATCATGCCGACGTTTCTGAAGCCGCAACCGTTGACTGATCCGATCAAGAAGCAAGGCGCGGTTGGGAAGGTCCGTCAACGAGTCGTGGAAGGCGTCGTGGACAAGTCGTTCCTCGGCCAGCTTGTGCGCCGTGATGTCGGATTGCGAGCCCGCCATGCGCGAGACCCGGCCACGTTCGTCGCGTACGCCCAGTCCCCGAGTGAGCACCCAGCGGTAGTCGCCGTCGCTGTGTCGAATGCGGTGCTCCGACTCGAAATGGGCCCTCCGGCCATTGAGGTGGTCGTCGATCTCGTTTTTCAGGCGCTCGCGATCGTGGGGATGGACACGGCTGAACCACTCGTCGGGCGAGTCGCCGACCTCATCTTCGCGATGGCCGAGGATGGCCTTCCAGCGCGGCGCGTAGTAGATCGAGTTTGACTTCAGGTCCCAGTCCCAGATGCCATCGTTGGCCCCGCGCACGGCCAGGGCGTATCGCTCCTCGCTAAGGCGAAGCGATTCCAGAGTGCGCTGGCGTTCGGCCGCGAAGCCGATCGCGTAGCGGATCGCCCGTTCCAGTTGTCGGCCGTCGATCTGGCCTTTGATCAGGTAATCGGCCGCGCCGGCGCGCATCGCCTCGAAGTCCACGTCCCAATCCTCGGTGCCGGTCAGGAGGATGATCGGCGTGGGACATCCCTCGGCCGTGACCTCGCGCAACAGGTCGAGTCCGGTGCGTCGGCCCAGACGGTAGTCGAGAAGGCAAACGTCGAAGGGCCATCGGAGAAGGGCGGCACGTCCCGTCTCGTACGACGAGAGCCATTCCAACTCCAGTCGATCGCCATACACGTCGCGCAACAAGGCGCGCGTGAGAACGTGGTCGTCCTCATCGTCCTCGATGAGGGCCGCACGGAGCGGTGCCTGGTTCATCGTCGGGCCTCTTGAAGTTCGCGCATCTCCGGCAGTTCGACAATGCTCAGCCAGTACCGGCCGATCGCCTTCATCACCTCGACAAGGCCATCGAACGAGACGGGCTTGGCGACGTAGGAACTCACGCCCAGGTCGTAGGTGCGGAAGATGTCTTCCTCAGCCTTCGACGTAGTCATCACGACGACCGGGATGCGGCGCAAGGTCGGGTCGGCCTTAAGGGCCCGCAAGGCCTCGCGACCATCCATCTTGGGCATGTTCAAGTCGAGGAGAATGAGTCCTGGCCTGGGCGCGGCCCCTGGGGCAGCGAACCTTCCCTCCCTTCGCAAGTAGGCCAGCAGTTCGAGGCCGTTTTCGACGAAGCGCACATCATTTGCCAAACGGCATTCCTCCAGGGCCTCTTGGGCCAACATGCGGTCGTCCGGGTCGTCGTCGGCGATCAGGATCGTGATCAGGTTGGCGTTGGCACCATCAGGCATCGGTGGAAAGCTCCCGGGGTTGCTGAACGGGAAGCGACACGATGAACGTCGCCCCTTGGCCCACCACGCCTCGTGCGGTGATCGAGCCGGAGTGACGCTCGACGATCTTGCGGCAAACGGCCAGGCCCACACCCGTCCCCTCGTACTCGTCGCGCCCGTGTAGACGCTGGAACATCTGAAAGATCCTCTCGCGGTACTGGTCCTCGAAACCGATCCCGTTGTCCTCCACCAGCACGTCGACATACTCTCGCCCGTCTTCGCGGGGTAGACCACCGCCAGCCCGGAAGGTCACTTTCACCACGGGCGGCACGTCGGGGCGATGGTACTTCAGGGCGTTGCCGACGAGGTTCTGAAAGAGCTGGCGCATCTGAAGGGGGTCCGCGTCGATCGTGGGCAGGGCACCGATTTCGACGCGGCCGGCCGACGACTCGACACGGGCATCAAGGTCGGCGACGACGTCGCGCACGCACTTTGCCAGGTCCACGCGCGAGAACGGCTGGGCCTTGGTGGTCACGCGCGAATAGGTCAGAAGATCGTTGATGAGGGTCTGCATTCTCTCGGCGGCGTTTTGGATGCGGCCAAGGTGGTCCAGCCCTTGTTCCTCTAGGGAACCCGCGTATTTCCGCTTGAGTCGGTCGGCGAATGCCTGGACCTTCCTCAAGGGCTCCTGCAAGTCGTGGGAGGCGACGGACGCGAACTCCTGGAGTTCCTTGTTGGACTGTTCCAGGCGGGCAGCGTAGCCGCGCAATACCGAGTTCGAGCGGGCCATCTCAGCGTTATGACGCTGGATGTCACGGATGGCCGGTACGACCACGAACCGGCCTTCGAGGATCAAGACGACGATCACATAGAGGCAAAGTAGGGACTCCAAGAGGCGGAGGTGGACGAGACGGACCATCGACTCGTTCTCGGCCCGGGATAGCTCCTCTTCGAGCGCCCTTTGGAAGGTGCTGTCGGCGGTTACGAGCGCCTCGGCGAGGTCCCTAAGTTCCGTGGAGGAGGCGGACATCACGTCGCACCGAGCCAGCATCGCCTGGGCATGTGTGAGGGTCTCTTCGCGGCCTCTCCTCAGTGTCTCGCGCAGGGCTGGGGCGGCATCCGGGACGGGCGCGCGCTCGAGCCTTGCGGTCTGGTCGCGGAGGACATGGAGGGCGGCGTCGCGCTTGGCCCCTTCCTCAGCAGCCGCAAGTAGGAGTGCCGACTGGCCAATGGATCGGGCGAAAGACTGATCGCGATCGGCTTGGACCAATCCCCGGACCCCGCCGCTCACTGCCTGCAACTCGCACACGATAAACCACTGGCCCAAGACCCAAATCAGGGCGATCGCGCTTAAGGACGCGATGTAAAGGATGCCCAGCCGACGGGCCGGGGATTCGGGGGCCTCAATCGGCTGGCCGATCTCGGAGTCGCGCGGCTGGGTAGGGCTGCGGTCGGTTTTTCGCCTCGTGAACTGGTGCGGAGCAACGGAGATCATCGTCGACCACTCCGGGGCAGTGTCGATAGGGCCCGGCGTCCTTCACGACGACTCAACCCGGTCGCGAGTCCTCCCTCAAGGCCCCGCGAACGGATCACCTTGCCGTGATTGGCCTTCGTCTTGCTTGATCGTCTGAATTCTAGGTCACTCTGGTCCCAGTGACCGCCGAAACCAAGTGCCGGCGTGCGGGCCCTGATTGCCGCGAGCTATCGACCTAGGGCCGCCAGGAATTCGGCGATTTGCACCGCGTTCGTCGCGGCCCCCTTCAGGAGGTTGTCGCTGACGCACCAGAAGAGCAGCGCATTGCTCCGACCTGGGTCCCTGCGGACCCGGCCGACGAACACGTCGTCGCGACCGGCCGCGTCGGCGGCCAGGGGGTAGAGCCTCCGAGCCGGGTCATCCAGGAGCGTCACTCCTGGGGCCTTCTCCCACAGCGCGCGCGCGGCCTCGACTGAGATCGGCCGCTCGGTCTCCACCAGGATCGACTCGCTGTGCGAGAAAGGGACCGGCACGCGCACACAGGTCGGGCAGACCTCGATCGTGGGGTCCCCCATGATCTTGCGGGTCTCGTTCACCATCTTGATTTCCTCCTTGGTGTAGCCGTCGGGGAGGAAGTCGTCGATCTGGGGGACGCAATTGCCCAGGATCGGATGGGCGAACTTGGCGGGCGCGGGCATCGCGGTCCCTCTCACGGAGGCCCGCGTCTGTTCGTCGAGTTCATTCATCCCCTTCATCCCCGCGCCCGAGACCGATTGATACGTGCTCACCACGACGCGCAGGATTCGGAAGTGGTCGTGGATCGGCTTGAGGGCGACGACCATCTGGATGGTCGAGCAGTTGGGATTGGCGATGATCCCGTGGTGTTTGGCGATCTCGTCGGGGTTGACCTCGGGGACGACCAGGGGCACGCTCGGGTCCATCCGCCAGGCCGATGAATTGTCCACGACCACGGCCCCGCGACCCACCGCGATGGGAGACCATTCCTTGGAGACGCTTGCCGGCGTGCTGGAAAGGACGATGTCCACGCCGTCGAACGCCGACTCTTCCAGGGGCCCGATCGGACACGTCTCGCCGCGGAACATCAATGTCTTGCCGGCACTTCGCGGCGAGGCCAGGAACTTGATCGAGCCAACCGGGAACTTGCGTGATTCAAGGAGACGGACCATGCGGTCTCCGACCGCGCCGCTGGCACCGACGACCGCCACGTTCTTCACGACGACCTCGCGGGAAGGGACCTCGACATTTCTGGGGCCGCGCCCGGGGCGCGAAGGGGCCCATCTTACCATGATGGCCTGGTGAAGTCGTCCCGACAGGGAATGTCGCGACCTTTGGCCTGTCGCCGGGAGAATGACGCTCCTAAGATGATTGGGTCCCGAACTGACGATGATCGGGCGACACTCGCAGCGGAGAAGTCACCTTGAAGGTCCTCGTGGTGGGCAAGGGCGGTCGTGAACACGCCCTCTGCTGGAAGCTGGCCCAATCGAAGCGTGTGAGCACCGTCTATTGCGCCCCTGGGAACGCCGGCACGGCCGTGGAAGGGCAGAACGTCGCCATTGAGGCCAACGACCTACGTGGCCTGGCGCGCTTCGCTCAGCGCGAGTCGATCGACCTGACCGTCGTCGGGCCCGAGGAGCCCCTCACCTTGGGCATCGTGGACCATTTTCAACGCGAGGGCCTGCGCATCCTGGGACCAACCAAGGCCGCCGCCGAACTCGAAGGCTCCAAGGTCTTCGCCAAGGAACTGATGCGTCACGCGGGCATTCCCACCGCCGACTACAAGCTCTTCCGAGGGGCCCCCGACGCCGAGCACTACGTGCTCTCGCGTGAGGTCTCAATGCTGGCCCGCTCGCGCGGCCGCTCAACGATCCGCAACACCATCAATTGCCGGACGGCCGCCGAGGCCCTGGAGGCGATCGACCGCATCCTCGACCCTCGCGAAATGCAGGCCCCAGGTGTGGCGATCGTCTTCGAGGAAAAGACCCAGAAGCGGGCGTTTCAGAACCCGGTTGAGGCCCGCGAATACGTCTTGAGCAAGCCGCTGGGACTGGTCATCAAGGCCGACGGCCTCGCCGCGGGCAAGGGGGTCGTCGTCGCCGACACGTTCGGCGAGGCCCTTCGAGCCATCGACGAGATCATGGTCCGTCGAATCTACGGCCGGGCGGGAGACCGTCTCATCATCGAAGAAAAGCTGGACGGCCAGGAGGCCAGCATCCTCGCCCTGACCGATGGCCGGACGATCCTGCCCCTGGAGCCGAGCCAGGACCACAAGCGGGCCCTGGACCACGACGAAGGCCCCAACACGGGGGGCATGGGGGCCTTCTGCCCGACCCCGATCGTCACCCCCGAGTTGATGGAGTCGATCGAGCGCGAAGTGCTCGTGCCCATCGTCCACGCGATGAAGCGCGCCCGGCGCGCCTTTCGCGGGGTCCTCTACGCGGGAATGATGCTCACGCAGTCGGGGCCTCGCGTCCTTGAATTCAACGTGCGCTTTGGCGACCCCGAGTGCCAGGCCGTGCTCATGCGTCTCAGGAGCGACCTCTTCGAGGCGCTTGACGCGGTGGTCGATCAACGGCTCGACCAGGTCCAACTCACTTGGCACCGCGGGCCTGCCGTGACTGTCGTAATGGCCGCCGAAGGCTATCCCGGACCCTACGAACGCGGTCGTGTCATCAACGGATTGGAAGATGCCGAACGCATGAAGGACGTCAAGGTCTTCCACGCCGGGACCGGCTACAGGGCCGACGTCCACGGCGGCCGCGATGGCCGCGTCGTCACCGACGGCGGCCGCGTGCTGGGTGTCACGGCGATCGGCGATACCGGTACCGAGGCCCGGACCCGCGTTTATGAGGCGTGCAAGGCGATCCGTTTCCAGGGGGGCTGGTATCGCCACGACATCGGCGAGAAGGCCCTTGCCGAGATCTCTTGAGGCCCAAAGCACATGGCCCGCACATGGTTCGTCCTCATGCTCGTCGCCCTTGTTGGGCCCCCCGTCGCCGCCCAGGACCGCCCCCCGGAGCTGGTCGCTTCGACCGACCCGCGCAATCCCGAGCAGGAACGTGCTGGGTTCCGCTTGCCCGAGGGTTTCACGATCCAGCTTGTGGCCGCCGAGCCCGAGATCCACAAGCCGATGAACATCGCGTTCGACGATCGGGGCCGGCTCTGGGTCACCGAGACGATCGAATACCCGTTCCCAGCCCCGGCCGACCGCACTCCCCGCGATGGACTGAAAGTCCTTGAAGACTTCGACGCGAACGGTCGGGCCCGCAAGATCACGACCTTCGCCGACGGCCTCAACATCCCGATCGGCTTGCTTCCCATGCCCGGCGGCCGCGCCGCCCTCGTCCACTCGATCCCGCACATCTTGAGGCTGGAAGACACCGACAACGACGGTAAGGCCGATCGTCGCGAGCCTGTTTACGCGACGTTCGGAGCACGCGACACCCACGGAATGACCAACGGTTTTTCGTGGGGTCCGGACGGCTGGGTCTACGCGACCCACGGCTTCTCCAACGAATCGACCGTGAAAGGGGCCGACGATCGCCCGATCACGATGCAGTCGGGGAACACCTACCGCATGAGGGCCGATGGTTCGCACCTTGAGTTTTTCACACATGGGCAGGTGAACCCGTTTGGCCTTTGCTTCGATTCCCTGGGAAACGTCTATTCGGCCGACTGCCACACCCGGCCGATGTATCAGCTCTTGCGCGGGGCCTGGTATCCGAGCTTCGGCAAGCCCCACGACGGCCTCGGCTTCGGCCCGGAGATGGTGCAGCACGACCACGGGTCCACCGCCATCGCCGGGATCGTCCACTACTCGGCCAACGCTTTTCCGGCACCCTATCGGGACGCCCTCTACGTCGGCAACGTGGTCACGAACCGGATCAACTTCGACCGCCTCGAACGTCACGGCTCCACGCTCAAGGGGATCGCCCAGCCTGATTTCCTCGTGTGCGAAGACCCCTGGTTCCGCCCAGTGGACCTCAAACTAGGGCCCGATGGGGCTCTTTATGTGGCCGACTTTTACAACCGCATCATCGGCCATTACGAGGTGCCCCTCGATCATCCAGGGCGCGACCGCGAACGAGGCCGCATTTGGCGGATCACGGCCGGCCCGACTGATCGCGCGCCCGACGTAAGCGACTCGGCCACGATCGACGGACTCATCGCGGCCCTCGACCACCCCAATCTGGTTGTTCGCACGTTCGCGGCGAACCAACTCAGCCATCGGCCCGGGGCCGCGCAAGCGGTCGTCGCCAAGCTGCGTGACGGTGCCACTCCGCTCCAATGGGCCCACGGAATCTGGGTCGCCCAGCGGCTTGAAGCGCCCGAAACGGCCGAACTCGTAGCGACCGCCGCACGACATGCGGAGGCCCTTGTTCGCATTCACGCTCAGCGCGTTCTGGCCGAGCGAGCGAGTTGGACCGAGGCCGACCGACAGGTCGTTCGCGAGGCCCTCTCCGACCCCGACGCGTTTGTCCAACGGGCCGCCGCCGAGGCCCTCGGGCGCCACCCGCGACCCGATCAACTGGGCCCGCTCCTCGCGATTCGTCTGGCCGTGCCGAGCGACGACACCCACTTGCTGCATGTCGTCCGCATGGCCTTGCGCGACCATTTCCTCGACGAGAACGTCTGGATGGCGTCGGCCAAGGACCCACGAACCGAGGCGGAAAACGCGGTCCTGGCCGATGTCATGACGGGTGTGCCGCTCCCCCAAGCGGCGGCCTTCCTCGTCGCTCGGTTGGTCCCTGGTCAAGGCGACGTCAACCAAAGAGCGGACTTCACCCGCCATATCGCCCGGCACGGAGCGCCCGAGACGATCAAGGCCCTGGTCACCGCTCTTGCCGCCGACGACGCGAGCGGCTTGTCCCTTGTGAAAGCGGCCCTGGAAGGCACCAGGGCTCGAGGCGCCGCCCCCGAGCCAGCCCTGCGTTCACTGGCCTTGGAGCGTGCTCGCGCGGCCTTGAATGCCAAGGACGGCACCGTCCTTGTCCAAGCGCTTGAGCAGGTTAGGGACTTCGGACTCGTCGAACTTGGCCCCGATGTGACCGCCCTCGCGAATCGAGGAGAGATACCTCAAAACGTCCGCCTCGCCGCGTTCGAGGCCCTCAACCTCCTCGACCCCAAGAAGGCCGTTGCCGCTCTCTCAGCGGTGTTGGCCGATGCGTCGCAAGCGGTCCCCTTGCGTGAGCAGGTCGCGCTCGTGCTCGCACGACTGAATCGGCCCGAAGCACGTGAGGCCCTTCTCGCCGCCTTGCCGATCGCCACGGCCCGACTTCAAGCAAGCATCGCCGCCGGCCTGGCGCAGTCATCGGAAGGGGCCAAGGCCCTTCTCGACACGATCGCGGCGGGCAAGGCGTCGGCCCGCTTGCTCACCGAGCGAAACGTCGAAGTCAAGCTCAAACAAGCGGGGTTCGACGAGCGATTGGACAAGCTCACCGCGGGTCTTCCCCAGGCGGAAGAACGCATTCAGGTCAGGATCGATGAGCGCCGTGCCGCCTTTGAAAAGGCCCGTGCGACCGCCAACGCCGACCTTGGCGTCGGCGTCTTCAGTAAGCAGTGCGCGGCCTGTCACATGCTTGGCGGTCAGGGAGGCAAGGTCGGCCCGCAACTCGACGGCGTCGGCCTTCGCGGTGCCGATCGCTTGATTGAAGACCTGTTGGACCCGAACCGCAACGTGGACCAAGCCTTTCGTTCGACGACACTGGCCCTAACCGATGGCCAGGTGCTTTCAGGTCTCCTGCTGCGCGAGGAAGGCCAGGTGTTGGTGATCGCCGACGCTCAGGGGAAAGAGGTCCGCGTGGAAAAAAGCAAGGTCGAGGAGTCGCGAGCGGGGCAGGTTTCGCCCATGCCGGCCAACCTGATTGACCTCATCGGCGAGGACGACTTCCAGCACTTGTTGGCTTATCTCCTGCGTCAGGTGCCCAAAGACGAGCCGCGCTGAATGGCCGAGATTGTGGGAGGTTACGAAGCGGGCGGGGCTTTGCCTGTTTCCACAGGCAAATCCTCCCGTTCGCCCCACTCGTTCCATGAGCCGTCGTAGTTGGCCAGGTCGCGAAAGCCCAAGCGATGCAAGTGAAAGAGCGGCACGGTCGCGGCCACCCCGCCGTTGCAATATGCCACGACCGGCCGATTCGGGTCGAGACCGCGCTCGGCGATCCTCTGACGAATTGTCTCCAGGGGGAGGAATCCGCCGCCTGGGTCGAAGAAGAGTTCCCGAGGGAGGTCCCTCGCGCCGGGAATGTGACCTCCCCGAAGGCCCCTGCGCTTGGCGCCTGTGTACTGGGCCGCGTCGCGAGCGTCCAACAACTGAAGACCCGGGTCACTCAAGCGAGCAAGGACATGTTCGGCCGTCATGCGCCAGGATGGTCGCGGCCTTGGCGTGAAGACGGCGCGCTCGACCGCGACTTCTCCCGCCTCGACCTCGCGCCCCTCTTCGACCCAGCGATTCCAGCCGCCGTCGAGCACCGACACGGCCTCGTGACCGTAGTGGAGGAGGGCCCACCAAAGGCGCGTGGCGAACTGGCCCCCCATGTGATCGACGGCCACGACGTGCGTTTCGTCGCCGATGCCCCTCGCGGCCATCGTCTCGGCGAACCGCTCGGGACCGGCGAGCTGCGCGGGGACCGGGTCCTTCAGGTCCACGATGTCCAGCGTCCAATCGACGTAGACGGCCCCAGGGACGTGGCTCGTGAGATACTCGCCCCGGGCGCCGCGATACGCGGCTTCTTCGACACCTTCAGCGACCTTTTTGGTAATCACATATCCGCGCATGTCCACGACGCGGCAATGCGGGTCTTCCAGGTGTTGGGCCAGCCAGTCGGTGGACACGAGTGGGTCGGTGGACATCGCGCGCTCCGGTTCGTCAATGGGTTGCTTCCCTGGTCTTGAGTCAGTCTGATGGGGCGAACCTCGGAGTTCAAGCCATGCCCGCGATGATGAAGGCGATCGTCCTGGAGCGCTTCGGTGAGCCGAGCGAGGTCCTGCAAGTCCGCGAGGTCCCCGTACCCAAGCCCGGGCCCGGCGAGGTCCTCGTCCGGATGATCGCCAGCCCGATCAATCCGTCCGACTTGCTCATGGTCCGGGGCCGTTACGTCGTCCTGCCTTCCTTGCCCGCGACGCCCGGCTTTGAAGGAGTGGGGGTCGTGACCGAGGCGGGGCCGGGACTCCTCGGGCCCTGGGTCAAGGGCAAGCGGGTCGTCGCGATCAATGACAAGGGGGGCAACTGGGCCGAATACGCGGTCATCAAGGCCCGCCAGGCCCGACCCGTCGCCGACGACATTCCCGACGAACAGGCCGCTTCACTTTTCGTCAACCCGATGACCGCGCTGGCGATGGTCCGACATGTCCTCAAAGTCAAACATGGTGATTGGGTCCTCCAAGCGGCGGCTGGTTCCAATCTGGGACATATGATCGTACGATTGGGAAAAGTGGATGGCTTCAAGACCATCAACGTCGTCCGCCGGCGCGAGGCGATGACCTGGATCAAGGACCTTGGCGGAGACGTGGTCCTCTGTTCGGAAGACGGGCCGATCGATGAGCAAGTCCGCGCGATCGAGCCGGGGGGCGTGCCTTTCGCGCTCGACCCGGTCGGCGGTGTGACGGGCTCTCAACTCCTCAAATCTCTGGCCCCACGCGGCCGCTTGCTCATCTTCGGGGGCCTCTCGGAACAGCCGGTCATGATCGACCCTCGGCCCCTGATCGGCGGCCGACAGACCATTGAGGGCTTCTGGCTAGGGCACTGGATGCGGGCCCAGAGCATCCCCAAGGCGTTGCGCCTCTTTCGCGAAGTCGCCGGCCTCATTCGCGCCGGCGTCCTCCGCACGGAGACGGGACCGGGCCTCACTCTCAACGAAGTCGGTCAGGCCGACACCGCCGCCAAGGCCGGCAAACCGCTCCTATGGCTCGACCCTAGCCGTCGCCCAAAATGACTCATTCGGCCACCCGTCCCACGAATCGGTCATGACCGGTCCGCCGCAACACGCAGGCCGGACACGACCCACAACCATGCCCCCATTCGTGATATATTGATCGATCGCCTTCGTAACACGTGTGCGTTTCTTTCCGCACGATCGCCACGAGGGCCTCGCCCGCCAGGTCGCTGGCGAGCTGCCATGTCGCTGCCTTGTTGAGCCACATCAACGGCGTGTGGAGCACGAAACGCTCGTCCATACCGAGGTTCAGGCAGACCTGAAGGGCCTTCAGGGCGTCGTCGCGGCAGTCGGGATAGCCGGAGTAGTCAGTCTCGCACATGCCGCCCACGAGGTGCTTGTGTCCGCGCCTATAGGCGATCGCCGCCGCGAGGGTGAAGAAGAGCAGGTTCCGGCCAGGGACGAACGTATTTGGGAGTCCACGTTCCGTCATCGCGATCGCGCCGGCGGACGTCAGGGCCGTTTCGGAGATGGCGCCGAGCACGCCCAAGTCGACGGGATGGTCGGGACCGAGCTTCGCGCTCCACTCTGGAAAAGTCGAGCGGATCGCGTTCAAGACGGCGTCGCGACAGATCAACTCCACGCGGTGCCTTTGGCCGTAGTCGAACGAGACCGTCTCGACGCGGTCGAAGCGGGCGAGGGCCCAGGCGAGGCAGGTGGTCGAGTCTTGACCACCTGAGAAAAGCACCAACGCGGAACGCTCGCGATCGACCATGCGGGCCTTCCCCTCTCGACTCACAGGATGCCGAATTTCTGGAAAGCGTCGGCCACGGACATGCCGGCGGCGAGCGCGTCGCGGACCTTGTTCTCTCCTCGGACCTTCTCTTCGGCGAGGGTCAAGACCTGGTCGGCGACGTCAGTGGGCACGACCACCACACCGTCGTCGTCGGCGAGGACCAGGTCGCCGGGTCGCACCAAGACGCCCCCGCAAACGATCGAGACGTTGTGGGCCTCGACATGGACCCGACCCAGACTATCGGCCGGGTGCGTGCCCCGGCAAAAGACCGGAAAGCCCATCGAGCGGATGGCGCTGGTATCACGCGTTGGGCCATCAAGCACGACCCCGCGCGCTCCACGCGCCCGAGCGGCCGTCGAGAGCAATTCCCCCCAAAGACTGAAGGCACAGGTCGATGCCACGAGGACGTCGTCCGTTCGGAGGGCGTCGACCGCGGTGATTTCGCCCGCGTAAGGGTGCTTGGGTGCAATTTCGCGGTCGGGGGTCGCCAAAACGGTGAGGGCCCGTCCAGCCAGGCGTGATCCGGGGGCGACGGCCGCGATACCGGTGTGCATCACCTGTTGACGCCGGCCGATCCGGTCGAGCACGTCGGCCACGACGGCCGAGTACAGGAGGTTGAGTCGAGCCGGCCAATCCGATTCCTGCGACATGGGTCGGTCCCACCGTAGTCTTCCGAACTTCGACCTCCGCCTGGGCCATTTTCGACCAGAGGCATGGCGAGGTGCAACCGGGCACCGGACCTTCAAAAAGCGTTCGTTCGGCGCTCCAAACAGAGCCGCTGATTGTCATAAGTTCCAGGAAATTCATCGGTTCCGCGATCCTACGAAAACCAAGTCGGCCACGAAAGGCGACTTCCGGCGCCGATCGAAGCCGGTCCTTCCATTATCCTTTTCCAACTTGCGTCATGCCAAAGAGCGGTAGTTCACCAACCTGGAACATACCAGCCGGAACCGGGAAGTCAAATCGGCACCCATACGTCCGAAGACCCGTCCCGCATGATCGGCATCTTCGACATCGCCCCGTCGATTGATTTCGACAACCGGACCGATCAAGGCGCAGAATAGTGGACGACCAGTCCCGAAGAACCTGGCGCGACCGGCCCTTCGGTTTGGCCCTTTTCGTCAGCCGACACCGACCGGTCCTGGGAGTTCCTCTCCGCGAGGAGTGTGTCCATGTCCAATTTCCGAGTGCGAGGCCCGAGGATCGCCGGGGGCGGTCGGCCACTGGGCCTCTCGTTGCTCTTGCCGATCGCCCTGGCGGCGGCCGTGGCCTTCTGGGGCTACGAGGCTTGCAAGATCGAGGTCCCCACAGGCTCGCAGGCGATCTTGATTCGCAAGGCCGGTCTGGACCTGCCAAAGGACAAGGAAATCGCCCCGCCACCCAAGGACGGCGTTTACTACAAGGGCGTGCAACCCGGCGTCCTCACCGAAGGCCGCTACTTCTACAATCCTTACTTCTGGGAATGGCAAATCTACCCCCAGAAGGTCATCGCCAGCGACAAAGTCGCCGTGCGCATCGCCCTCGTCGGCGAAGAACTGCCGGCGGGACAGGTCCTCGCCGAGAAGGGACAGAAGGGGATTGAACGGGAGGTCGTCCGCCCCGGCCGCTACTCTTACAACAAGTTCGCCGAGGAGTTCGTCGAGTTCCCGGTCGTGACGATACCGCCCGGGTTCCGAGGCGTCGTCACCTTGCTCACCGGCAACGAACCCAAAGACCCCAACGTCGTCCTCGTGGCCGACGGCGAGCGCGGGGTCCAGCGCAAGACCCTGCCTCCCGGTCTTTACTCCATCAACCCGTTCGAGCAACGGATCAGCCTGGTGGATTGCCGGTCGCGACGCTACACGACCGGCGGGTCGACCGATGATTTGACCTTCCTCTCCAGTGACGGCTTCGAGGTCCGGCTCGACCTTACGGTGGAGTACCGCGTGATCGAAGAGCGCGTGCCCGAGGTCTTCGTCCTGTACAACGAGGACCGAAACGGCGACTCGATCGACGACGAGATCATCGCCAAGATCATCACGCCGGAGACCCGGTCGATTTGTCGGATCAACGGCTCCAAGATGAGCGGCTCCGAGTTCATCACGGGCGACACGCGCTCCGTGTTCCGCGAACAGTTGATGAAGTCGCTCACGGCCAACTGTAAGGCCCAAGGGATCGAGGTCCTTCCCGACGGCGTGTCCATCACCCAGATTTACCCGCCCCAAGAAATCGCCGACCCGGTCCGCCAACGCGAAGTCGCCAAGCAGAACCTGGCCCTCTACCAGCAGCAGAAAGAACAGCAAGACGTTGAGAAGCAGCTCAAGATCGAGACGATGCTCGTGAAGCGAAAAGAGGCGATCGTGCAGGCCGAGCGCGACGTGATTGAACGCACGACGGTCGCCGAGAAGGAACAGAAGGTCGCGGTGACGAAGGCCGAGGAAAAGCTCTCGGTCGCCAAGACCAAGCTGGA
>CALLYK010000311.1 GCA_937858365.1 uncultured Isosphaeraceae bacterium | reverse complement strand
GTGCCCCGAGCATCGGGTCTCGATCGTACACGCCACTTCGGCACGGTCCGTGCATCTGACGTATCAGGAGCAGCCACGCGTTCACGCGCGGGAAACCGCGTCGATCGGTGAAAGCCGATTAACCGAGCTTGGTGCTGGAGTTCGGACGCACGCTGCTTTTAAATTCAAGTCGAGGGACATTTTGAACAACTCTCGTTCGAAATGACCGCGCATGCCGGGAGAAATGCCAATGCCGAAGGTCATCAATGTCACGGCGCCGGATGGGGACGGCATCGTGACGAGCGGGCAGTCGCTCGACGACACGATCTACGCCGGTGCGGGAGCACAGACCGTCTACGGCAACGCGGGCAACGACACGTTGAACGGCAACGCGGGCGACGACGTTGTGAACGGCGACGAGGGGAACGACCTCATCACCGGCGGTGACGGTGCCGACCAGCTCTGGGGCAACGACGGCAACGACACCATGTACGGCAACGCCGGCAACGACACGATGGTGGGCGGCGTCGGCAGCGACCTGATGTACGGCGGGACCGGCGACGACCTGATCTTCGGCAACGAAGGCAACGACACCGTGTACGGCGGCTTCGGCAACGACGCCATCTACGGCGGTGACGGCAACGACGTGCTGGTGGGCGGCGACATCAAGAGCGTGATCCACTCGGTCCGCAAGGTCCTGCCGTCCGACGGCGACGACCTGGTCTTCGGCGGCCCCGGCAACGACTGGACCGACGGCGGCAACGGCAACAACCTGTTGAACTCGGGCCCCGGCCTGAGCGAGACCATGATCGCCGGCAACGGCAACGACATCGCCCTGGCCAACACGAGCCGGGCGGCGGCGGCCCGCTTCGTGATCGACCTGGACGGCGGGCACAACCTCGTCATCCACACCGATTTCAACAAGGAACCGGAAATCCCGTTCGAGGTTTGCGAGCGCGTGACCTTCGGCCCGCCCATCATCCCGGTGATCCACGGTCACATCTTGCAGCCCGGCAAGGTCCCGGGCGTGCCCGAAACGAGCCTGAACACGGCGACGAAGGCCCCCAAGAAGGCGACCACCGCTCGCCCCTTGACGGCCAATCTCGCCCGCGCTCTCGCTCAGCGAGGCCCCACGGCCACGCGACCGGCCGTCGCCACGGGTCCGGGGGCGATCTGGAACCAGCTCGCCGCGCGTAAGCTGGTCATCCGCGCGAACTGATCGGTCGGCCTGAAGGGGCTTGCACCGTCAGTCAAAACCAGGCCCTCCCTCCGACCGCTTCGGAGGGAGGGCCATTTCACGCGCCGCGAGGGAGAGGGACCCCCGCCGTGAACGGCGGGTCGAGTACCGCTTCGCGGGGAAGCCGGGTGAACCCGGCTAAGGACGGGTCCTACAGGTCCATTCATGGGCCTTACCCCAGGCAGCGGTCTTCGACCCGTCCTTGACGGCGGGGCGGACGAGGCGTCGCCGTCCTCAAGGGCTGGTCGACGATTTTCGCCCCTGCGTCATCTTCCGGCGTTTCTGGCCTTGGAGGCCGACATCGATCGGCTCCTTCCAAAGGCCCCTTTCCGGAAGGTCCGCGGCGGGCGGGCCTAACTTGAAAACGAAAAGACCCCTCGCGAGGGCGAGGGGTCTTTTCTTCAAACGTCTTCGACTGGATCAGTCGGTCGATCGGTTGGTTTTTGGTTTCAGAGGGCCCGGCGACGCATCCGTCGGCGGAGGCCGAGGCCGGCGGCGGCCGTCAGGAAGAGGGCGATCGTCGCCGGTTCAGGGATCGGGCTCCCCGAGCTGATCACCTGACCTTGCACGGTCGTCAGTCCGCCGTAGGAGGTCGAGGGGACCAAAGCCACCTTGTCGCTCAAAATACGCAGAGTGTTCGCGAACGAGCCGTTGCTCGTCATCGTGGAGAACTGCTGCGCGGTCGGGTCGGTCGAGTTGCCGGTCGGCTTGAACGTGGCCACCACGTCCGACTGGCCGGGGCCGGAGACCGTGCCGTTGAGCACGCCGCTCAACACAACAGGCATCGTGCCGGCCGTCATCGCGTCGCCGTTGATCGTCTGGGGCACGAACGTGATCGAGAAGGGGGTGTCGGTGTAGCTCGTCATCTGGCCGTCGGGCAACGTGCCGACTCGGAAGGCCCCCAGACTGAACGACGTCGGCGTGACGAACGAGTTGACCTGGTTGGCCGACTTCTGCAAGGGCACGCTGTCGAACGAAATCACGTTCGCGCCGTTGACCCCCTGGCTGGGGTCGATCTGGCCCGAGGTGCTGTACGTGAAGATGTTTTGGAGACCGGGCGACCGCGCCGAAGTGGTGGTCGTGGCGTCGGTGCCGGTGCTGGTTGAGGCGTTCGCGAACGCCGGGACGGTGGCGATGGCCCCCAGGGCCACGGCGGCGGTCAGGGCCGTGCGGAGGGCGGCCCACCCACGATTCCTCTGCATCCTCTCCTCCTGATCTGTGAGGGTCACGCTCTTCTCGTCAACCCCGGGCACTTCTGGGCCCAACCGGCCCGAAAACGCCGAGGCCGGCCCTGCGTGAGTCGGGACCAGCGACCGGAACACCCGGCCCACGGCCCCTCGTCCTTGTTCAAGCGAAGCAAGGGCGCCGCCGCGAATACGCGACGTTCGTCCCTCGACCCGGTCGCCCCTCATGCGCGACGCGACCCGGTCTTCTCCCATCCTGACGACGCCGGCTGAAGAGGAGGTGAGGTCGTGATGTCGATCCATGGCTCTCGGCCTCCTTGCCAGCCAGGTCATGAGCATCGCGAGTCCTCCGAAGCACCCGGAGGGGTCGCGAACTGGCGGGAACATACACGGCACCTCCGAGCCTGTAAACCTCAACTTGGGCCCTTTCACCTGGATTCCCTCAAGTCGGCCGCCGAGGCTGACGACAGCAGCGCCCTTGGATTGACCCGCAAGGCTTCGCTTCGCGATAATCATGCCGAATTTCGCGAAAACGACGGTCCCGAGGCCCCGGCTGGTGCTCACGCTCGACGATTTCCAACCAGTCCCCTCCCCGTACCAAGGGGCCTACCTGGCGGTCGGCAACTTCGACGGCGTCCATCGCGGCCATCTCCATTTGCTGGCGCGACTCAAAGCCAACGCCGACGCCGCCGGCGCGCCGTCGATCGCGTTGACCTTCGACCCGTCCCCCGCCGCCGTCCTCCGGCCCGACGCCGCACCCCCAAGCCTCACTTGGCCCGAGCGACGCTTCGCCTTGATCCGGGCGACGGGCGTCTCGGAGGTCGCTGTCTTCCGCACGGGCCGCTGGTTGCTCGGCCTCACCGCGCGGGCCTTTTTCGACCGCGTCATTCGCGAGCAGTTTCGGGCGCGCGGGATGGTCGAAGGGCCCACCTTCGGCTTCGGTCGCGATCGTGGAGGCGACGCCGCCGTCCTGGCGACCTGGTGCGCCGCGGCGGCCCTGGATTTCGAAGTCGCCGAGCCGATCGACATCGGCGGCCGGATCGTCTCCTCAAGCCGCGTCCGCAGGCTCATCGCCGAGGGCGACGTCCGCGAGGCGACCAAACTGCTCGGCCGGCCCCATCGCCTCCGCGGGACCGTCGTCCGAGGCGCCGGACGTGGAAGGGGGATCGGGACCCCCACCGCCAATCTGAGCGGCGTGGACGTGCTCGTCCCGGCCGACGGCGTGTATGCCGGACTCGCCCGGACCGATTCGACCGAAACACCCGTCGCCGCGGCCGTCCACATCGGGCCCAACGTGACCTTCGGCGCCACGGCGCGCACGGTCGAGGCGCATCTGATCGACTTCGAAGGAGACCTGTACGGTCAGTCGGTCGAGTTGGACTTCCTCGAACGGATTCGACCTACCGCCAAGTTCGAGTCTGTCGCGGCCCTCATCGAGCAAATGAGGCGCGACGTGGACCAGGCGCGCATGATCGCGCATGCGGCGTCGCTTCCTTCCCGCCCATCCTGAACGCGCCTACGACCCGCGACCCTGGCCGGTCTCGATCTCCTGGGCCGGATTGCTCGCGGGCTCGTTGTATTGGATGAGCCTCAGCCTGTGGACCCCCCTGCGTGCTTCCTGAATCACGTACTTCACGGGAATGGCGTAGTGGGGACCAAAGAGCCGGCACCACCAGCCCGGACGGATCGGCACGAGGAGCAAGTCGCCGCCATGCACACGGTCCCAATCCCGAACGCGACTGCCCGCCGGGGCCTCGATGATCGCGAGCACCCGGTCGTTCTCGGACCGCCTCTTCAGGTACTCCTGGGGAAAAGCGTGGGCTTGATTGAGCCGATCGCGCACCGTGTTGTCGCGGAAATAGACCGTCACACGCATGGGGGGTTGGCTCTTCGCGGGACCGCGTGGCGGGGCATCACATCAGAATAGGCAACAGACAATTCGCCATGCAAGTCGATTGACTCATGTTTCAACTTTGGAACGTCACCGGCTACGAAAAGCACGATTTTGACATACTTCGGCGCGCGTGAGCAAGTTGCGGAGGGCCCGCTTCCTCTTGCCTCGCAGGCCCTCTCGGACCAGGATGAGAGCATGGTGATGAGGGGGCCCCTTCGATGAACTACCGAGGATTGGCCGGACATTTGGCGACGGCCGTTTGCACCTTGATGGTCGCGTCCTGGCTCTTTGGAGGCCGGGTCGCCCCGGGTCGAGACGGCCCCCGAGCCTCAGGGACCGCGAACCGACCGGCGCCGGCGCACGAGTTGCCGCCTTTGCCCGCGGAGGTCCTGGACAAGGCCGACGCCGACGAACGAGTCAACATCCAGGTCTACGCCGACTGCAATCGCGGTGTGGTGAACATCAACGTGGCGTCGGTTCGTCCGGGTCTCTTCGACGATGTCGTCTCCAGCGGGTCGGGGTCCGGCTTCATCATCGATCGTCAGGGACACGTGCTGACCAACTACCATGTCGTCGAGAACGCGCGCGAGGTGCGCGTCGTGCTTCACGACGGCTCGTCCCATGAGGCCGAAGTCATCGGCACCGACCCTTCCACGGACCTGGCGGTCGTCCGACTCGACGCCCCTGCCGAGATGCTCTTCCCGTTGGAGCTTGGCGATTCGAGCGGCCTACTCGTGGGCCAGAAGGTGCTTGCCCTGGGGAACCCGTTCGGCCTGGAACGCACCCTGACCACCGGCATCATCAGCGCCCTGGACCGCACCATCAAGGCGCGCAACCGCAGACTCATCAAAGGGATCATCCAAACGGACGCGGCGATCAACCCGGGGAACTCGGGCGGCCCGCTTTTGAACAAGGAAGGCCGGGTGATCGGCATGAACACGGCGATCCTCAGCCAAGTCGGTCAGTCGGCGGGGATCGGCTTCGCGGTGCCGATCTCGGCGATTGAACGCGTCTTACCGCAACTGTTGGAACGCGGGTTCGTCGTCCGGGCCGACCTGGGGATCACGCGCGTCTTAACCACCGATGAAGGGCTCCTGGTCGTCAGCCTGGCCGACGACGGCCCGGCCCGTCGCGCCGGGCTGCGCGAGGCCGAGGTCCGCCTGGAGCGCATCAACCGATTCACGAACCGTCGACGCATCGAAGGCGATGTGCTCTCCCGCATCGACGGCAAGGCCGTACGCAACATCGAAGACCTGCTCACCGAAGTCGAGTCCCACGCCCCCGGCGAGGTCGTCACGCTGGAGGTCATTCGGGACGGACGCCGACAGAACATGAAGGTCACCCTTGCCGCCGGCGCCGAATGAGTCGATGGATGGGCCCATGTACGTCGTCGACTTGAGTTGTCCTTCGGCAACAAGCTACCCAAAGCAAACAAAAAGCGACCTCGGGTCCGCCCATGCGCTTGCCATGCCGTGCTTCGGGCGATTAGGGTAAAGTCCGGTTAACGTATGGGGTGTTCCCCGACCCTAAGGAGGTCGGCCATGCGATGTTTGGCGAAGTCGTTCGGGCCTCTCTTGCTCTTTCTGGCCGTGTGTTTCCCCGCGCGGGCGACACAGATCACGCAGCTCTATAGCTTCGGAACCAACGTTGTCACCAGCCGCTCGCCCAGCATGACGACCACGTCTTATCAGCAATTCGACCCGAGTCAGGGCGTGCTGAACTCGGTCAAGATCGTGCTTGATCAGTTCGCCGGGCAGGACTTGACGGTCGAAAACGCAACGGCCCAGGACCTTCGCCTTCTCTCCCTCGCCGGCTTGGCTCGGACCGACCTTTACGCGGATTCGACCGACGCCTCGGGCACGCCAACCATCAGGACCGAAGTTTCGCAGGACTACCTTTCCGTGAACGGCGGTTTGACCTTCCGCCCCGGCCAGTCCTCCGGTTACGGCTTCGGGGGCGGTGGAGGTGGTGGTGGCGGAGGGGGCCTCTCGTCGTCCTCGTCCACCACGTTGACCGGGTCCGACATGGCCCGGTTCATCGGGACCGGACAGACCCCGTTCACGCTTTACATGACCAGCGGTTGGTCGGTCGTGGGCGACTCGATGCTCAACATCACCGACTACTCACGGATCGGCGGCTTGATCGCGCTCGTGTACGACTACCGAGTCGTCGGCTACTTGCCCGAGCCCTCTTCGATCGCCTCCCTCGTGATCGGTGTGGTTTGTTTGGGGACTTATGCGGGGATGCGCCGGACATTCCGCCGAGCGTGAAGGCCCTTCAGGTCGTGTATTGGTCCACGCGGAACCTGGCGAGGTTGGCGGCGACCCATTCGATGGTTTGACGGAGGCCATCTTCGAGAGAAACGCTGGGCCGCCAACCCCAAAGCGATTCCGCGAGGGCCGTGCCCGCCAGAAGGCGCCCGACCTCGCTGGCTGCCGGCCGGACGCGGTCTGGGTCCGACTCCACTTTGATCGCCCGGCCCAAAGAGGCCCCGATCTTCTCCACAAGGTCGCCGATGGCGACGTCGGAGCCGCGTCCCACGTTGACTACCCGGCCGATGGCTGCATCGCAATTGGCGATCGACACGAAGGCGCCCGCCGTGTCGCTTACGTAGGTCAAGTCGCGCCTCGGGTCGAGGCTGCCTAACTTCACCACGGGTCGCGTGAGTGCCTGGCTGATGATCGTCGGGATGATCGCGCGGGCCGATTGCCTCGGCCCAAACGTGTTGAACGGGCGCAAGACGGTCACCGGCAAGTCGAACGAGCGATGGTAGCTCAGCCCCAAGGCGTCGGCGGCGATCTTGGTCGCCGCGTAGGGGGACTGCCCTCGGAGCGGGTGGTCCTCATCGATCGGCACCCGCTGGGCCGTGCCGTAGACCTCCGATGTCGACGTGAGGACGACGCGCTCCAGGGATTCACTCGCTCGGCAGGCGTCGAGCACGTGGGCCGTCCCGTTCACGTTCACTTGCACGACGTCGAACGGGTTCAGGTACGAGTAGGGTATCGCGATCAAGGCGCCGAGGTGGAAGACCCACTCCCGCCCGTTCACTGCGGCGCGCACCGCCTCCGGGTCTTTCAGGTCCCCGCGATGGGTCTCGATCGAACCTTGGATTTCGCTGGGCAGATCGTCCAGGTGTCCGCGATCGTCGCGGCCGTTGTAGCGTACGAAGGCGCGGACCCGATGGCCGTCCCGGACGAGCCGTTCCACCAGATGGCTCCCGATGAACCCAGCTGCTCCCGTGACCAAGACCGCTTTCCCCATCTGTTTTCTCCCCGATCGTTGGTCATCAACCCATGACCCATCGTAGGTCTTTCGCCCGCCCAAGCAATGCCAATCCGAAATCTCGACGACTCACAAAATCTTCACGTGACAAGGGAATGTTGCCCAAAAGTCTTTGGATCGCTAAAGCGCCGATTCTCCGTTGTCGATCTTGTTGAACATCGAGACCGGGTTGGGCGAGATCCGGGAAACACCACTCAGGAGGAGACCCGAACCGGGAGAAGAAGCCGATGCTACTGCGCCTGATACTGGTGAGTCTGGTGACGGGGCTGGGTGTCCAACCCGCCTCGCCGGAGGACCTGGGCCGCTGGATGGACGAAGGGCGAGCCTGCCTCGCGGAAGTGCTGGGCCTGGACGACATGGCGGTCCCGACGGCTTGCGATGCCCAAGAGTCCCTTGACGCGCGCCGGGCGCCGAACCCGTCGCACTGCGAAGTGCCGGCAGTCGAACTGGCGACGCCCGTCGAAGTTGCGGAAGTCGCCGAGGTCCTGGAGTCGGTGCCGACCGAGGCCGCACTGGCCGCGGCCCTCGACGCCACTTTCGCCGAGATCGGCGAGGTCATGGCCGAGGAGTTCGCCACGGACCAGAGATTGATGGCGACGGCCCGCGAGACCGACGGGCAACCCGCAGTCCCCAGTTTCGTGCCCGCATGGGTGGACGAAGCGGCCGGCTTTGAGGGCGAGGCCTACGCCCTCAACCGCGACGCCGACGGCACGAGCGTCATGATTGAGACCACCCCGATCACCGATGAGACGATCGTGCCGGAGCGCAATCAGCGCCTGGCGGCCGTCTTGCGATTGACCGGGAAGGCCCTCCACGCCTGGGCCGACCTCTTGGAAAAAGGTCGAAGCACACAGAACTACCACTGATGGGCCAAGTCCGTGAAATGTCCCAACCTGGACCCGCGACGCCTCGGACGGCCTCGCGGGTCCTTTCGCGCGCCTCGACCTGCGACTGGGATCAGGACGCGACACGGAAAACGCGCGAATCGACCCGAAACGGACTCTGAGGGGCTTAATCGAAATGGAGAGGTCGTTTTTGTTTGGGAGCTAGCGTATCATAGTTTTGCTTCGACCTGGCCGACACGTGAGGACCATCGCGACGTACTAGCGGAGTGGGCCCTCTTTCTTGTCACGAAGGGCCCGTTTCGGTCCTACGTTCTTCAGGGTGGGTCCTCGATCTAGGATTGTCTTGGGGGCGCGGCGGAGCGATAGTGGAAGTGGGGTGTCTCGGTGAGGGTGCGCGCGGTCGCCCCGAGGCCCCCGGAGGAAGGCCATGGATCGCGAGACCGAATTTGATGCGTTCCGCGATCAGTGCGGGCCACCCAGCCGTTTGGTAATTCAGATCGAGGGTCCGGGGTCCGAGGGCGGTGAGGTCCACGAATTTGATCAACCTTTCGTCGTCATCGGACGTAGCCCCAAGGCCGACTTGGTCTTGCGACACCCGCAGGTGGGTTTGCGCCACGCCTATTTTCAGGTCCTGGATGGACGTTTGTTCGTGGTGGACCTGCACTCGCCGACCGGCACCTGGCTCGACGACTGGCCGATCGCCGCGACCTGGCTCGCCCCCGGACGCGACCTGAAGATCGGTCCCTGGCGTGTCCGCCAACTCGGACCCGAGGGGGGTGCGGGGGCGGACTGGGTGCCTGATGACCCGATGGCGTCGTTGGGCGAGTCCCAAACGGCGCGGCCCGGCCTGGGCCTCTTGGAGCGAATTGGTCCCGACGGCGTGCGCACTTGGGGCGTGCGCCCCATCTTGACGATGGTCGGCCGGGCCTGGACCTGCCGCGTCGCGATCGCCGATCGAGGCCTCGCCCGCCACCAGTTCGCCCTCCTGCGCATGCGGGACAGACCCTGGGTTGTCGACCTTCTTAATCGTGGGGGACTTCAAGTCAACGGGTTGTCCGTCCGGGCGGCGGCCCTGGAGGAAGGCGACCAAGTGTCCTGCGGCCGTCTCGTGCTCACCGTACGCAGTCGGGTCGGTCAACTTGGGCCGTCGCCTGCGGCCCAGACGCGGCCCCGGAATCGGCAGGTGCCCGCCTTGGCGGCCCCGCCCGGCGGGATGATGCTTCCGGTCGTGACCCACCCGTTTGGGACGACCACCGGAACAGCGCGCGGCCCGGGCGTCAGCACCGAAAGGGACCTCGACCAGTTCGCCGCCATGATGGAGATGATGACCTCACACTTCGAGCAAAGCCAGCAACAAATGATGGGGATGTTCCAGGAAGTGATGAGGACCGTTGGTCAGACCTTCAGCAATCTCCACGACCAACACGCGGTCCGCGTTCGCGAGGAACTTGAGGAACTCCGCAAGATCAATCAGGAAATCGCGGGTCTGAAGCTCCGTATGTTGGAGGCCAAGCCGGACGTCCAAGAACAGCCCGCGGCCCCGGTCTTCGACCCGAAACCAGCCGAACCTCTCAAGCACGAAGCGACCAACGGGACCAACGGTACGAGCCACGCGAATGCGCCAAGGAAAGCCGTAACACCCCGTGTCGAGCCCTTGCCTCCAGGGACGAAGCCGAGCGACATCCACGCCAGCCTGGCCGTCCGCCTCGCGACTTTGGAACAGCGACAACAAGGGACCTGGCGCCAATTGCTGGAATTGATGTCCAAGCGCTCTCGATGAACGCGGTCCCATCACGACACGAAGACCCCGGCAGGACCTCGCCCCTCACCCATTCGCGTGCGCCAAAACGAACGCCGCGTCGGGAATCGAATTGAAACCCGCGCGGAAGACGATTAGGATGTTCTTGGGATCGACATCAGGAGTGGCAGGTCTCGAATCCCTCCCCCAACGTCACGTCCCGTTCGCGTCATGGGTCCAGCCTGGATCGGTGCCAAGCATCGGTCGGGGAGGCGACTCGGTCAGCCCCAGGTCCTCCGACCCTGATCGCGACCCGCGGACAGGACAACCGGGCGCTGCACCCGGCCCGTTTCCCTCGCCACACTGGTCCTCTGCCTTCACATTCTCCCTCGTCAGGGTTGTGCCCAGCACGATCCCCCTCGGGCCTCGTCCGAAGGGCGTGACCCTTGGTCTCGGGACCATCCTCATGCCTCGCCCCGTGAAACACCGCCCGGCCTCCGTGGCGCCCAAGGTCCAACGACCACGAACGGCCCCAAGGTCGCGCGGTCCTTGGAAACACGGGGCCCTCCCGGTGATCGGCCTAACTGGGACCGTCGGAGCGGGAAAGAGCCGTGTCGCGGCCGAACTCGCCGAACTGGGCGCATTTGTCCTTGATGCCGACCGGGTTGGACACGCCTTGCTGGAACAACGACCCACCCGTGAAGCGGTCGTCGCCCGGTTCGGGCCGGTCGTCCTCGACCCGGCCGACCCGACCAAAGTCGACAGAAAGGGCCTCGGGAGCATCGTCTTCGCCGACGAACGAGCCCGACGCGACCTGGAGGCACTGCTCCACCCCCGGATGCGCATGACCTTCGAGAAGGCGATCGCCCGCGTCGCCCGTCGTCGCGAGGCCCGCGCAGTCGTCCTCGACGCGGCGATCTTGCTCGAAACCGGCTGGGACGACCTTTGCGACATTGTCCTCGTGGTGGACGCCCCTCGGCCGACACGCTTGGCGAGGGTCCAGTCACAACGCGGCTGGACCGATGGGCAACTCGCCGCGCGGGAGGTCCACCAGTGGCCCGCCGCCCGCAAACGCGAACGGGCCCACGCCGTCCTGGAAAACGACTCGGATGAAACTACCTTGATCACACAGGTCCGACGATTCTGGCGCGGGGTCCGAGGTCGGACCCACGCCGCGGCACGCAACCGAGGCCAAGTGAAACGGCCCGATTGATCCAATTCCTCCCGGCCCGAGTTCGCGAGGACTCGACGGCACTCCGTCCCTAGGTGGACCCACCCCCCGATCCCCTCCCCCAATCATTTCGTTTCCGCGTTGACCCGACCGACCCCACGGCCCGTTCCGTCCTCGGTCCGACCAGGAGCCTTCGAGCATCATGGACAATGACATCCGACCCCGCCGGGGGCCCTCCAACACCTCACGCCCCCGCAAGCCCGCCCCTTCCGCCAGCATCGACGACGATATGCCGGGATCGACCGCCGATGACCCCAATGGCCACGATTATCCCACGCGCGCCGAAAGGCCCCAAGAGCGCGAAGACCAGCGATCAACGGCCTCGCCTCGCCCGCTTGCGGCTGGCCTTCGCGACCGGATCGACCGCGGTCGTGAACGCGAGAACCCGGCCGCCACACGCGAGCGCGAAGCGCTTTACGAGGCCCGCGAACGCGACGCCGCCTACCGCGAGCGCGAAGGCACGTTCGGCCCCTCGGATGGCCCCGCCGGCACGTCCAACACGCATGGCCCAGTCCCCCATTCCTCGGACGAGGAAGAGGACATCTACGGCGACGTCGCCCTCCACGAGCGCTACGAGGACATCAAACGCGGCGAGGTCCACCTTACCGAGTTGCAACGCATGACGATGCCGCAACTGATCGTCACCGCCAAACGCGAGGGCGTGGCCGAGTTCACCGGCCTGAAGAAGCAGGATCTGATCTTCAAGATCCTCAAGGAGCGGGTGAAACAGAACGGCCTCATGTTCGGTGAAGGGACGCTCGAGGTCTTGCCCGACGGTTTCGGCTTCCTCCGGAGCCCCGACTACAACTACCTGCCCTGTCCCGACGACATCTACGTCTCACCCAGCCAAATCCGACGTTTTGGCCTCAAGACGGGCGCGATCGTCCAGGGACAGATCCGTCCCCCCAAGGAAAACGAGCGTTACTTCGCCCTACTCCGAGTCGAGGCGATCAACTTCGAGGAACCGGACAAACTCAGCGAGAAAGTCGGCTTCGACGACCTCACTCCGCTCCACCCAACCGGCCGGATCAAGCTGGAGACGACCGCTGAGGAAATCAACATGCGCGTCATCGACCTGGTGACGCCAATCGGTTTCGGTCAGCGCGGCCTGATCGTCGCGCCGCCCCGAACCGGCAAGACGATCCTCCTCCAAAAGATCGCCAACAGCGTCCTCACGAACCACCCCGACGCCTACGTCATCGTCCTGCTGATCGACGAGCGACCCGAGGAAGTCACGGAGATGGAACGGACGGTGAAGGGGGCCAACACCGAAGTCATCAGTTCGACGTTCGACGAGGCCGCGTCGCGCCATGTGCAGGTCGCCGAAATGGTGATCGAGAAGGCCAAGCGCATGGTCGAATTCGGTAAAGACGTCGTGATCCTTCTCGACTCAATCACGCGCCTGGCGCGAGCCTACAACACCGAGGCGCCCCACTCGGGCAAGATCCTCACCGGCGGCATCGACGCCTCGGCCCTCCAGAAACCCAAGCGGTTCTTCGGGGCCGCGCGCAAGATCGAGGAAGGGGGCAGCCTAACGATCCTCGCCACCGCCCTCATCGACACCGGCAGCCGCATGGACGACGTGATCTTCGAAGAGTTCAAAGGCACCGGCAACATGGAACTCCATCTCGACAGGCGCCTCGTCGACAAGCGCGTCTGGCCGGCGGTGGACGTCAACAAGTCAGGCACCCGCCGCGAAGAGTACTTGATGGACGCCGACGAACTGCGCCGAGTCTGGATCCTCCGCCGGGTCCTCAACGACATGAACCCCGTCGAAGCGATGGAACTGCTAACCGGCCGCATGAAGAAGTCCAAATCCAACGCCGAGTTCCTCATGAGCATGAACCTGTCCTGAGCGGTCGTCGGAGGTTGGAGGGAGGGTCGAGCGATGTCCACCGCGACTCGTCGCGAGGAGCCGGGGACGACAGTGCTGCGCGGCGTGCCTTATGATGTCTACGTCGCGCTTCGCCGTGCCCGGGGGAACGACCACCTGCGAATGACCTATTACGACGGGACTTTGGAAATCATGTCTCCCGAGTATCGTCATGAAGGAGCGTCGTCACGTTTGGGTCTGTTGGTGCATCTTGTGGCGGCGGCGCTGGGCGTCGATTACGAATGCGGGGGCGGCACGACCTTCCGCCGGGCCGGCGCCGGCCCGCGAAAGGGGCGAGGAAAGGAACCGGACGCGAGTTTCTACTTCACGAACGCGCCGGCCCTCCTCGGCAAAGAAGACATCAATCTCGACGCGGGCGACCCGCCTCCCGACCTCTGGATCGAAGTGGGCAATCGGGCGAGTTCGCAAGGGAAACTGCCCGATTACGCGGCCCTGGGGGTCCCCGAGGTCTGGCGCTTTCGCGTCCGCAAGAAACACCTGGTCTTCCTGGGACTGACCCCGGAAGGCACCTACCAACCGATGGAGCGTAGCCGCTGTTTGCCCATACTCACGCCGGCCCTGGTCCTTGAGGCCCTTTCACTCGGCGACGGTGTCCTCACGTCGCAGTGGCAGACACGCCTTCGCGCCTGGATCGCGGAGACCCTCCAACGACCCGAGGAGAGAACCTGATGGCGACGGTCTCCTCGCGCGCCCGGACCGGGACGACGGTGCTGCGCGGCGTCCCCTACGACGCTTACGTCGCGATGCGCCGAACGCCCGGAAACGCGCACCTACGCATGACCTATCATGACGGGACGCTGGAAATCATGTCCCCTGAATTTCGTCATGAACGCGCGTCGTCGCGTTTGGGACAGTTGGTACTGACTCTGGCCGTCGAACTCGGCCTGGACTGTGAAAGTTCCCGCTGCACGACCTTCCGTCGCGGTGGTGCCGGAGTGTTCCGAGGGAAAGGCAAGGAACCGGACGAGAGCTTCTATTTCGCGAATGAGTCCCGAGTGCGCGGGAAACACGTGATCGACCTCGACGCGGGCGACCCGCCTCCGGACCTCTGGATCGAAGTGGACAATCGGGCGAGTTCGCGAGGGAAGCTGCCCGTCTACGCGGCCCTGGGCGTGCCCGAGGTTTGGCGCCATCGGGCCCGTAAGAAGCACCTGGTCTTCCTCGGACTGGACCCGCAAGGCGTCTACGAACCGATCGAGCGCAGCCGCTGTTTGCCCATGCTCACTCCGGCCCTGGTCCTTGAGGGACTGGCTCTCGGCGAGGGACTCTCCGCGATGGAATGGCAAACGATGTTTCACGCCTGGATCGGGGACAACTTCCATCGACCAAAGGAGCGAGGCTGATGGCCACCGTTGCCGGAAGTAACACGATCGCCTTCGGCCCGATCATGCTGCGGCGCGTTCCCTACAGGGTCTACGCTCGACTCTCGGACCAAGAAGAAAACAATCACCTTCGCATGACGTATCACGATGGGACATTGGAAATCATGTCTCCGAAGTATCGTCATGAACGCGCGTCCTCCCGGATCGGGATGGTCGTCCGGGCGGTCGTTTCGGAATTGGGCATTCCGTGCGCGAGTTCCGCGTCCACGACCTTCCGCCGCGCAGGGACCGGGCCGTTCAAAGGGATGGGCAAAGAACCCGACGAGAGCTTCTACATCACCTACGAATCGCTCATTCGCGACAAGGACGAGATCGACCTCGACGCGGGCGACCCACCGCCGGACCTTTGGATCGAGGTGGACAACCGGGCGAGTTCCCTGGGGAAGCCCCGCGTTTGCGCGGCCCTCGGGACTCCCGAAGTTTGGAGATACAGGGCCCGCAAGAAGTCCCTGGACTTCCTGATCCTGACCGATGGAGGAACCTACGAGCCGATCGAACGCAGCCGTTGCCTGCCCATGCTCACCCCCGCGCTCGTGATGGAGGCCCTGGCGATGTGTGAAGGGTCGTCGGAATCGGCTTGGGACCTCCGTCTTCGAGCATGGGTCCGAAACACGCTCGCCCCGCCCCGCCCCGAAGGAGGTGTTTGATGGCCACCGTCGCCGGAAGGTCCGCGAGGGTCGGCCCGATCGTCCTGCGGCGCGTCCCGTATGACGTTTACGTCCGACTCGTCGGCGAGGAAGCGAACGACCGCCTACGCATGACTTATTTCGACGGAACACTGGAAATCATGTCGCCCGAGCGTATCCACGAGGTCCCGTCGCGTCGGATCGGCTTGATCATCCTGGCGGTCGCCTCGGAACTGGGAATTCCCTGCACGGGCACAGGGTCGACGACTTTTCGGCGCGGCGGCGAAGGCTCCTTCAGGGGCAAGGGGAAAGAGCCCGACCAGAGCTTCTACATCGAACACGCGCGGTGGCTCCTTGAGAAAGGAGAGAAGAAACTCGACCTGGACGCGGGGGACTTCCCGCCCGACCTGTGGGTCGAGACCGACAATTGCGGCAGTTCGAAGGGAAGGCTGCCGGTCTACGCGACCCTCGGTGTGCCTGAAGTCTGGCGGTATCGGTCGCGCAAGAAGACGCTCGCCGTTCTCCGCCAGAACGCCCAGGGCGAGTACGAGCCGATCGAGCGAAGCCTCGGCTTGCCGATGCTCACGCCGGACCTGGTTTTGGCGGCCCTCGCGATGGGTGAAGGGGAGCTCGAGACGATCCGGTTCAAACGCCTCAAGGAATGGGTCCGCGAGACACTCGCGCCGAACATGGATAACCAATGAACATTTTCGAAGGGGACTTCTCGCCGCCGACCGGCCGCTTCGCGATCGTGGTGGCCCGATTCAACGCCTTGGTTTGCGAGGCCCTCTTGGCGGGCTGTCGCGATGCGTTCGTGCGTCACGGCGTCGCGGACGACCGGCTCGACGTGGTCCGCGTGCCGGGGTCCTTCGAGATTCCCTTGGTGGCCAAGAGGCTGGCTGAGTCGGGCGAATACGCCGGGGTCGTTTGCCTCGGCTGCGTGGTTCGCGGCGAGACTGGGCATTACGACCATGTCGCGGGCCAGGCGGCCTCGGGCGTGATGCACGCCGGATTGGCGACGGGTGTCCCGGTGGTCTTCGGCATCCTCACGACCGAAACGGTCGAGCAGGCGCTTGATCGCGCTGGTTTGAAGAGTGGGAACAAGGGGGCCGACGCGGCCCTCGCGGCGATTGAGATGGTCAATTTGATGGGACAGTTGCCGTCCGTCGGTAGAAAGGGAGGCGACTGACGGATGTCTCACTTGAATCCCGTCCCGAGTCCGGCTGATACTCGCCCAAAATGGTGGCGAAATCACGATGCGAGACCCATCCAAGTACGAAGGGCCCACTTATCACCAGGGCGAATCGTTGTCCTTTCCCTGGAATGATGGAACTGAGACTTCGAAGGAACGATACAGCGTGAGCGCGAGTCCTCTGGTCCCACAAGCCTTCTGGTTCCGTTTGATTCTTCGCTGTCCGCGCGTGGTCGGCTTGTCCACGAGCAAAGGGGGGTTGCTCGACCTTCCCGCCTCTTGCGAACTCCCCGACTTCGGCGCCCTCGATGGCCGACCTTCGTGGTGCTCGGTGCGCGCCGGGTGGGACGAGAAGGGCCTTGGCTTCACGTTCACGGTGCGCGGCAAGAAGAAGCCGATCCAAACCGACCCCCTCGCGCTCGGCGGTCGCGATGAGGTGGACCTGTGGGTCGACACACGCGACACACGCGACGTCCACCGCGCGACGCGCTTCTGCCATCGTTTCACCGCGAACTTTCGGGGGTCGGTGAAGGGCCCTTCGCTGTCCGTGGAACTCACGCAAGGCAAGATCCATCGCGCCCTGGGCGAGCCGCCGCAGGCCAAGTCGGGCTCGTTCCAGGCCGCCGCGGAGTCAACCAAGGATGGATATCGCCTCGACATCTTCCTCAGCGCGGAGGCCCTCCACGGGTTCGACCCCGAGACGAACCGGAGGCTGGGTTTGTATTATCGTGTGGGGGACTCGGAGCGCGGCGACCGACACCTCGCCGTGGGCCGCGAGTTCCCGGTCGGCGAGGACCCCAGCCTTTGGGCCACGCTCGAATTGATTGACGACGCATGAACAGGGACCGAGACGCGAACAATGGCCGACCCATCCTTCCGAAGGATCGACGAAGAAAAAGTGATCGACGCGGCCCTCGACGCTGCGATGAAGGCCGCCGAAAGGCCGGTCGACACCTCGCTCAAGCGTCAGTGGGACGAGCAGTTGGAGGCGGAACTTGAGGCCTCCCTGCAAGGCTTCGACCCGTTGAGCCTGGAGATCGCCCGCCCAGGCCCGCGCACTCGGGCCGACGATCGCGCCCACGTGCCCAAAGGGGCCGTCGGCCAGGAGGAAACACGCGGGCCGCGACAGGGGAAGGTGATTCGCGTCCGCGGCGATCAAGTCTTCGTGGACCTCGGCGGCAAGAGCGAGGGCATGGTCCCTGCCTCCCAGTTCGACGAGGGCCTCCCCGAACCGGGCGCGTTGATCGACGTCGTCGTCGATCGCTTCGACCCGGCCGAAGGTCTGCTCCGACTCTCACGCAAAGGGGCGGCCGTCGAGGCGAGCTGGGAGAACCTCCGCAAAGGTCTCATCGTCGACGCCCGCGTCTCCAAGGTCATCAAGGGGGGCCTCGAGGTCCAGGTCAACGGCATCCGCGGATTTCTGCCCATCGGCCAAATCGATATTAATCGTGTCGAGGATGCGGCGGTCTATTTGAACGAGCGCTTCCCAGTGCTCGTCACCGAGGCGAACCCGCGCGAGAAAAACCTGGTCGTCTCGCGACGCGAACTCCTGGAACGCATCCGCGCCGAGCTGCGCGAGAAGACGTGGGGGGCCCTGGAAGAGGGACAGGAACGCGAGGGCACGGTGCGATCGGTGAAGTCGTTCGGCGCCTTCATCGACATCGGCGGCGTCGATGGTCTCTTGCCGGTCGGCGAGATGAGTTGGGCCCGCGTGGACGACCCGGCCAAGCTCTTCAAACCGGGACAGGCCGTCCGCGTGAAGGTCCTGCGCATCGACCGCGAGAAGGAGAAGGTCACACTCGGTCTGAAGCAGTTGCTCGCCAGTCCTTGGGACGACGTCGAGGACAAGTACGCAGCCGGCACGACCGTCCCCGGCAAGGTGACGAAGCTGATGGAGTTCGGCGCCTTCGTCGAGCTCGAACCGGGGATCGAGGGTTTGATTCACATTTCGGAGTTGGGCCCGAAGCGGGTCTTCCGCGTGAAGGACGTGGTCGAACCGGGGCAGGAGGTGCAGGTCCGCATCCTCAAGGTCGATGGCGACGCGGAGAAGATCAGCCTTTCGCTCAAGCCGGGGCCAGTGGCGCCGACACCTGAACCCGAGGACGAAGGCCCCGACGAACCCACCGTACCCAAGCCCCAACGCAAGGTGCCGCTGAAGGGGGGGCTCGGCGACCGCGACCCCGACCCGCTCAAGCCCAGGAAATGACGAGGACCGACAGACTCGACAGGAAACGACCTCCAGCGACATGGGCATTTGAATCGACTTCGTTTATCACTTCGAGTGCCCCGAACAGGCCCTCCTGGAAGAGTTGGGGCGGCTCCGCGAGAGGCTGCTCGACCTGCCCTTTAACAACGTCGGCGAACTGCTGCCTGTGGACCCCGCCTACGAGCCCTTGCCCATCAGGATACTCCTTCAAGCGGGGGTACGAGCTACCGCCGGCGGTCCGCGCGCGCTTGGACGAGAAAGACGACCCCGATCACAGGGGACTCTGCCTCAGGACCGCGCCCTGCTGGTTCGGCGACGTGCCCGCGGAATTGAATCTTCGGTTTTTCGAACCGGCGTGAAAGTTCCTAGACACGACCACGCTCTGGCGCGCGGAGGACTATCTCGAGCAGCTCGATAGCGCTCCCTCGCTCAGCTCCGGAACAGCTTTCTTTTGGAGATGACCTCCGTGATGCTCCGGCACGGTCATTTGATCCTCGTCAAACCCTGCGAGGGGTGCGACCCCTTCGTCATTGGCCTCACGAGCTTCCGCACTGAAGGCAAGCCTTGCTGGTTCAGGTCCGGCTTCACGAAGAGACAGTACGCGACGCGCTTTGTGCAGGTCCACGAGGGCGTCTGCAAGGCCCTGGACCTGGTCAAGGAGAAGGGCCTGCTCCTAACCGCTAAAGACGGCGCCGAGTTCTACGAGCGCCGCCACTGGTCGCGGAGCGCGCCGATCGTCAACGAAGTGACTGGAATCACCCGGGCGTTCAACGACATGCTGAGCGCCGGCATCGCCGCGGCCCGCGAACAGGGTATCGCGATCGAGGACATCAGCGACCCGGCGACCAAGAGCTACAACGTTGTTCGCGTGAAGGGCGACAAGAAGCAAGGTGTCTGAGTATCTTGATAGGACCACGTTCTCTCAGCGCGAGCTTGTCTCTTTCGGAACGAGGATCATCGAATTTGCGCGGCAGGCCGGGCCCCCTGGCGCACGAGTGTCACGCTCGCCACCCCGCTGCCGCGACCTTTCGCGTCGATCACTCGGAACGTGAAGCGGTCTCGACCTTGCTTGAGGAACGAGGCGAAGGGCAGGTAGAGGAAGGCCCCATCGCGACTCAACTTGAGATGACCCCTGGAGGGCCCCTTGAGCAGTTGGACCCGAAGCGGGCCCGCGCCGCTTGCCTGACCTTGGACGATCAGCCCCGATGGACCGAAGACGATCAATCTGCCGTTGCGCGGGACCACGTAACGCGAGGATTGGACCACGGGGGCAGGCACCGTCAGCGTGATGGTGAATGTGCGCCAGGGTGAGGTGTCCTTGCCGCCGTTGTCGATGCCGCCGTCGTCACGCAGGCGCACACTCACCGTGGCCGTGCCTTGGGCCCCGGACACCGGCGTGAAGGAAAGGTCGCCCTTCGGCGAAATCGACGGCTGGACGAGGAAGTAGGCGTTGTTGTTATTGGTCACCTCGAACCAGAGCGTCTGACCGGTCTCGTTGGGCGCCCCAGGCGACGCGTTCATCGCCCAGCCTCGAAGGAAATGCGGTCGTCCGTCCGACGTTCGAGTGACATTTGTCCCTGGGTCGAATCGTGGTTGTTGATTGACGGGGTTGACGACCAGGCCCACGACACCGACGCCCGTGCTGAAGGCCGTGTCGCCGCCGTTCAAGGTCGTGTCGGCGGACCTCCCATTGACCTCGTCGCGTTCCGTGAGTTGGGCCCGGTCCGTCGTTTGGTCCCACGCGCGGAAAAGCAGCCCCGCACTCACCGTCCCGTAGAAGTACGGCGAGGGCACGAACCGTATCAGCGATTCCAGGTCGTCCGTGAGCAAGGTCGCGTGCGAGGGCGACTGGTCGTCGAAGGCTTCCCAGGTCTCGCCGCCGTCGGTGGAGAACTCCCACGTGCCGTGTGTGTTGTCCACGCCGACGACCGCGATGCCGCCTTCGTCATTCGGGTCGATGTCCGTGATCGCGTCGCCGGGCACCCCCGATTCGAGAAGGTCGCCGACCCAAGTCCCGACCACGCTTTCTCTCGGGGCGATCTCATCGAAGTCGTCCAGGGTGAATGTGGATCCGGGTTGAAGGATAGGGGCGTGGTTCACCGTTGTGATCGTGAACGTGATGGACGTGACTAGGCCCTCATAGGTCCCGTCGCTCACCACGATTTCGACCTGACGCGGCCGGGCGTCAGGCAGAAGGGCGAGATTGTCGTAGGTGAGCGTGTTGAGGACCTGTTGATAATGGGAGGGCGTGTCGGCGCCGACCAAGACCAGGACCGCGCTTTCCGGGTCGTAAAGGGCCGTGATCGCGGTGCCGGTCGTGTCTACGGCGAGCACTTCCTCGTCGGCGTCGGGCGGGTCGACCAGCGTGACCGTGGCCGATTGGAGCAAGGTCGAATCCGGGTCGCGAACGGTCAATCGTTTGGCCACGCGAAGCGGGTCCCCGTTGGCGACGAACGTGTTTTCACCCTCGACGATCTCCTCCTCATCATCGGTCTGAGGCGCGCTGGGCGAGGCCGGTTTCATGGTCACGCGGGTCGTCAGACGATTGCTGAAGACGACCCCATCTCCGACCGTGATGGTGATCGTTCGGACGGCCTGGTCGATCATCTCGCCCACGTTGTCGTAGGTCGCCGTACGCAGCACGTTCTGATAGTTGGCCAGCGTATCGAGACCGGACAATTCGAGGATGCCGCTCTTCGCTTGGTAGGCCCCCGCGGTGATCTTCGTGCCCGACGTATCGACCTGGACCTTCTCGAAAGAGCCGTCCGTGGGGTTGAGGAGAGTGATGGTCGCTTGGTAGATCATCGTCTGGTCGGGGTCGGTCACTTCCAGGCTCGGGTCCACGATGGAGACCGGCCCCGCCCTGGCCGTGAACGTGACGTCGAGCGGGGTCGTGGTGGCCGTCAGGACAGGTGCCTGGTCGCCCGCGAAATCCGAGAGCCTGTCCACCTTCCAAAAGCCGCGGCCGAAGGTCGAAGCGACCAGGACATTGTCCACCGAGTTCACGACGAGACCCGTCACAAGGACATGGGGCATCGCGGCGCCGAACTTCACCCAAGTGACCTGCGAGGCCGTCGGGTCGTCGGTCGCGGCCACGCCACCCTGACCGCCGACGAAGAGGACCGGCGGAGAACCTGCCCCCGGTCGGAAGACCGCGAGGGCCGAGGCGATCGTGACGACCGACCCCAGATTGCTGGTGACATTGGTGAAGGTCGGACTCGATGCGCTCGCGTCGGCGGTGCGCCAGACCTTCCCTTCGCTATCCAGGACGTAGGCGACGCGCCAGTCGTCGGGGTCCAAGACGATCTGCTGGGGGGTCTCCCCAGGATAGGACCTTAGGGGGACAAACGGCTTGCCTCGCTCGGTCCTTAAGAGGAGCGACGGGGTACCTGATCGGTTCACACCCGCGTAGGCCACGTCGGGCTTGGGGGTGTTCCCCTGGAAGCCGCCGTAGGCCAGACTCCGAACAAGGCCCACCACACTTGCGGGCTTGCCGTCCTTCAGGCCGCCTAGGGCGGTCAGGGTCATCCCGGAGTCGAACGACTCGTAGAGTGACTTTGCCCCGATGAGCATGCGTTTGGGGTCAACCGCGTTGAGTGCGAACGGGGAATTCTGGCTGGGCTTGTCCAGTTCTTTCAGGCCCTTCTGCGCCCCTGAGACGGTGAACTTGACGACGGTGCTTCCATCCTTGGCTCGAGGCCCCGCGTCGATCGGCTTGCCCGTCCCGTCGTAAACGCTCCGGAAGATCGTGAGCGAACCCGGCGAAGTGTAATGGACAGAGGAACCGGGCGTGGACGTGTTGTCCGCGTAGGCCGCCTCACCGTCGCCGGAGCTCAAGTCGGTAAACGAGGTAGGGTCTCCCTCCTTTCCTTGGCCGGGCGACCCGTTGTCTTGCGAGCCCCCGAAGACGACGTGATTCACCGAGTCGTAAGCGACCGAGGTCAATTCCGCGATCGTCAAATTACTGGACATCGGCGACCACTTCCGCCCTCGGGGATCGCTTGGCTTCGCGAGGCGGAAGATGCCTCCGTCGTCCACTTCCAGGATGTCACCATTGCGGTCGAAGACCATGTTGCGCGAGTCCGTGTGCGTCACGGTCTCGTTCGCCGCCTTCCCATCCAAGGACTCCCAGGTGTTTCCCGACTCCGCGTAGGTGACACGATAGTGGACGCCGTTGTCTTCGCCCGGACTATCGCCGCCGACATAGACCACGTTCGGGTCGGTCGGGTCGGCCACCATCGAGACGTGCAGGCTCGCCTGGTCCAGCGTGTGCAAGTCCCGCTTGATCGGCCCGAGCGACTTCCACGAGGCGCCGGCGTCGTCGCTGCGATAAAGTCCGATCATGACGTTATCATCGGTAACGCCGACATACACGACATCGTTCGAGGGGGCCGCGGCGTCGGGATGGATCGCCAGCCGGATGCGACCTCGCGCGGAGAGGCCCCCGAGCTGGGCGTTTCCGGCCGTGACCGTCCAGGACTTGCCGCCATCGACGCTCCGAAAGACGCCAAGCCCCGGCAGGGCCGCGAAAAGCGTCGGGGCCGTCGGATTGGAAGGATCGAGCACCAGTTCCGAGACATCACCGCTCGGCAGTGCGATCGTCCCATCGTCGAGCGTCCTGCCCGAGATCAGGTCCCAGCTCTGGCCGCCATCGGCGCTGCGATAGAGGCCGGTGCTTTCGGTGGAAGGACTGCGGTCGTCGCCGGTCGAGGGTGACTTCTTGGTCGCCACGAGGATGACCTGCTTCCCCGATTCCATGATGGTCGTGGGCAGGACCGTGCTGATGGTCAACCCTCGCAACGTGTCTTGCCCCAGATTGGTCCATTGGATTTCGCTGGGTCCCGCGTCGGCGTTGGTGCTCTTATAGAGACCCACAGTGGGGCCAGGGGTCGCGAAGCTGCTGGAGACCCGGCCCGTACCGACCCAGATCGTGTTGCGGGTGGGGTCAAGCGGATCGAAGACAACGTCGCTCGTCCCCAGGAAGGGGAGTGCGTCTGTGAGGGGCACCCAAGTCGGACCGGCGGCGGCGGTGGCATTGGTCGTTCGCCAGACCCCGCCCCCTGACGAGGCGATGAAGACCCGGTCTGCGTTCCTGGGGTCGACCGCGACGGCCTGAATGGACCCGGAACAGATCACGCCGTCCTCGTTGTAAAACGTGGGACCGATATTGGCCCACGTCGGCGTACCATTCAGGCTCAGAAGGCAACGCAGTTCCAACGCTTCGGCCCAACAAGTCCTCGCTCGACGGCGAGAAACCCGTGGTCCTCGACTCGTCGCGCGCCGGAGCGCACGCGGGGCAAGCGTGAATCGCATCAGTGGCCCTCTCAGAGTTGAAGGTCGAGACGTGTCGAGACCTGAGTTTACCGGAAGGTCACGAAGCACAAGGATGTGAGATGCTGTCCAGATGGACCTTCCTTGGACCATCACGTTACTCGAAGCGCGTGGCACGGGCAACGGGTCGCCTCATACCCTGGCGCCCCGTCGCGGGGAGTGTCACTCGGCCCTCAGCCGGCACCGCTTCGTTCCCGAGCGTCTTTTCCGAGCTTGTGCTCGAAGGCGTCCAGAAGCGCCAGCCAACTCGCTTCGATGACGTTTTCGGAAACGCCCACCGTGCCCCAGACATCGCCGTCGTCCTGGCTCTCGATCACCACGCGCACCCGCGCGGCCGTGCCCGCTCGTTCATTGATCACGCGTACCTTGTAGTCCACTAAATGTAATTCACGCAAACGTGGATAATGCGGTTCGAGGGCCTTCCTGAGCGCGCCGTCGAGGGCGTTCACCGGGCCGTCTCCTTCGCTGACCGTGTGCTCGACACGCTCGCCCACCTTCACCTTCACGGTCGCCTCGGTGAGCGGTGTACCCTCGGGGCCGTTCTCGACACTCACGCGATACCCCAATCGCTCGAACCAAGGACGATATCTGCCCGCCAGCTTCTCAACCAAGAGCACGAACGAAGCCTCGGCCGCTTCGAACTGATACCCCTCGTTCTCGAGGTCCTGCACCCGGTCGAGGACCTTCGTCATCAGCGCATGGTCCGCTTCCAGGCCGAACTCGGCCAGCTTCTCGGCGATGTTCGATCGACCCGAAAGCTCGCTCACCAGCACGCGACGCTCGTTCCCGACCAGCGTTGGGTCGATGTGTTCGTAGCTTGAGGCCAGCTTGCGCACCGCGTGGACGTGCATCCCCCCTTTATGCGCGAAGGCGCTCGTGCCCACGAACGGCTGGTCCGAGCGGAAGTTCATGTTGGCCGTCTCGTAGACGTAGCGTGAGACCTCCGTCAGGTGCGTCAGCTTGCCCGGTTGGAGCAGGTCGAGTCCCGGGTACTTCAACGCGAGATTGGCGATGACGCTGCAAAGGTCCACGTTGCCGCAGCGCTCGCCGATGCCGTTGATCGTGCCTTGCACCTGGGTCGCGCCCGCTCGGACCGCCGCCAAGCTGTTCGCCACGGCGAGCTCGCCGTCGTTGTGTGTGTGGATGCCGACCTTCACCGTTGGAAAGGCGTTGACGACCTTCGCCACTGCGTCCGCCACCTGTTCGGGAAGGGAACCGCCGTTGGTGTCGCAGAGCACCAGCCAGGCGGCCCCGGCGTCCACCGCGGCCTTCAGCGTCTTCAGGGCGTATTCCGGATTGCGACGATGGCCGTCGAAGAAGTGCTCGGCGTCGTAGATAACCTCCGCCACGCGCGACGAGCAGAAGGCCACCGAATCAGCGATCATCGCCAGGTTCTCGTCCAGACCCACGCCCAGGACCTCGGTCGCGTGCAGGTCCCAGGTCTTGCCCACGATCGTCACGGCGCCCGTGCCGGCGTCGATCAGCGCTTTCATCCCTGGGTCGTCCCCCGCGGCGGTGTCCCGCCGGCGTGTCATCCCGAAGGCCACGACTTTCGCGTGTTTCAGGTCGAGGCCGCGCACTTCGCGGAAGTAGGCGGTGTCTTTGGGGTTCGAAAGGGGATAGCCCCCCTCGATGAAGTCGACCCCGAGTTCATCGAGCCTGCTTGTGATGAGCAGCTTGTCGTGGAGCGAGAAGTTGACCCCCTCGCCCTGGCTGCCGTCGCGCAAGGTGGTATCGTAAATGGCGATCCGCGTCATGGCCGGTCCGGTTCGAGGGGTAGGAAGGGTGCGACCTGGCGAAACGCGCCGCGTCACGCCCTTATTGTAGCAGACGCCCCACGCCAACCGTTCTTGAGCCAAGTCGGAGGAGACCGCCGTGCGTGAGCTGGACGCCCTGATCGCCGACGTGCATCGCGAGGCCCTGCGCGCGCCCTTTCCGATCGATGAGGAGGTCTATCGCCGGGCCGGTCGCGACCCCCAGGCGCCGATCCTCTGCGCCGGGTCGCTCGATGCTCGCGTATGCGTCTTCGCGCGCGACCTGGGTAAAGACGAAGTGACCCACGGACAACCCCTCATCGGCGCGGGCGGTCGCCTCGTGCGCGCGGGCTTGCTGCGGGCCGTCCATGGTCGCGAGCCCGACCCCAAGGACACGACGCTTTTTTCGGCACTTGATCATGTTCTTCTGACCAACACAGTCCCATACAAGCCGCCGGGGAACAAGGCGTATTCAACGGCCGTGAAGGACCGTTTTCGGCCCTTCTTGGTGGAACTTCTCACGGTCCACTGGCGAGGCGACACCGTCTTGACCCTCGGGAACGAGGCGTTCGACTGGTTCGTCCGCCACGCGGCGGCCGGCGCGGCCCAAGCGCTTTGGGACCGCGAGGACCGCTACCAGGGCCGCTTGCCCTGCTCCCTCCGGTCGCCGGACGGGTCGGTCGTCAAAGAAATCGCGGTCTTGCCTTTGCCTCATCCGTCCCCCTTGAACGCGCGTTGGTACTCCCGATTTCCGGGACTTCTCGACGACCGCCTCAAGGGCTTGGTCGCACCTCGCGCCTAGGACATTCGTCCAAGCCTAAGCCCGGATTTCTCTGAGGTTTGGGGATTGCCGATGGTATTAAGAGTGGGTAGTCTCGATCGAGTGAATGGTGGTCGCGAGGACCTGGGGGAGTCGTCACGGTGCGCAAAGGTCAGATGGTGACGGATCGGGAGCTGGAGATCCTCAAGGTGTTGTGGGCCCGTGGTCGGGCCAGTGTGCGTGAGGTGCAGGAAGACCTCCAGGTGGTGGGCCCGGTCGCCTATAGCACGGTCCAAACTCTCCTCAACATCATGGAAGAGAAGAAGGGCCTGGTCCGCCATGTGGTCGAGGGTCGCACGTTCGTTTATTCGCCCAAGAAGTCTCCCGAACGGACGATCCGCGAATTGACGAAGCGGTTCGTGGACCGCGTTTTCGACGGGGCCTTGGATCGCGTGATGGTGGCCTTGCTGGACTCGAAGTCGCCCGACCCCGAGGAACTCGACCGCCTTCGAGCGATGCTGGACGAGGCCCGCGCCCAGGCGGAGCGCGGCCCAGAGGCGAAGGCCGACCGGGAGGCGATCGAAGGCTGAACACGTCCTTGGAGCCGATGGGGAGGTGGTCCGATGGGGACCGCTTTGGCCCGCGCTGTCCCGTTTTGGTTCGACGTCGCGCCGGCCGTCTTGGTCTGGCTGGGACTCATGGCTTCCGGGATGGTCCTCTGTTCTCAGCCGGCCCGACGCCTTGTGCTTGGCTTGGCGGCCTGTGTGGGCGCGATGGTGATCCCCACCCTCATCGCCCTGGACCTGATACCGCGATGGGAGCCCGCCTCGTGGCTGGGCCCTCTGCCGTTGTTCGATGGGTCGCAAGGGGGCGACTTCGTTTGGTTGCGTTGGGCACTCGTTGTGTATTTTGTCGGAGTGCTTTGGCAGTTGGCTTGGCTGGGCCTGGGTTGGTGGGGCGGGTTCTGGCTCGTTTGGTCGTCCTCGGCACCTTCTTCGGGCACGATCGACCTCTTCACACGGCTCCTCGGACCCGACCGGAAGGGGCCGCGGCTGCGTATTTCCGAGCGCGTCCGTTCACCGGCCCTCTTCGTGGGCCTCCGAAGCACGATCCTGGTCCCGACGGCCCTCGATCGGCCCATCAATCGCGAGGCGCTCCGCCTGGCACTGCTTCACGAGTTGGCCCACGACCAACGCCAAGACCCCTCATGGGCCCTCTTGGCGAGTCTCTGTCAGGCGTTTTGGTTCTTCTGGCCACCCGTCTGGTGGGTCCGAGCGCAAGTTCGGCTCGATCAGGAGTTTCTGGCGGACCGTCAGGCCGCCGCCGATTACGGTTCCACCGCCGATTACGCCGCGGCCCTCGTGGGACAGTCGGGGCCGACCGCCTTGCCGAACGGGAAGGCCCGCGAGGCCGGTCGGGCGCGCGCCTGGTTCGGCGGCTCGGCGCTTTATCAGCGCGTCTTAATGTTGCTGCGTTGCCCCTTCCCGGTGGAACCAGACAGCCCCTTCTGGTTTCGCCTGACGACGTCGCTTTTCGCGGCCTTGACGGTGGTCGGCTTGAGCACGGTCAGCCTGCGTGGGTTTGTGGTCGGGCCGAGCGGGGACCAGGCCGACGGGGGGAAGTTTCTGGCCCCTCGCGTCGAGATTGGACCCGAGCGGGACCCGGCGCCTTTGGAGTTTCCACTTCCCTTGCCGGACGAGTTCGAACTGACGGTGCGGGTCTTGGCGGACCTTCCCGAACAGGTTGCCGGCTGTCGGCTGGCCGGCCATCGCGTCCCATCGCCTTCGGCCCCGGCCGAGACTGGTTCGTACCACCTGCGTTTGGTCCGGACCCACGATGTCGTGAGACTTTGGGTTGATGATCAAGAAGTGGCCGTCGAGGGGCCCCCGGACCCAGAGTCCAAGTGGTTGACGGTCACGGCCCCACCCCGTCAGGGCCTATCCCTGCGCGAACTGACTGTGATCTCGCTTCCCGAGCCACTCGACAAGAAAAGCCCGCCACGATACGAATGACCTTGAAGACACCCACAGCCGGCAGGAGACCCACCCATGACCCGCATCCCGACCTGGACCTGGCGCCGCGAGTTGGGAGCGCCGCTGTCGGTCTTGCAAGACGAATTAACAAAGCTGTACGAACAGTATCGGAGCAAGTTCACGGGGGAAGGGGGCTCCGTCCCCGAAATTGACCTGCACGAGTCGGACGTGGACCTGGTCCTCCGCGTCGACCTGCCGGGCGTGGACCCGGCTTCCATCGACCTTTCTGTCTCGGGTCGGACGGTCCTTTTGCGGGGCGCGCGGTCGGCCCCCGATGTGACCCTGGGGCGGCCCCGGCTTCAGGAACGGTACTTCGGCCCGTTCTGCCGCGACGTCGAGTTGCCCGAAGACGTGGACCAGCAAGGGATTCAGGCGGATTTCCAGAACGGGGTGTTGACGGTGCGCCTGCCTAAAGCGGCCAAGGCGCGGACCTTCACGATCCCCGTTCGGGGCCCGACCAACGTCTAAGAGAGGCTGTCTCAAGGTCGTCTTTTCGCAGCCTTCTTCCCGACTGGGCCCTACTCTCCGTACAATCCGCCGCAAGCCCACTCTTCCTACAGTTTGAGGGACCGCTCGCCTTCCGCTTCGCGCCTGGGCGTGTGGTAAAGTCGTGGGAGACGATGCCGAATGTCCAACGTCGGGAGTGTCCCCCTCATGGAGACCGAGAAGCTGCTGACGATCGCTTCGCTGGTCGTGGCCGGCCTGGTGGTCCTCATTTTCCTCCTCGATGCCACTCTGGGGGTCCCGTTCAACCGGCCGAGCCTGGTGCTCGACATCATGTTCATCCTGGGCGGCGCCTTCGTCTTATGGCAGGGAATTGAGACCTACCTCGAATATAAGTGACCGTCCCGAGCGCCCTCGCTCCAGGCGCAAGACAATCTCGCGACTCGTCCTGCTCTCGGTCGTCGCCCTGATGGCGGCGGGCGCGGCGGGACTCTTCCTCGACCCCTTCGGGCCTCCGCTTCCTCCTTTGCCCGAGCCCAACGCCTATCCCGAACTGGTGGAGGCGGGGGCGGCGATTCGCCATCGGAAAAGCGATGATCCGAACGACCCAGACACTCTGCTCGCTTGGTTCGAGTCCCGGCGCGACATCGAAGGCCGAGCGCGACGCGCCCTGGAGCATGAATCGGGCGTTCCTCTCCTCGGTGATGTCGACGCGATCGTAAATCGATCGGTCCAGGCCATCGGACCCCTGCGCGATCTGGGACGCTACTTTCTGACGAAAGCCAAACTCGCTCGTGAGGAAGGAAGGACCGACGACGCCCTGGCCGCCATTCTGGACGCCTTGGGACTCTCCGGGAAGGCGGGTCGCGGAGGGCTGATCATCGACCAAGAGGTCGGCATCGCCATCGAAAGCACCGCGATGGAGGCCCTGGGCGAACTCGCCGAGGCGTTAGACGACGCCCAATCGGCCAGGGCGATGAAGGCCATTCAAGCTTTGGAGGAGCGTCGCGAGGGCCCCGACACCGTCTGTCGACGCGAGAGGGCCCTTTATCGAAGCCGAGGGGAATTGCCGATCCGACTCATGGCGAGGATGACGCCGGGCCGGTTCAACATGATGTGCAAGCCCGCCGAGGACGCCTTTCGCCGGTTCCACGATCGTTCGTCGGCTCGGGCCCGGCTTCTTCTATTGGAACTGGCTTTGAGGCGGTATCGGCGCGGCCAAGGCGCGGAAGCGGCCCGCCTCGAAGACCTGGTGCCCGAGTATCTTCCAACGGTCCCCGCGGACCCGTTCGGCAAGGGGCCGCCGGTTTACCGGCAGGTCGGAGGGGGCCACATGCTCTACAGCGTCGGCCCGGACGGGACGGACGATGGGGGCGAGCCGGTCCCCATCAAGGGGATGACGGCCGGGTCCCGAAGAGACATCCCGGTACCGGGCTTGGGTCCAAGACCCGGGCCCTGAGAACGGACCTCAGGCGCGGGCCGTCGTCGCGAGTTCGCCGATCCCGGCCGGTTCCAGCATGAGGACCTCTTCGCGATAGACGCTGACGTCGTCGGGGGCCTCGATGCCGATTCGGACCGAGTGGCGGTCCACTTTGACGATCGTGATACGCACGTCCGGACCGATTTGGAATTTCTCGCCGAGCTTCCTGCTCAAGACCAACATGGGCGGTCCTCCTTCAGAAACGAGCGGCCGATGGCCGATGATCTCGATGAGCGTTGGACTTGCCCGATGGTCTTGCACCTGCCGTGCCGAATTAGGCCGGAATGTCCCTAGGTCCTGTTTGAAGCGGCCTCAAGTCGTGCTATCTTCAGAACTTCGGCGACGCGCTCGCCATTCCCCAAGCGGTCGTGGGACCGGGACGAGCGGCCGACTCACGGGACTTTGTAGATTCTTCCAAGCATGAGCGTCGCAAGCGACGAGGTCGGGGACGGCGACCGTCGGCGGTCGGTTTGGGGTGGCCTGGCGGTGGTCACCGTGCTGACGGCGTGGCTCTGGCCGATCGGTCTGGGCGGGGCGATGCCGGTCGGCGGCGACGTCACCCAGTTCACGATCGGCTTGATGGCCTTCCTGGCCGATTCGCTTCGGCACCTCAGTCTTCCCATCTGGAACGACCTCTGGGGCTATGGTTTTCCTGGCATCGGCGAAAGCCAGATCGGGGCCTTCTACCCACCGCATTGGCTGTTCTACGGTCTCTTGCCCCTGGAAATGGCTTACACGGTGAGTTTGGTCCTGCACACGTTCTGGGCGGGACTTGGCGCCCAATGGGCGGCCCGACGCTTCGGCGTCTCCCCCAGCGGGGCGGTCCTCGCCGGCCTGACCTGGGGCATGTCGGGTTTTTTCCTGGTCCACCTGCCGCACCAGTGGGCCCAGACGACCGGGAGCTGGATGCCCTGGGTCTGGGGGCTCGGCTGGATGGTGGCGCGGGGGGAAGGCAAGCGGACGACCCCTTGGCTGCTCGCCGCCGCTCTAGCGCTCCAGATGCTGCCCGGCCATTTTCAACTCGCGTTCATCACCCAGGTGGGCCTACTCGTCCTGGTGCTCGCCGCCGGACCGCGTCGTTCGTTGATTCTCTTGTCCCTCTCGTTCTTGATGGCGGGCCTTCTCGCGATGCTCCAGCTCGCCCCGACATGGCGGCTGGCCGCGCTCGCCGATTCGGACCGGGACTTCGAATACCTGGGCACGTTCGCGACGACCCCCTTTCACATCGCCAGTTACGTCGTCCCCGGACTCTTCCATCGGTCCCCCTTGTGGCGGTCGATCGTCTGGGACCCTTTTCACGCCATCCCGGAAGAGTCGCTCGGTTATGTCGGCCTCGTGCCGCTCTTCCTGGCCGTTGGCGTCGTCTTGAGGAAGGTCCCGCGCGACTCGGCCGTTCGGGCGTTGGGCCTGGTGGCCCTGATGACACTCCTGCTCAGTTGGGGGCCTTATGTGCCCGGGTTCGCCTGGTTGATCAAGCTGCCGGGCTTCTCCTTCTTTCGGGCGCCGGCGCGTTGGTCGGTGGCGACCGACCTGGCCTTGGCCCTTCTCGCCGGGATGGGATGGGATGCCGTCAAGACCTGGGCCAATCCCGCTCGTATCGTCCGGGTTTGGTGCCTACTCGCGCTCGTCGTCCCGCTGCTGGCGGTCGGCACGTTGGAAGGGGCCCTCGCCGCGACGGCCCGACCGGGCATACCTGGCCTTGTGCGTGCGGCCGATCAAGTCTTGGGACTGGCCCCTTGGTCCCGGCCGGTCCGGCTGTCGGGACTGATGGACGCCGCCCGAAGGCCCCAAGGGGAGGTCCGCGAACGCGCCGGCCTGGCCAGGATCGGCCGCGCGAAGGTCCCGCCCGAGGGCCTGCGCTGGGACCGGGAACGCCTCGCGACCTATGTGGACGAGTTGGCGCCGACCGCCGCCGTTTGGTCGGGACTGGTCGTCGTCGGCCTGCTCGCCGCGTTCGCTCGGACAAGGCGCCTGGTGCCCTGGTCCCTTTGCCTGTTGACCTGTGCCGACCTGCTGATGACCGCGCGCTTGCGGATGGTCGAGACGATGCCCCTTCAGTCGCTCATGAAGGCCAGTCCCGTGCTGACCAAACTGGCCGGGTTGCCGCGCGGAACGCGCGTGCTCGACGAGGCGCGGAACCTGCCGATGGTGGCCGGCCTGGCGCCAATCTCGGCTTACCGGACGCTTGACCTGCCTCGGCCGCGACTCGCCGAAATCGCCATGAGGACCGGCGAACTGAAGGCCCTCGACTTCGTCGGCGCCCAGGTTGGCCCAGCGCTCTCGGACGCCCCCGGCGAGCGTGTGGACGACCCGGTCCTGGCCGGTTGGCTGTATGGTTCGGCCTGGGTCGCGGGTGAAGGGGCCGCGTTCCGATCGTTCGCCGTGCGGACGCGGCCCGACCCGCCCCCGCGTTGCTGGCTCCTGCCCGAAGGCGTTTCGCCGCGGATGAACGAGGACCCGGACGCGATCCGTTCGGTCTTGCCCAACGCGACCCCCTTGACCCTTGAAGCGGCCGACCCGCAACATCGGAAGGTCGATCTCGACGCGCGGGGCGCCGAGGCGATCGTGCTGGCCGTTCAGTACGAACCCGCCTGGTCGGCGACCTGGGAAGGTGAAGGCCCGCAAGGGAAGCGCCCGGCCGAGTTGGTCATGGCCTGGGGAGGCTGGATGGCGGCCCGCGTCCCGGGGCCCGGCCGCTGGACCTTGCGGCTCGATTACGAGTGCCCCGAGTTGTACGCGGGCATGATCGTCTCGGCTGCGGCGTGGGTCGTCTGGTTCGCGTGTTACTCCCTCGCGGTCGTCCGCGATCGACGTGAGAAGGGCCCTTCATCATGAACAAGACCGACGTGGCGATCATCGGCGCCTCGGGCTATTCGGCCCGCGAGTTGATCCACCTCCTTCTGCGCCATCCGGGCGCGCGTCTGGCGGTGGCGACGTCGCGTCAGGACGAGGCCCCACGATTGGACACCCTCCATCCGAGCCTGGCCAAGCGAACCGACCTGGCCTGCGAACCCTTCGACGCCGAGAAGGTCGCGCGCAAAGCACAAGTGGCCTTCATCTGCTTGCCACATGTAGCCAGCATGGCGGCCGTGCCCGCCCTGCATGATCGAGGTGTTCGCGTCATCGACTTGAGCGCGGACTATCGCTTGAAGTCGGCCGGCATCTATGCGGAGTGGTACGACCACACACACACCGACCCCGACCGCCTCGACCTGGCCGTTTACGGGCTGCCCGAGATTTATCGCCAAGCGATCCCAGGCGCGACCCTGATCGCGAACCCGGGCTGTTACACGTCCACGAGCATCCTGGCCTTGGCCCCCTTGATCGCCGAGGACCGGATCGAGCGGACCGGGATCATCATCGACGCCAAGAGCGGCGTCTCGGGGGCCGGCCGCTCCCCCAAGTTGACCACACATTTCCCTGAGTGCAACGAGAGCCTCTCAGCCTACAGCGTGGGCCGGCACCGCCACACGCCCGAGATTGAGCAAGTGCTCACCGACGTCGGCCGGCTCACGGGGGAGGCGGTCGAAGTGCTCTTCACGCCTCACCTCGTGCCGATGGACCGTGGCATCTTGGCCACGATCTACGCCCAACCCAAAGGGCACGCGACCGAACGCGACCTGATGGAACTCTATCGCTCATACTACGAATCCAGCCCATTCGTGCGGGTCGTGGAGCAGCCGCCGGCCACGAAGGACTCGGCGTTCACCAACTTCTGCGACATCACGGTGCGAGTCGTGAAAGGGCGCGTGCTGGTGATCGCCTGCCTCGACAACCTCATCAAAGGGGCCTCCGGCGTGGCCGTGCAGAACTTCAACCTGATCAACGGCTTCGACGAGACGACGGCGTTGATCGTCTGAGCCGTCGGTTCAAGTCTGCTCGTCGAACGATTCGCGGCGGTTCTGTTCGTCACCGCGCGGCTCGACTTCGCGCTCTTCGCGTTCGCGACGCGGGCGGACATCGTCGCCATCCCAGCGATCCTCGGCGTCGCGCTCCCGCCGTTCCGACTCC
>CALLYK010000310.1 GCA_937858365.1 uncultured Isosphaeraceae bacterium | reverse complement strand
AACACCTATGGACGGCTGGCGGCCCGTTGGGCGAAGGTCCCCGTGGTGGTCACCGCGGAAATGGCCGTTGATCTCTGGAAGCGTGAGGTCGAACGGGCAATCGATCGCCGGTTGGCCCGCTGGACGGACAAGGTCGTGGGCAACTCGCGGGCGGTCGTTGATTACTACGAAAGATTGGGGGTCCCGTCAAACAAGTTGCTGTGCATCCACTCCGGGATCGACGATGTGGGACCGCCCTCGGTTGGTCCCGAGACGGTACGTGCCGAGTTCGGCTGGTCCGCCGACGCGCCTCTAGTTCTGTTTGTTGGCCGGCTCTACCCTCAGAAGGGGGTCGAAGACTTCCTGCAAGCGCTCGACGTCTTACAGCACATTCGCAAGGACTTGCGCGCCTTGATCGTGGGGGACGGCCCCCTGCGCGATCAGTTGGAACGGCACGCCCTGGCCTACGAATTATTGGACAGTGTCGTCACGTTCACGGGCCATCGGGAGGACGTGCCTCGTCTCTTGGCGGCGGCCGACTTTCTGGTCCTACCCAGTTACTATGAGGGCCTGCCCAACGTCGTCCTGGAAGCGATGTGCTTTCGCAAGGCGGTCGTGGCGACGGCCGCTCCCGGTACAACGGAAGTGGTGGTCGATGAGGAAACGGGACTCCTCGTGCCCATGCGTCAACCCGCGAAACTTGCACAGGCCGTGAGGCGTTTGTTGGATGACCCGGGGTTGGCCCATCGACTTGGTACCGCGGGGCGAACTCGAGTCGACGAGCACTTCCGAGTCTCCTCAATGGTGGACCACTTCGCGGCACTCTATGAGGAACTCGTGGCCTCGAAAGGACGAGTGCGACTCTGACGGTTTCTTCGGGGTCCGCCAGAATCAGCGGTTGCCGAATTTCTTGAAGTGCTTGCTCATGCTGTCATCGGCCTCCTTGGCTTCCTCGTTGCGCGTGTCCTGGATCTGCGAGGCCGGCGGGATCGGGTCACTTGCAGGACCGCAAGAGGGCAAGCCGAACGGCCAAATGAGCACGAAAAGGGCCCAAGCAAACCGACGCATGTCGTTGGTTCCTCGTGTCTTGAATCGGATTGGACCATCAAGGTGATCTTGGCGCGCCCCCAAACCTGAATTCGGGTCGGAGACGCGTCCACCGGAAGATGATCGATACGGCCGCAACCTGCTTAATAGGCGTCGGAACTGACGACTTCACCCATGTTGCGGCTGCCGATGGCCCAAAACGTGGGAAGGTTGATCGTATCTTTGATGAACTTCACCGAACCGTCGGAGAAGGCCATGTTCACACCGCCTGGGTGGCGGCTGGTCGGCGATTCGCTGCCCCACGGGGTCCCGTAGGTGCGGCTCTGACCACCCACGGAGGCGTAGGGGTCAGTCGCGGCGGTTGGGGTGCATCCCAGAGAGTTGGGGGCGTTGTAGTGATTGTAACCGGCAATCACCACGTACGACGGGTAGCCCGCGGTCCACATCTGTCCCGTCCCATAGGAGCCGAGAGAAAGCTGAGAAATGGGGATGCGATTGCAGGCCCCGATGAAGGCCATGGCGTCGTTGGGGTTGCCGGTGGGGACCATTCCAGTCGGCGAAGCGGTGTCCCAAATCGCCCGCTTGGCGTCAGGGTCGTTTCGCGCCGTGCCGGCGCCGGCGCTGCCCGCGGGCCGGCCGACGAGCCGTTCGCTGATGACGGCTGTGTTCGAGGTGCCGTCGGTGATTGTGGCGATGGTGATGAGTGTGGCGCCGCCGCGAACCGTGGCCGGCACGAGGGAAGTCGGGCTGTTGTCCGGGTGGACGATCGTGCCGCTGTAGGGGCGGATCACACCTGGTCCGCCCATGTTGCCGAGGTAATTCGTCATGCCGCAGAGGCTGTCTCGGGCCTTGGCGGTTTGACCGTCGGAAGGGCAACGCAGAAGGGGTAGGCTGGAATAGGTCACGGTGGTGTTGGCGGCCGTGGGGACGGCCGTCCCCGGGGTCCAGTAAGGTCCGTGGCTGAAGTTGTAGGCGTCGTACATCGGGGACTGTTCCGTGTACTGGAGGATCGGCACGAGCCAACTCGTGGACCAACCCACCACCGGCGTGGCCGACGGCCACAACGTCATCTGAGGGAAACAGCCGTTGGCTGACTCGTAGTTATGCACCGCGAGGGCCAATTGCTTCAGGTTGTTCGTGCATGAGATGCGCCGCGCCGCCTCGCGGGCCTGCTGAACCGCGGGCAAAAGCAGGGCGATCAAGACACCGATGATGGCAATGACAACCAGCAACTCGATCAATGTGAAAGCGTGTCGCCTGTGTCGAAGCATGTCATATCTCCGAGGAGTAAAAGAAAAAGGAAGGGGGAGAAGCCGGAGTCGGAGAGGGGCAGGCTCATTGGGATGATAACGGTGATCGGAAGTCCGTTTAGGTCCAGTCTCGGCGTGGCAAGCCGAGGGAAGGGGATGATGATTCAGTCCTCCACGACTGCTCACGCAATCTAGGATGAATATCTTAGGAGCCCGGTGGAGTGGGTGTCAAGCAACTAGTGAGACGTCTCAACATTTCCCAGATTTCCGAATGTCTGAGTCCTGACCAACCCGGAAAGACCCAAGCGTACCGAGACGAGGAGGACCAAAAGGACACGCGGTCGCCGTGGGGCTACGGACTCGTCCCAAGGTCGTGGCCTCGCTTCAGAGAGTGGATGGACCGAAGACAGACGCACGAAGTCGGTGCGAGCGACGAGCATGGTCCTCGGTCCCGGGTCGAATTCGAACATCTTCCCCGATCCATCGCGGAGACTTCTTGGCGCGCCGATTCGTGACCTGATCTCAACGGTTCAACGCTCTCGCCGCGGTCTTGAGTTCGGTCTCGATCGTCGTGATCTGCTCGGCGCTGATTTTGGGGGCGGCCTTCTTGAGGATCGCGATGAAGTGATCGATCTCCTCGGGAGCGGCCGGGTAGCCGATGTTTCCCTTGGGGCCGTCGGAATCGGCTATGACCTGGCCATCTCGGTCCAGGAAGGCGACTTCGTCCAGAAGGGCGACCTGCTGATGGACGGCAACCCGGTGCCGCACGACATCCTGAACGTGCTGGGCGTCGCCGAGCTCGCCAGCTACCTGATCAACGAGATCCAGGAGGTCTACCGGCTGCAGGGCGTCAAGATCAACGACAAGCACATCGAGGTGATCGTCCGCCAGATGCTGCAGAAGATCGAGATCGACGAGCCCGGCGACACGACCTTCCTGGTCGGCGAGCAGGTCGACCGCTCCGAGTTCGAGGAGGTCAACGACAAGGCCATGACTGACGG
>CALLYK010000309.1 GCA_937858365.1 uncultured Isosphaeraceae bacterium | reverse complement strand
TCGATTCCTTGATACAACGAATCGGCCTGCGCCAAGGGGCCCGTGAGCCGATCGCGCCAGGCGTAGTACTCATCGAGTTGCCAGAGTGGCAGGACGGGGAGTTCGTCGCGCGCCTCGCGGTCGATCTCCTGAAGGAGTTCCTTGGCGGCGGGGGCGTCGGAGGCCCGTTCCAGTTGGAGCAATAGTTGTAGGATGCGCGGGCTGGGCACGGCCGCGAGTGCGTCGGTTTGCGGGGGCGCGTCGTAACCGGGGCAGAGTAGGAGTCCGGCTTGGAGGGCCGGCTCGTTCACGCGGTCGATCATGTAGGCGATGTCAAAGCGCCGGCCGGCGCGGAGCTCACGTTCGAAATCGTCGGGCGCGCGTTCGATGAGGTCGATCGTCAGGGTGTACTGGTCGCCGACCTTGCCCGCTTCGCGGAACATCTCGGCGATCTTGGGCGCCGTGGCCTGGGCCTCAGGGACCGCCGGGTATTCGAAGCGCAGGCGGAGCGGGTCGTTCCCCATCTCCTTGCGGCCGGCGGCCAAGAGCATCTTGGCCATGAGGGGATCATGTTCGAACGGGCGGACGTTCGGCGCGTTGGCGTAGCTGTCGGCCGGGAATGGTCCGTCGGCAAGTCGGTTGCGTTCGTCCGGCGTACGCCTCAAGACCGTCTCTTCCAGCAAGGCACGCCGATCGATCGCGTAGGAGAGGGCCCGGCGGACCGAACGATTGCGCAAGACCTGGTTGCGACCGTCGAGGACGAGACGGTGCATGCTCGGATGACTATATCGGCCGATTTTGATGGTTGGGTCCTGGGCCAGTTCGGGGAGCCGTTCGGGCGGGACGTGCTCCAGGAGCGACGCCTCGCCGCGGATGAGGGCCGAGACGGCCGCGTTGGCGTTGGCGACCCGCACCTCGCGCACGAACCGGAGTTTCCGGCTGCCGGGCTCGGCGGGCGCGGCCGCTCGGAAACGTGCCGACCCCTTGGTGAGCTCGGCCACGCGGAAGGGGCCGTTGCCCACGGTTTGCCGACCTTCGGGCGTGGGGACGAGACCGTCTCGGCCCGCGTGTGCCGGGCCCACCGGCACGACCAGCCAGGCCTCGGGTTTGAGGATGGGCCGGCTCAGGCGGATCGTGACGCGTTCGTTGTCGGTCGCGTCGAGGCGTTCCAGCATGTTGGCCCAACGCGCCACGTAGGAAGGAGAGCGCGGGACCGCGCGATCGCCCAGGGTCCGAGCCAGGTCGAGTGACGAGACGGGGCGGGAATTGTCGGACCAGCGGACGTCGGGCCGAAGGCGCAGGACCAGGGTCCGGCCGATGTCGGTAATCTCCAGGTCGGTGGCGAGCTGGCCCGTGACCTGGTCCCGCGAAATGGTCTCTTCGTCCTTGGCGAGGATGGGCAAATAGACGATCGGGGTCAGGCGGGCCTCGGCGCGGGTGCGTACCCAGGGGCCGAAGCCGGGGCTGGGGTCGCGATCGTCGGCCTTGGCGCGGGGCACGTCGAGCACGGCGACCTCCAAAGTCGGCTGGCTCGCGAACGCCTCGGTGAACTTCGACGCGGCGCTGTCCAGTTCAGGCCAGATGCGAAGGGCCTCGGAAAGGTCGGCGAGTTGGTCACCGCCTTGTTTTTTGGTCGCGCGATCGGCCAGGTTTTGCGCCCGGGTGACGTACTTGTTGCGGGCCTCTTTGGCCAGAACGTGGTTGGGCGTGATCGTCTCCAATTCATGGAGGGCGGCCCGCCCCTCGGCGTAGAGTCCTTTTTCGAGGGCCTTGTTGATCCGATCGCTGTAGGCGCGCGCCACGCGATCGCCGAGGTTGGGGAAGTCGGGCTTGCGGGCGAGCAACTCGCGGAGCAGGCGGAGGCCGCGTTCCGAGTCGCCCCGAACGATCGCCGAGTTGCCCTCCTCGAAAAGGAGCTTGTCCAGGCGCTCATCGAGCCCCTTCCATTTGGGGGAGCGTTCGCGCACGGCGAGGTAGTACTCGAATGCCTTGGCGTGGTTGCCGTCGCGGAGTTGGCGGTCTCCCTCGGCGAGGAGCATGTCTTCGAAGTACTCGACCGACTTGATTGAGACCTTCTTCACGGCGAAGTCGCGGAAGTCTCCCTCGGTGAGTCGGATCACCTGCCGTTCGGCCTCTTGTTGCTCGAGGACGTCTTGCTTGGTGAACGCCTTGGTCTTCTTCGTAGGCTCGCCGGTGGGGGGCGGCGGCAAGGGGCGAGGACTCACCGGCTCGACCACGAGGACCTTGTTGTCCAACAGGGTGATCCGATCGAACGGCTGGGCCTTGAGGAGTTCCGTCTTGGTCGCGCCGCCGGCCGGGGCCTGCTTGGGGGGCGTCAGCGTGAGGGGCGACCATGCGGAGAGGCCGAACGTCGTCCAGACCGCGCCCATCGAGACCGCGAGCGCAAACGTGCGACGAGGCCAGGAGAAGCCGAGACTTGGGGGAGCGGGCCGAGACATGAGGGACAATCACTCAAGGGGCCGAGGGGACAAACAGACGCACAGTGCCGGGCGCGACGGGGACGGCGACCTCGCCGCCTACCCCGATGAGACCCGCGGGGGGCAGGAACTCCGCTTTCAGGCGCGCCTGGGCGGCGCCGTCGCCCAGGGAGAGCTTGCGGAACTCGCCGTCGCGCCCCAAGAACCAAGCGGAGCCGTCAGCGGCGACGGGCGGACCGGCGAGGGCCGAACCGCCGGGTGGGGCCGTCCAGATCGTTTGACCGTCCTTGGCGAAAGCGAGGAGGCGGCCCGATTCGTCGCCGACGACCGCGATGTCGGCCAAGGCGAAGGGTCCGGCGGAGCGTGCCGATTCCAGCTTCCAGCCACCAATCGTGCCCAGGTCGCGGGCCGAGAGGCCCCGCACTCGGTCGTCGTTGGTGGCCAGAAGGATGAAGCCCGAGAAGAGGATCGGGTCGGCGACGACGGCCGCGTTCAGGTCCACGGCGTCGGCCGGTTGGGGAGTGAGGCGGGGACGCGGCTCGTCGCGGACGACGAGGCGATGCACGCGGCCGGCCTCGTCCGCCAAGACGACCGACTCATCGTCAACCACCACCGGCGTGCGCCACTTGATCGGCTTGGCCCGGTCGAAGGAGGGCATGTAGGGGTCGGCCTTGGGTTCGCCCGACTTCGGGTCCACCCAATAGACCCAGCCGTTGGAAGCCGGGACGAGCAAGCCACCATTCCAGGCGACCGGCGTGGTGGCCAAGGGTTCGGGCAGGTTAACGCGCGTGGGCGCGGCCGTACCCTCGATCAAGAGATAGTGGTCCGACGTGGCCGAAGGGAAGGTCAGCATCAGTTCGCCGAACCGAACGACACGGGCGCCGGCGCCCAGTACCTTGGGCGAACCGGGCTTGCTGAGCGGCTGCTGGACGAAGCCGCCGACCTTGAGGATATCGAGCGGGACCGACATAGGTCTGCCGTCGACGCCGACGGTTGTTAGGCCGGAACCATCGACGGCCGGTGTGGGCTCGGAGACCCAGGGGGCCCCCAAGACGGTCCGCCAGACGGGTTTGCCGTCGACCGGCAGGACGCCCCAAACGGCCACTCCTTGCCCCTCCGAGTATTGGTGGGTCATCACGAGGAGGCGGTCCCCCATTTGAATGGGGGCAAGCGAAGGCCCGGCCTCTTGCAAAGTCCAGCCCATGTTCAGCGCCCCGCGATCGGCGTCGAGGTCGAACTTGGCCGACAACGAGGAAGACCGCCAGAGTTCGCGTTCGCTCCGGGCGCGACCATACGTCGGGCCCGAGCGCTCGGCGTCGGGCACGAGTTCGGCGACGAGTTTGAAGGGGTCGTTTTTGTCGTATGGGCCGATGGCGAAGGCGGTCACGCCGCCGCGGTCACCCACCGACCAGATCGTCTTGCCGGCGGCGGGTGGCGTGGACCAGGTCCAACCGGCGATCGGCACCTGCTGCACCTTACGGGCCCGCGAGCCGTCTTCATCGAGCAAGTACACGATCCAGCGGCCATCGCGCATCGTCTGGTTCTCGACCACGACGAGATAGCGGCCGATCCGCGAGGGGGCGCAGGGGATCGAGCCGGCCCCGTGGCCCGTGTATTCGACCCCCACGCACGACATCCGGTTCCGTTCCAGCGCGACGATGAACAAGTTCGCCTCATCGCCGAGCATGTACAGATATTTTCCACTTTCATCGGCGACGACGGAATGGGAGAGTTTGCGTCCCAGGTCGAGCGCGCCGCGGACCTCGCCGGTTTCGTAGTCGATTTGGGTCAAGCGGCCGACCGGTGAGGCCAGCACCACTTGGTTCCCCAAGACGATCGGCGGGTCGGCGATGGGGACGGTGATCTCCTGGCGCCAGATCAAGGCACCCGTCTTGGCGTTGAGGCGTTGTAGTTCGCTGTAGCGGGCATCGAAGGCGAGGACCGAGGGGGTGCCTCCGCTGGTGACGGGCTGCGGGGCGAACGGGCTTGTGAGGCCGACCGGGACCTGCCAGATCGGGGCCCCGTTGGAGCCGTCGAGGGCGTAGGCGAAACCGGCCGCCAGGGCGTAAACCAGGGTGGGGTTGGGGGTCGGCCCGGGCCCAGGGTCTT
>CALLYK010000308.1 GCA_937858365.1 uncultured Isosphaeraceae bacterium | reverse complement strand
CTCGGCATCGGCGAGATCGGCCTGAACAAGAACACACGCAACGAAGCGATCGTCTTCCTCGAACACCTCGACCTCGCCGCCCGAACGAATGAACTTATCCTTGTACATACGCCCCATCTCGCCGACAAATATCAAGGGACACGGATGATTCTGGACATGCTCCGCGATGACCCCCGGATCAGCCCGGAGCGCGTTTGCATCGACCACGTGGAGGAACACACGATCCGCGCGGCCCTCGACGGCGGCCACTGGGTGGGCATGACCCTTTACCCGATCACCAAATGCACGCCGGCCCGTGCGGCCGACATGATCGAGACCCACGGCGCCGAGCGCGTCATGGTCAACTCCGCCGGCGACTGGGGCCACTCCGACCCGCTCGCCGTCCCCGAGTTCATCTTCGAGATGCGCCGACGCGGCCACGATGAGGCCCTCATTCGCAAAATCGTGTACGAGAACCCGCTTTCCTTCTTCTCCCAATGCGCCCGTTTCTCGTTCACGCCCCGCGAGGAAGCCATGGCCCTGGCGCCCGACCTGACCCTCTAACTCAGGCGGCCGGCGCGCGCTCCGATCAACCTGATTGTCGAAGAGCGTGAACGAAAGCGACGGTCCAGCCCTGAAACAGGGGCGTTCGCGAACCTCGATCGAGCGGGCGATCCCAGGTGGATATCGCTCATGCTGCCGGCTCAGTTGCGATCGCGGATGTGTTTGAGGATGCGCCCTGGATACTCGGCGTCTTGGTTGGGCATCGCCTCGAGCGCCGGCAAGGCGGGACGACTCGCTTCCCCCATCTCGTCCAGCGCCGTGAGCGCCGCCACGACCACCCATGTGTTCTTGTTTGTCAGTTCCTTGGTCAAGACAGGCAAGGCCCTGGCCGCTTCTCCCTTGAGGCCGAGCCAATGCGCGGCCGTCACGCGGACGATGGCCGATTCGTCCGCCAGCAACCCGGCGAGCGGTCCCATCCGGCCCGCGAATCCGAGGCGTTGCGCGGCCCAGTAGCGTACCGCTTCGTCCTTGTCGGTCAGGTCGCCTTCGCCCCCGCCGACCGCGGCCTTCCAAACGCGCTCCAGGCGGGCCCGACCCGCATCACCCTGGAAAAGGCCCCAACGCGACCCCAGACGCTCCTCGCCTTCGGCCAAGATCGGCTCCGGCAGAAGATGGACGTCGCGCGTCGCCATCACCCACCGGACATGCTCGGCCCGAAGACGTTCCAAGGTCGCCGCGTGGTGAGGGTCCTTCGCCAGATCGTGCTCCTCCCACGGGTCGGCATCCAGGTCGTAAAGCTCCTCCTCGGGCTTGCTCGGTTTCGAGAACCAAGCGGACCGCTCCGGAAGGGCCCCCGAAGCGGCCAACCGGCGCAATTCCTTCATCGTCGCTTCTTGTTCCGCGTAACCGACCATTTGATTGTACGGCTTCCAAGGCATATAATTGCGTACATATCGATACTGTTTGTCGCGAACACTGCGGATCAAGTCGTACCGTTCGTCCATCCGATCGCGAGCGCCGTGGACGTATGCGCGCGGGGCCTTCAGGTCTTGGCCCAAGAAGGCCCGGCCCTGCATGTGATCGGGGACCGTCAACCCCGCGAGCTTGAGGACGGTTGGGCCGAAGTCGATGCCGCTGATGAGTTGGTCGTCCACGGCGCCGGGTTGGCCTTGTCCGGGTTGGCGGTGTTTTTCGGGAATGGCGACGATGAGAGGAATGCGCGTGCCGCTGTCGTAGAGCCAGCGCTTGGCGCGGGGCAGGCCGTCGCCGTGGTCGGACCAGAAGAAGACGATCGTGTTCTCGAGCAGGCCGTCGGCCTTGAGTTCCGCGAGGCGGTCGCCGAGCCAGTGGTCCATCACGGTGGTGAGTTCGTGGTAATCCGCCTGGTCGCGGCGGACGAGCGGGGTGTCGGGATAGATCGGCGGCACGAAGAGGTGGGCAGGAATTTGCCGCTCATGGGGCTGGAGCCTGGCGACGAGCCTCTCATGCTGTTCCGGTCCGGCGAAGACTTGCGACTCGTGCGTGCCGGTCCAGTTGAAGACGGCGAAGAAGGGTTGGTCTTTGTTGGGTCGATCTCGCCAGTGGGCCTTGTTGCTGACCTCGTGCCAGCCCGCGTCGAAGTTCGCCAGGTTGTAGTCGGTCTTCACGTTGTTGGTACAGTAATAGCCGGCCTCGCGCAGATAGGAGGGGAAGCCCTTCACGAAATCGGGTAGGGCCGCCCGACTCCGCATATGGTTCGCCCCGATCGATGTGGGCATCATGCCCGTGATGATCCCGGTGCGGGATGGCGCGCAGACGCCCGCGTTGGTGAAAGCTCGCGTGTAACGCACGCCTCGCAGGGCCAGGCCGTCGATGTTGGGCGTAAGAGCAAGACGGCCGCCGTAGCAGGCGACGTGGTGCGGGCTCAGGTCCTCGCAACTGAGCCAGAGGACGTTGGGGCGGTCGGCACCAAGCGCGGCATCGCCGGCCAATAGTAGCCCGAAGAGGACCACCAGAGACTTGGACATGGAATTGGCCCGTCGTGTCGATCAGAGAGGGGGCTCGACGCGACGGGCCATGATAACGGCGTCGGCCTACGTGGTGTAGGGGCCGAAGATGTTCGGGCTGTCGGTCGACGCCGTGTTCTGTGTGACTTGCGACCCCTTTAGGTTCGCCGAGCCGGCCCCGGTCAGATAGAGGCCGCCGCCGCGACCCACAAGACCCACCGCCGAGTTGCGTCGGACGGAGCTGCTCAGGAGTATCAGCGCGCTCGCGGGATCGCAGTTGATCGCGCCGCCGAGTCCGTTTCCGGCCGTGCTCATGGCGCCTGGACCGGCCACCCCGCCGACGGCCCGGTTCGAGTTGAAGACGCTCCCGACGATCCGGGTGGAACCGCCGAAGATCTGAATGGCCCCCCCCTGGCCGTTACCGCCCAGGTCGTTAACGCCGGCGGCCCCAAGGGCCTGATTGGCCTGGAAGGCCGACGAATTCAAGCTCATCGTCGAGTTCGAGAGCAGGATCGCCCCCCCCTGACCGGAGCCGCCGCGGAAGTTCGCGAAGGCGACGCCGCCCAAGGCCGTGTTGTTCGTGAACGAGACCCGGGTCCCCGTGACCGCGGAACCGGACTCGGCCGTGATCGCGCCCCCCGCGCCGAAGCTCGCGGGGCCGCCCAGCGCTTGGTTCAAGTTGAAGAAGACGAAGTTGAGGTTGAGATTGGCATCCAGGACGTATACGGCCCCACCTTTGGCGGAAGTGGCGCCGATCGCGCGGTTGTCGTTGAAGTGGCTCGACGTGGCGTTAACGGTGATCTTGCTGCCCACAAGGCCGGCGCCGCCGAGGGCCGCCCCGGCGAAGCCTCCGGCGGTGGTGCCCGTGCCGGCGAGGCCACCCACCGCGTGGTTCGATTCCAGGAAGGTCCCCGAGATGCTCAGCCGGGCCTCACTGCCGACTTCCGAGGCGGTCCAGAAGGCCCCGCCCGCGCCACCGCCACCGTTGCCACCGTAGACACCATTGCCGCCAACGCCCCCTTGGGCCGTGTTCAGTTGGATCCGGCCGTTGGTGATGGTCGCGTTGGTGCCGATGAAGAAATAGAGGCCGCCGCCCTGTCCGGTGCCGCCCGCGTGACCTGTCGCCGGGGGCGGATTGATGCCTCCCGAACCAGCGTCGCCACCCAGCGCGAGGTTGCTCAGGACCCGATCGGCCAGGCTGCTCAGCGTGCCGCCGAAGGCGAGATAAACGCCGCCGCCCGCGGCGTCGCCGCCGACACCGTTGAGCTCTCCGTTGCCGCCCCGACCACCCCAGGCCCGGTTCGACGTGATCAAGTTGCCGCTCAGGGTCAAGACCGCGCCGGTTTGCGAGGCGATCCCCCCACCGAACGCCTCGCCGCCATTGAGGGCATTTTGGCCGTCTTGACCGGCGCCGCCGATGGCCATGTTGCCGGTCAAGGTCGAGTGCGACATCGTCAGCCGGCCGCCCACCGTGCGGATGCCGCCCCCCGCCGCGAAGCCACCCGCGAAGGCCGGGTTCGTGCCGCTCCGGCCGCCGATCGCGATGTTGTTGAGGAACGAGACCCTCGTTAGGCGCGCCGTCACATCGCTCAGGAAGAAGCCGCCTCCCTCACCCGCCGCCGCGGCGGTCATGCCTGTTCCATCGGCGCCGAGGGCCTGGTTCCCGCTCACGACCGTGTTGTTGACCGTGAGTGTGCCGGCGTCTTGCGCGTAGGCGCCGCCTTCCCCCGCGCCGTTGGAGCCGATCGCTCGATTGTCCGTGAGGGCCGCGTTGTTGATCGTGATGTTCCCCGTGTCCACGCGGATGCCGCCGCCGCTCGAAGCCGAGCCGCCGCGGATCGTCAGCGCCGCGAACGTGACGTTCCCGCTCACGACATGGAAGGCGCTGTCCCCCAGGCCGCTCGCCACGACGCGCGTTTGGTCCACCCCCGCGCCTCGGATCGTCACGTTGCCTTTGACTTCAAGGGCCCCCGTCATCCCGCCGTCGCCGCCGGGGCCGCTGCGCGTGAGCGTGTAGGTCCCCGGGCGAATCACAATCGTGTCGGCGGCCGGCGTGGCGTTGGCCTGGATCACCGCCCAACGCAAGGTCCCAGGCCCCAAGCCGTCGCCGGGCAGATTGACGGTGAAGGTCGCTGGGACCGCGCGCTCTTCAAGGAGCATGATCCCCAAGCGCGCTTGGCGAGTCCGAGTGCGTCGCGCAGAAGGCCGGCGCGTTATCATGGTGGAAACTCCGGGAGGAGGTTGATTTCGCGACTCGCGCGGCCAAACCACGCAAGCAAGTCCTCATGACACCGTAACCTGCCTGAACGGGACGGGTCAACCTGTCAGACAACGCAATTTGACCATTTACCCCAATCAAGCAAATAGGATGAACCTCGACGATCAGAAACCTGCCGGTCTTGTCGTGTGTGGTGGACGGAGCCGGCGAATGGGACGGCCCAAGGCGTGGCTCCCGTTTGGTGGGGAACGAATGCTGGCGCGGGTCGTCCGTCGATTGGGGGCCGCGGCCGAGCCGATCGTGGTTGTGGCGGCCGTGGGTCAGGACCTTCCGCCCGTCGATGGGGCCGCGCTCATCGTGCGCGACGCCGCGCCCGATCGAGGCCCCCTTCAGGGACTGGCGACCGGACTGGCCTCGCTCCCGGAGACCGTGGGATTGGTCTTCGCCACCGCGACCGACGTGCCGTTGATACGTCCAGCGTGGGTCCGGCGCCTTGTCGAGTTGATCGGCGACGATGATCTCGCCATGCCGCTGGTGGACGGCTTTCATCAACCGCTCGCGGCCCTCTATCGCCGGGCATCCGTCTTGCCGGTTGTCATGGACCTGCTTAAGGCCGACCTTCTTCGCCCCGTTGGCCTGGTCGAGAGGCTTCGCAGTCGGATCGTTTCGGCGGACGAGCTACGGACAGTGGACCCCGACCTGGACACGTTGCGCAACGTCAACACGCCCGAGCAACATCGCGAGGCACTGGAAAGGGCCGGGTTGCCCCGGAAGGGATTGGAAACGCCGAGCGACGTGACCATCGAGTTCTACGGCGTGCCGCGTCTGCGAGCAAGCGTGGCGCGGGTGAAGGTCTCGGCCCCGACGATCGGCGAGGCACTCAAGGCCGCGGCGATCGCCGTGCCCTCACTCGCGGGGGAAGTCATCATAGGGGACCGGCTCGCCCCCTCATGCCGCTTGAACTGGAACGGCGAGCGGTTCTTGAGCGACCCGGACGTGCCCCTCATGGATGGCGACACGCTCATCGTGCTCTCGGCCGATGTTGGCGGGTGAACCGATGAGCGTCTCACGCTTCCTCGCGAACGTTCCCCAGCGCCTTGGGACTCGATCAGGCCCCAACCGCGGCCTTCAGCGCCGAGAGGGCCCCTTCGTAATTCGGCTCTTGGGCAATTTCGGGCACGATCTCGACATACGCGATCTTATCGGCCGCGTCCACGACGAAGACGGCCCGGGCGAGGAGCGGCATCGCCAGCCCTTGAATGAGCACGCCGTAGTTCCTACCGAAGCTCCCGTCGTGGGTGTCGCTCAGGTTCTTGATTGACGTGACCTTGGCATCGCCGCACCAGCGGCCCATCGCGAAGGGTAGGTCGGTGCTTACCGTGTACGCGGCCACTTTGTCGCCCAAGGCGCCCAGGGCCTCGGCGAACTTACGGGTCTGAATGTTGCAAACCGGCGTATCCAGCGAGGGCACGACGTTGAAGAAGCGGACCTTGCCGGCGGTCGCCGCTTTGCTGACGGTCGTCTTCATCCCGTCGGCGCAGGTGAAGTCGGGTGCGGGGTCGCCCGCCTTCAGTTTGGGACCGACCAGGGTGATCGGGTCTCCCTTGAGCGTCACTTCACCAGTGCGTGTCTGAGACATCGTCGGGCCTTTCGCGTTGGTTGAGCGTGCTTGATCACGATCTCCCCAGGGTATTCAGGGAGGCCCGGCTCGGCAAGAAGGGGGACGTCTTGCCGACTCGCCTGGTCCCATTGTCTAATCCAAGTGACTTCACAAGCGAGACCAACCAAGAATGACCAACCCCGGCCCTTACGAGTTTGATGTGATCGTGATCGGTGCCGGCCACGCGGGCATCGAGGCCGCGCTCGCCGCCGCGCGACTCGGTCGGCGCACCGCGCTGTTGACCTTGAACGCCGACACGGTCGGACAGATGAGCTGCAACCCGGCGATCGGCGGTGTGGCCAAGGGTCAGATCGTCCGTGAGGTCGACGCCCTGGGCGGGGCGATGGGCCGCCTCACCGACGAGACCGCGATCCAGTTCCGCTTGCTGAATCGCACCAAAGGCCCCGCAATGCATGGTCCGCGCGCCCAGTGCGACAAGAAAGCGTATCAAATCGCCGCGAAATGGATGGTGGAACGCCAAGAGGGCCTCACGCTCCGCCAAGAGATGACCGAGGCCGTGGTCGTGGAAGGGGGCCGGGTCGCGGGCGTCCGTTGTCGAGGCGGGGCCGTGTATCGGGCACGGGCGATCGTCCTCACGACCGGGACCTTCCTTCAAGCTCTGATGCACACGGGCGAAACCAAAACCAAGGGAGGTCGAGCGGGAGACGCTTCCGCCGAGGGCCTCTCGGCAAGCCTCCGCGAACTCGGCATCGAGCTGAGGCGTTTCAAGACGGGCACGCCGCCGCGGCTCAATGGTCGGACGATCGACTTCTCCCGCCTCCAACCACAGCCCGGCGACGAGTCGCCGGTCCCCTTCTCGTTCCTGACCGACCGCGTCACCCAGGACCAGCTTGATTGCCACATCACGTACACGAACCAGAATGTGCATGACCTGATCCGTGCGAACTTGCATCGGGCGCCGATGTACTCGGGGCAAATCCAGAGCGCGGGGCCTCGTTATTGCCCTTCGATCGAAGACAAGGTGGTCAAGTTCGCCGATCGCGAACAGCACCAGATCTTTCTCGAGCCGGAAGGCCGCCAGACCCTCGAATACTACTGCAACGGCATCTCCACAAGCCTACCTCGCGACGTCCAGGAAGCGATCATCCCCCTCATCCCGGGCTTGGCACACGCCGAGATCATGCGTTTCGGTTATGCGGTCGAATACGATTACGCTCCGCCGACCCAGCTCGCTCCGACGCTGGAAGTGAAGGCGGTACCGGGCCTCTTTCTGGCGGGGCAGATCAACGGCACGACCGGCTATGAGGAAGCGGCCGCGCAGGGGCTGATCGCCGGTGCGAACGCGGGCCTTCAGGTCGCGGACGCCCCCCCTTTCGTGGTCGATCGCTCGGAAGGCTACATCGGCGTCTTGATCGATGACCTCGTCACGCGGGGCGTCGATGAGCCCTATCGGATGTTCACGAGCAGGGCCGAGTACCGCCTCCTCTTGCGGCACGACAACGCCGACCTCCGTCTGACCGGACGAGGCCGCGCGATCGGCCTGGTGGATGATGTCCGCTGGACCCGGTTCGAGTCGCGCCGCGATCGGATCGAACGCCTTCGCCGGGAGGTCCACCAGACCCTGGTCCGAGGCGAGTCCTTAGAACGACGGCTGAGACGGCCCGAAACCGAGTGGGACGAGCTCGTGGCCCTTCACCCTCCCTTGGCCGAACTCTCCACCGACGCCGACATCGTCGCGCAAGTAATGATTGAATCGAAATACGGCGGCTACATCACCCGTCAGGCCGACGAAGTGGACCGGTTCCGGAAGCTGGAGAACAAAGTCATCCCGATGAATGTCGACTATCACGCGGTCCCCCAATTGCGGGAGGAGGCCAAGGAGAAACTCTCGAAGGTCCGCCCCCGGTCCTTGGGACAAGCGGGGCGGATTTCGGGGATCAGCCCCGCGGACGTCGCCACCCTTCTCGTCCACCTGAAGCGCAATCATGCCGCTTCTTGACCGGCGGCACCCAGGCCGCGCCCACACGGTTACTTCATGGAAGTCCGCGCTCGTCCAATCTTGATTCCGACCGCGTACTCGGTGGAATCGACCCGCTTCGTGCCAAACACCAGGCTTGGGGCCCCCTCGCATTTTCTCCGGAAGCGCGCCGTAAGTCGGTCGAATTTCGTGGTTTGCGACTCTGGAGGATTTGGGTTGACAGAACAATCCCAACAACTATAATTCGGGCGGCTGATAAATTCGGTAATCTCGTAAGGATTCGCAGAGTTTGCCGATCAGGTTGACCGAGAATGGTGTGCGGCCCAGGACTCCGTTGTCAGGGCCGCCAGCGGGTCCACTCACGGAGGACGGTGGTTGCACGATGGTCTTGGCGAACTTCGCGCAAGATGCCGGGTCCGACCCGATGACTTTCGTGCCGATCAGATGGGACTAACCCGACAATGAAAACGGTGTTCACGACCGGCGAGGCCGCGAAGATCTGCAAGGTCAGTCAGCAGACGATCATTCGCTGCTTCGACTCCGGGCAGCTCAAAGGGTTTCGAGTGCCTGGATCGCGGTTCCGGCGAATCCCCCGGGAGGCGCTTTACCGCTTCATGAAAGACAACGGCATCCCCACCGACGCGCTCGAAAGCGGGCGTCGGCGGGTCCTGATCGTCGACGACGACCCGGCCGTCGTCGAACTGATCAACGACGTCCTCACCGCCGACGGCCGATTCGAGACCAAGACGGTCAACAACGGCTTCGGCGCCGGCATGCTCGCCAAGGAGTATCATCCGGACCTGATGATCCTGGACGTGATGCTCCCCGACATCAACGGGAAGGCCGTGTGCGAACTGGTCCGCCAAGACCCGACCATGTCCGACATCAAGATCATCTGCATCTCCGGGATGGTCGAGGAGGACAAGATCGACGAGCTCAAGGCCTCCGGGGCCGACGACTTCATGCACAAGCCCCTGGACATCGACGAACTCATCAAACGCGTATGCGTCCACCTTGACATGGAGCAACAGGAGGCGCGGTAAGCCTGGGCCGACTTGCGCGATCGCCCCGGGCCGTCGTTTTGAGTCAAGTTGACAGGTCGTTTGGACCGATTCTGAAAGGCACGGAAGGAGTCCGTCCTGGTGAATCGTCCCTCGGGAGGAGAGCGCGCTCGGTCACTCCGCCGCCAAATTGAGCGGCTGAGCGGCCTTCCCCTTCGCCCCGCGACGGCGCGGGCCTTTCTGGAAGGCAAGCACGACGAGCCGCAGTCCCTCGACCCAAGTTGGGAGTTGGGACGCGCCCTGGGTCGCGACCCCGCGGAAATGGTCGCCGGCCAACCCTGGTGGGTCGCCTCCTCCAACGCGGCCGCGCTCACGCTCGACCGCCTCTGGCGTCACGCCGCGGCGACCTCCCTCGCCGCGCGGAAACTCGCCGAGGAGGTCCATGATCCGACGGCCGAACGCCTCGGTCGCGTTGGCTTGCTACACGCCCTAGGACATTGGGTGGCCGCCGCGACCGACCTCGACGGCCTCTGCGCCATCCTCGACGTCACCGACCTCGCCGCGCGTCGGGCCCTGGAGCGGGAGCGCTTCGGGGTCGAACTCTCCCTGTTGGGCAAGGCCCTCGCCGAACGCTGGGAAGTGGACCCCCTCCTGATCGAGGCGACCTGGCTCCTGGACTTGCCCGCCGCCGCCGGCGATGCCTGCTCGGCCGACCCGCGCCGCTTGCGCATTTTGCGTCGGGCCCGAAACTGGGCCGATCGGACACCTTGGTCCCTCGGGCCGACGACGGTTGCGCCGCCTCACGACCCGGCCCGACAGTGGGTGATGGTGGAGGTCCAAACGCACTGCCGAGGACCGTTCGTCGCGGCCGACGCGACCCCCGCCGAGGAATCGCTCGTTCGACGGTGTGCCGGTTTGGAACGGGAAAACGAACGACTCCGCAAGGAACGCGATCAAGCCCACGAGGCGATTGAGGGCCTTGTCGGTCCGTCTGAGGAAAAGGGCCTCAAAGGGCGCGACCTTTTCCAACGGGTCCGTCGGACCTGGGACCGGGGCAAAGCCGAGGAGAAGAAGCGGACCCGGGAACTGGAGACATTGACCTCGGCCTTCCTCGACGAGTCCGAACGACAAGTCCAGGAGACCCGGAAGGCCCGTCAGGAAGGGCTCGCCGAGTTCGCGGCGGGGGCCGGACACGAGTTGAACAACCCACTCGCCGTGATCCTGGGTCGGGCCCAGTTGCTCCTGGCCCGGCAACCCGACGGCGAGACCGTGCAATCGCTCAAGATCGTGGTTGCGCAGGCGCGCCGGGCCCACAGGATCCTTCGGGACCTGATGTACGTCGCCAGGCCCCCGGAGCCGCGACCGCGTCCGTGTGAGCCGGACCTCATCTTGAGAAACTGCGTCGGAGACCTTCAGGCCGAGGCCGAGTCCCGCGGCGTTCGCTTGAGCTACCGGACGCGCGAGCCTTCCCCCTTGGTCCGGGCCGACTCGGAAGGTCTGCGGCACCTGGCCGAGGTGCTCGTCCGCAACGCGCTCGAGGCGACCCCGCATGGCGGCGAGGTCCAGGTGACGGCCGACTCGGCGGCCGGCCGCCTGGAATGGTCCATCACCGACGCCGGCCGCGGGATCGGCGAAGTCGAGGCCGAGCGAGTATTCGACCCCTTCTACTGCGGCCGGCAAGCGGGACGCGGCCTCGGCCTGGGACTCCCCCGAGCGGCCCGATTCGTCGCCCAGTGCGGCGGGACGATCCGCTGGCGCTCGCACCCGGGCCACGGCACGACCTTCCACGTCGCCTTACCTGCCGAACGGGTCCTGCCGCCCGAGAAAGAAGTCGTGACGATCCATCCTCGAGAAGAGTGAAGTCGGTCGTTCCCTGCTTTTCTCGATCGCCATCGCTGAGGGGCCTGGACCCGCCTGCCGCATCATGGCTGGTTTGCTGAGGACCTTCGATGGCCCTTCACGGCTGTCGCGTTCGGAGCAAGTCCTGGATTCGGGCCTCATGCTTCCTGTCCAGTAAAACTAAGTGTCACCACAAGAGCACTCTATTAGAAATTGTCAATTTGATGATGTATCAATAATGATTTGATACCAAAAACCGCGGTCGCGAGTTTCTGGGGCCCCGGAGTGCGGGAAAAGCCAGTGGCACGACCTCACTTGGTGTGCTTCGACGGGCCGTGAGTCAGAAGGCGTCGGCGGAGACGACCTCACCGCCGCCGCGGCTGCCCAGGGCCTGCCAGGAAGCCACGTTGATCGAGTCCTTGATGAACCGGACATGGCCGTCGGCGAACAGAGAGTTGACGCCGCCGGGGTGCCGGCCCCGCGACGTGACGTTCAGCGACAGGTTCTGCCAGTCGGCGGCGGACTTGTCGCTATGCGGCAGCCCGCCCCGGCAGTCGCACCGCTTGTCATTGGGTGGCCGGCGATGGTTGTACATGCTGTGGCCCGGGGCGCCGTAGAGCCATTTCACTCCGCGAGTCGGCTGGAAGCCGGTAGGAGTGGCGGTGAGGCAGCGGGTCGCGTAGTCGGCGTCGGAAAGGATCGGTGGGCCATTGCCCGCGGTGTTGTTGCCCGTGATCACGAACCCGCCCAGGGGGTCCCGCGCGAAGACGGTCAGGCCGTTGAACCCGGTAGGGGCCCCGAAAGTTGAGCGGATCGTCTCGCTGATGGCCACGGTCTGAGACGTTCCGTCGGTGATCGAGGCGATGGTGACCGCGGAATTCTCGAAGAAGAAGCCGTTAGGGGCCGTGCCGCCCGCGGGCGGGTTCTGGACGACCGAATAACCCGAACCGACATTCAGCAGGTAGCTGTGCACTGAGTACGTCCCGCCGCCGACCTGGATGAGCGTCTGACCCCCGTCCGACGGGCACAGGAACACGCTCACGGTGGTGACCGCGGCGGTCATGTTGACCACGGCGCTCGTCGAGGTGTAGTCAGGGTCGGGGTTCATACTGAAGTTCATCGTGCTGAAGACCGCCTGCTGCTCGACGTAGGGCAGCATCTGCGAGTACGCCCCCCAGCAGTGACCGTTGCCGGCGACGTATGTATTGATCCTCCCGGGCGGGAACACGTTGTTCGTGGACTCGTAGTTGTGCAGGGCCAGGCCGATCTGTTTGAGGTTATTGGTGCACTGGATCCGTCGGGCGGCCTCACGGGCCTGCTGCACGGCCGGCAGGAGCAAGGCGATTAGGACGCCGATGATGGCAATGACGACGAGCAGCTCGATCAGCGTGAAGGCCACGCGGGGGTGCTCATTTCTCATGTGGGGTACCCGATTGGTACGTTTGTGTCGACCGATGTCACGATCGTATCGGTTCCCCTGTAATACCGGCTCGGCCCGCTTCGCTACAATCGTATCGATGACCGATACTATCATGGCGAAGCCTCTCCCGCTCGAGACGACCATCCACGAGAAAACCGGCGTGACGCGAGGCCCCGCGTCGCCAAAGAAATGGTGTCTATGGTCAGTGGACGGGAATGGGGAGGTCCCTTGGTCTCAACCCGCTTTGGGGAAGATCGGCAGGATTCGGATTTTCAATAATTATGCCTTTATTATTAACGATGTGTAATAATAATATGTGTTTTGTTCAATATGCGTTATGTTTTATGAATGTACCATTCTGGACGCGCGATTTAGAAGAGATGAAAGGGCCCGTTGCCTCTCCTGGCTCAGTGCCACATACTGGGGGCGACGTCGAGGGCCCACCATGACGCGATCCCACCCACCTTCCCGCCGCCGATTCCTCGCCGCGACCGCGTCGGCCGCCGCCTTGGCCGTCGGTCGTTCGGCCCCGGCGCAAGATGGCTTGATCGTTCGATCGCGACGGCCCCTCGACGCCGAGACGCCCGTCACGGCGTTCACCGATTATTTGACCCCGAACGCGCGCTTCTTCATCCGCAGTCATCTGGGTGTGCCCAGGGTCGTCGGCGTCCCTTGGCGCGTCGACGTGGGCGGCCTCGTGAAGTCGGCCCGAGCCTTCAGTCTGGACGACCTGGCGCGTCTGCCCGAGCGATCCGTCACGGCCGTGCTCCAGTGCGCGGGCAACGGTCGGTCGTACTTCAAGCCCAACATCCCGGGCGTTGGTTGGGAGCGAGGCGCCGTCGGCAACGCGGAATGGTCGGGCGTTCGATTGCGCGACCTACTGGAAGCGGCCGGCATCCAACCCGAAGCGAAGCAAGTGCATTTCCTCGGCGCCGACCTGCCGCCACACCCCAAGACGCCCGTCTTTCTCCGGAGCGTGCCCATCGAGCAAGCGATGCGCGACGAAGTGCTGCTCGCGACGCGCATGAACGGCCAACCCCTGCCGATCGCGCAAGGGGGCCCTCTGCGGCTGATCGTGCCCGGTTGGTGCGGCAATCACTGGATGAAGTGGGTCCGGCGCATCACTCCGGCTTTGGAATTGGCCGACGGCTTCTACCAACAAACGGCCTACCGGATCGCCAAGGTCCCCGTCGCCCCCGGCTCAGAGATCGCCCCCGACAACCTCGATTACGTGACCACGCTCAACGTCAAGTCGTTAATCGCATCGCCGGCGGAAGGGGCCGTCCTGACGGTGGGCCGACAGGTGATCCAAGGCGTCGCCTGGACGGGCCCGGGGCGCGTGACCAAGGTTGAAGTGGCGATCGGTGAAGGTCCCTGGAAAAACGCCGAGTTCGTCGGTCCCGACCGTGAGTTCGCCTGGCGGACCTGGAGACTCCTATGGGACTTTGACCAACCGGGGACCTACACGATCAAGGCCCGGGCGACCGACTCAAACGGCGAGACGCAACCCGAAGCGACCCCCTGGAACCGAAGCGGCTACCTCTGGAACGGCATCGATCACGTTTCGTGCAAGGTGAAGATGTCATGAAATGGCTTTTCATCGTGCCCTTGCTCCTGGGCGTCGCTTTCGTCACCAGACAAGACGACGAGGAGAAGGCCGAACGGGCCGCGCGCGGCCAACGCGCATTAAGCGAGAATTGTTTGATGTGTCATTCCGAGGAGTTAATCGTCCATCAACGTTTGACTCCCTCGCAATGGAAGACGGAAGTGACGAAGATGATCGGCTGGGGGGCGCCACTGCCTCCCGGTGAAGTGGAGGAGTTGGTCGCCTATCTCGCCGCGACGTATCCGGTCTCAAGAGGGACGATGCGACCCGACCGGATCGCGCCAGCGGCGATCGCCGAGGAGTTTCGTCAAGAAGCGCCGCGCGTCGTCGCGGCGTCGGTCTTGAGTGAAGGGGAGCGGCTGTACGTCCAGCATTGTTTGGTCTGCCACGGCAAGGAGGCGCGTGGCGGGGACCTTGGTCAGAACCTGGTGGGGCACCCCAACCTGCTGAACCTGGCCGATTCGGTCGAAGTGGTGCGCGTGGGCAGGCGACGGATGCCCGGATTCGCGGCCGTCTTGAACGATGACCAGGCCCGTTCGATTGTCGCCTGGCTCGTGTCGCGACCCTTCGATTGAGTCCGGCGAAGGAGCGAGTCGGCCCGGTTGATCGGTCAGTTCGCAAACCGCTCGCGCGCCAGCAGGGCCCCGCCCAGGATTGCCGCGTCGTCGCCCAGCGTGCCCGCCACGATCGCGATTTTGCCTTCCCGGTCGGCCAGAGTGTGGGGCCGCGTCGACGCCCGGACAAGGTCCAGATAAGGGGCCCCGAGCGCATTGGCCACGCCGCCGCCGATGATGACCACCTGCGGACCAATCACGTTGATCAAGCTCGCCAGCCCCAGGCCCAAGAAGTGCGCCGCGCGGTGGATTTCCTCGATCGCGACCACGTCGCCCGCCATCATCGCCGCGGAGAGTTCTTTACTCTTGAGCCGGCCGGTCTTCTGGTCCACCTTCGACTTGAGGGCCGTGGGGATGCCACGCTTGATCATCTTGGTGACCCGGCGCGCGATGGCGGTCTTGCTGGCGAGCGCCTCGAGGCAACCTCGCGAGCCACAGCCGCACTTGGGACCGCCCGCCTTGACGATGATGTGGCCGACCTCGCCCGCGTTGCCGGTGTGACCTTTGACGATCGCGCCGTCCTTGATGAAGCAGCCGCCGATCCCGGTGCCGACGAAGGCGACGATCAAGTCCTTGAAGCCCCGACCGGCGCCGAGGCGGAACTCACCGTAGCCGCCCACGCGAACATCATTTTGAACAAGCACGGGCCGGCCGATCGCCTTGGCGATGTCGGGCCCGAGGGCGAAGTTCTTGACGTTGAGGTTCGGGCTGAAAAGGATGACGCCCGCTTCGGTATCGAGTGGTCCAGGCGAGCCGATACCGAGGCCGGCAAGCTGACCGGCCGGGACGCCCGCTTCACTCAGGGCCTCGGCGAGCGCGTCGAGCATCACGGCGAGGATGGCCGAGGCGCCCTCCTTCGCGGGGGTCACTCGCTTGGCGCGTCCCAGCACGCGGTGTTCGGCATCGACGACCCCGGCGAGGACCTTCGTCCCACCCAGGTCGATCCCCGCGACCAATGGCCCCGCGAACGTGCTCGGCATCGAACCTCTCGCTTGACTGGATAAAGGTCCCCGCTTGCTTCACGGGCGGGTCGGCCGTTAGGGTCTTCTGTGACTCGATCCATGATAGCCGATCGCCCGCGTTCCGGGGAACGAGGGGGACGACGAACGGCGCGGCCATCTTACTCTTGATAGGTCATGGCGCAGGTCGACTCGGGAAAGGCCTTCGGATACCTCGTCGGCGAGGACCTCCGGCGCGCGGCCGCCGGCGCGCGACTCCTTCCGCTTGTGGTCGGCTGTCGGAGCTTGCTCGGTCGTGATGAGGTCGAGTCGGTCTTGCGAGGGCCCGTCGATCGCCTCGACTCGATCGCGACGGCGCGCGACCTCGCGCTCGTCGCCTACTTCGAGGGAATGACCCTCGGCGCCGGGATCGGTTTCGGCCTCTGCGCCGGTCCGAACTGGCTCTACTTGGGTGTTCAGACACGTCATTCCACCATCAGTTACGAGGTCTTGAATCGGGACAAGCGGCCGGCGCGGAAGGGTCACGCCTTTCTCTCGCGTGTCTTCGTCGAGTTGGTCCACAACCGGGTGCCGAACCGACACGACTGTATTCGACGCGAGACGATGGCCCCCAAGGGCTGGGAGTCGTTGCTCCACGACGAAGTGAAGGTCGTCCACTGCGCCGGGAGCGACGACGCCCCGATCGAGGTGATTTTCGGCGGCTCGTTCAACCCGTTCCACAAGGGGCACGCGCGACTCGCCGAGATCGCCCATGAGATCACCGGACGACCCGTCAGCCTGGAAATGTCGATCAGCAACGTGGAGAAGCCGCCGCTCCACTATCATGCGATCGCCGAGCGGCTCGAAGGCTTGGAGCGCTGGCGCGCCCCCTACCACGGTCACACGGTCCTCACGCGCGGGGCCACGTTTGTCGAGAAAGCGCGGACGATCAGTCATGGCCTCACTTTCGTCGTCGGCATGGACACGTTGCTTCGGATCGGCGACCCTCGCTTCTACGGCGACGCGCGTTCCATGGAAGCCACCTTGACCGAGCTCCGCAAAGACCATGATTGCAGCTTCCTCGCCTTCCCCAGGGCCACCAAGGACGGCCGGGTCCTCGGCCATGATGAGTTTCTCACGCTCCCGCTTCTTCTCCGCGAAATGGCCCATCTCGTGAAACCGGAAATGGTCCAAGAGGTCCTTCATCTCTCGTCCAGCGACATCAGGCGCCGAGGCGAAAAGTGATCCCCCAAGGAGTCTCAACGTGTCCGAGACCGTGAAGCTGGCCATCTTCGATCACGACGGCGTCCTCGTCGATTCGTACGCGCTTCATGAGGAGGCGTGGCTGGAATTGGGCCGGCGTCGGGGCCTACCGCTCACGCGTGAGTTCGTCCATCGGACGTTCGGTATGACCAACCCGATGATCTTCCACGAGCTCTTCCAGGAGGACCTCGACCCGCTGCTGGTCAACGAGTGGGGCTTCGTGAAAGAGGAATGTTATCGAGATATCGCACGCGGACGGATCGACCTGATGTCCGGCGTGCGCGAGCTTCTGGACCGCCTTCAGGCCGATGGATGGCTCTTGGCGATCGGCTCCAGCGGCCCGCGCGCGAACTTGGAACTCACGATCGACGAATGCGGGCTGGAAGGGCGCTTCACGACGATCGTCGGTCTGGAAGACATCGCGCGCGGCAAGCCCGACCCGGAGGTCTTCCTCAAAGCGGCCCAGCGCTCGAACGCGACACCCGCGCGCAGCGTCGTATTCGAGGACGCGCTGGTGGGCATCCAGGCCGCGAAGGCGGCTGGCATGAAGGCCATCGGCGTGGGCACAACGCACCCCATCGAGAAGTTGATCGAGGCCGGCGCCGATTGGGCCGTTGACACCTTGAATGGGTTCGATTCACCGCTCTTCTGAAGAGAACGGCGGGAGGACCCATCGATCATCAATGGTTGTGGCCGTCGTCGATCTTGGGGGTGGGGGCGGCCATCGTACCTCGCGTGTAAGGATAGACGAACCGTTCGACCCACCAGTCGTACCGACCATCCTTCACGTCGGCCTTGAGGGCCAAGAGCAGAAAGAAAGGCTGTTCGCTGGGTGTCTTGTGACTGTGGACTTCCAGGATCGCGTAGGCGTAGGGCGTCAGTCCATCCAACCCCGACTGCTCGATCGAGACCAGCTCCACGTCCATTTCCCCTTCACGAATCTTGTCACTGCATACTTTCATGGGGCCGAATTCGGTCTCGTAAATGCCGCCTTCACGGGCCGAGGCTTGGGCCTCTCGGGTCACTTCTTCACCCGTCTTCCCTTGCCGGGCCGCCGGCGAGACCCGATACCACATCAGGGTGGGAAAGTCCTTCGTCTTCAACTCTTGCGCGAAGTGGCGCGAGAACTTCTTGGCCTCATTGTTCAAGATGAACGACTGCGTGCCCACGATGGTCGCCGAGCCCAATCCACAAACGATCCCCAACCCGATCCCCGCGCGGGCCAGGCCCGCCCCGGTGTACACGTCCGGGTATTTCGCGATCAGGCGAAGGGCCTGCCAGCCGAGCAGGATGGCACCGACGGCGGCGACCAGGAACCAAAGGCTGGCGATCGAAAGCGCCGAAACCAGGCCCAGAACAAGGCCGGCGATTGCCCGGTTGCTGAGGGCCCGATAGGTGGGCAAATCATCAACGCGCACCTCTTCCCGAGGCACCTGCGCGGCGGGTGTGGTCATGTTTTCGGCCACGATGAAGACTCCTGCGAGGGTGGCGTGGGCCCCGCTCGGATGAATACGAGGTCGTGAGGAGGGACGAATTGGAGCGGGCCCAACACAGAGTATTTGTTGGGCGCTCTTAGCGTCAAGCGAGGCAAATCAACGAAAGGTGAGACCCAAGCCGCGACCCGGCCAAAGGGCCCGAACGCCCATGCCGATCCAGAAGACGACCAAGACCCAACCGAGGACGTTCGTCCACGACCAGTTGCGTCCGCCACCATGCAGGCGCCACGACGCGAGGAGCACCGCCAGCATTGTCATACCTAACGTCGGAGCGGCCAACGGCGTGGCCCAGGTCGCCGCTCGATAATCGCCCTGGATCGCCGCGACGAGGTTGGAGAGCCACAAGAGCAGGCCGCCCGTCAACCAAGCCTGTTCCCCCAAGCCCGACCCTTCGCCCCCTTCGCGGCGCGCGAGCACCAAGGGACCTGCCAGGGCCAAGCAACCTGCCACCGTGTAAGCGCTGGAAAGGAGATTGGTGGGCGGCCAGGAGACATTGCCTCGACGGACCAAGAGCCAGAGCCCGAAGGCCAAGGCCAGGACGATGAGGAAGGCGTTCAGGACGGGCGTGGCTTGGGCGGTGGCCCGATCGGCGTCGCGCTTGGCGGGCATGAAGCACAGTCCCCAGACGATCATGGTGAGCGCGGACCTTCGCGCACTCCATAATCGTCCCGGCCGGGGAATCGCGACGACACATTTGGGCCGTCCCCGATGGCGGACTTATCGACCCTCGCGATCGCGCGGCCGGAATCGAGGTCTCCGGGCCTCGACCGGAGACCTTGACTCATCAAGGCCAAACGGCCTCAGTGGGCGACGATCGTGTTCTCTTCTCGATCGGCGCCGGGGAGGTGGTCGTGGTGGCGTTCCGGGTCGAGCACCACTTCGTCCCCTTCGTTCAGGCCGCTGTCAATGCAAACGAGGTCGACGGTCGCGGGGGTCGTCGCCACGATGCGCCGCTCGATCCGGTCGCGACCGGCCATGTACACGTACACCACGTCTTCGCCGTCCTCGTGGGCGATCGCCTCAATCGGCACGACGAGGGCGGCCTCCCGACGGCCGGCGGCGACTTCCACGTTCGCAGTCATGCCGGGCCGAAGTCCCATCGGGGATTCGTCCAGGTCCACTTTCACGAGGAAGTACTTGACGTCGGGACTGGCCTTCCAGTCGCGATTCCGGAAGGGCAACTGGTCGATCCAAACGATCCGTCCCGTCAACTCGTGTTCGGCCATGCCTTCCACGACCACGCGCGTTTTCATCCCCACGGCCACCTCATCCACTTGCGATTCGTGGATCAGAGCGTGGACCCGCATGTGGTCCATATCGGGGAGGTAGAAGAGGTCTTGCTTGGTCCGGACGGTCGTGCCGGGCTCAATCTTGACGTTGCTGTCGTCTTCGGTCGCATAAATGACGAAACCGTCGTGTGGGGCCCGGATCGTACAAAGGTCCACCTGTTTCTGATACACCTTCAGGCGATCGAGGTGTCGGCTCAACCGGAGGCTTTGGTAGGAGAGGTCGGCCCGGGCCGTGTCGACGGCCGCTTGCAGGGCCAGGTCACGCTTGGGGACTTCGTAGCGATCATAAGTTTGGAGCGCCAACCTCGCCTCGCGCAGGGCCTCCTCCGCCCGAAGCGTGGCCAGGCGATCGGCGGTCAACTTGGCCGACGCCGCGTAGCCGAACTGGAACATCTTCTGGGTGAACGCCTGTCGTTCCATGGCGGACTGGACGTTCGACTCGGCCAAGGCGACGCTCGAGCGCAACGTCTGTTCGCCTTGCCCCTTCAATCCCTCGCGGAATTCGGAGAGTGCGGCCATCGACGTTTGCATCCGGAGTTCCGCGCCCCGTTGATCGGCCTTGGCCTCTTCCACCTTGAGGGTTTGTTGACGGACAAGTTCCTGGTAGTCGGATGCGTCGAGCTCACAGAGGAGGTCGCCCTTCTGGACGTCCGACCCCTCAGGAATCAGGCTGAGGATTCGGGATGCCCCTCGCGTGGACATGCTCCCGCCGGTGTTCGAGCTAAACGTGATCGCTTCGAGTTCGCACTCGATCAGGGTCCGATTGGCGCTATCAATGGTGCCTCCCGCTGTGAGCATGACTTGCACGTTCGCGCGGCGCGCGGCGACCAAGGGTAGGTTGTGGCCTCGGTCTCGCCAGGAGGCGAGCGCCTGACGCGCGGGACTACTGAAGCGAAGCGCCGTCAGGCCAAAACCCGCGGCGAGGACCAGGACCAATCCAGCCAGGACAAAACCATAGCGACGTCTAAGTTGGCGCATCGGTTGTCTGTCCTTCCATTCGGCGATCGCGCCGCTCGTCTGAGCATCTCGCCGGGCCGATCTGGGGCGGGTCGACCGGACCTGGCGGTCCAGGAGTTCGAGGAGTGTAAAACAATGCTCCGACTTCGACAAGGCGGTCGTGCCGGGGCGAGGATTTGGGCGGGGGCAGGTTGTGGACGCCATCGCGCGGGCGTCCAGTCTGATGGTTGTGGCGGGACGGCGCCCCGACCTTCGCGGTCGGCGGAACGCCCAGGTCGTTCATCGGCCAAGGGGAGGGCGGAAGTCGAGTCGTTCGACGCGCCTGGCGCTCCGAGAAAGGCCGTCAGTCCTTTCTAATGTTATTCTAGGCCCCCTCGACCCCACCAGCAAGAGCGGTCCCCCGAGTGGGTCCGACCGGTTTCCTTAACATCATATGAAATCAAAAGTTACGTTGATCACGAGCCCCACGCCCGAATCCGGGGGAACGAACCTGGCGCTTTGACGGAACATTCTCCTATTACATCACTTGCGACGAGCGCGAAACCCGACGAACTCGTCGCCAGGCAAATCCGGCGTGGGATGGAGAGCGGCCCCTCAGGAAGACGATGGAAAGGGCCCCGCCGCTTTCGGCGGGGCCTGGAGACCTTACCGCACTTCGACCTCGAAAGAGACCCAGCCTTCCGCACCTGGATCGACCAAGCCGGGTAGGTCCCAGCGCAGTTCCATCCCGCCCGCCCGATTCTCGGTGGCCGTGAAGACGGCCCCCTTGGGCCCTTGAGCGGTCCCCAAGACATAAGCGAAGCGGGGCAACAGGCTGTCGATGATCGAGACGTCGCTCAGGGGAACGTTGCCCATGTTCCGATACTGGATCGAGAACGTGATCTTTTGACCGGGCTCGGCCACCGATTCGCTGGCCCGCTTAAGCACCGCCAAACCGGGCTGATTCGGCGGGACCTCGGTCCCCGCGGTCTCTTGCGGCTTCCACGACATCAGGGTTTGTCCAGGACCGGCCGGTCGGGCCTGCACGACCACTCCTTCCATCGACTCAATCGCGACGGCCCCTTCAGCCGTCCGCAACTTGCCGGGGCCTTGCACCCGCATCCGGGTCTGGGGGCCTTGGACGTTCTCGGTCCCGCCAGGGATTTGGACGATGTCAGTCCCCTGCAAAACGCGGACCTCATGGGCCGCCTTCAGGGCCACCCGCGCCACCGCCGCCGAGGCCCGCACGCGCGACCGGTTGATCCCCGGCGGCACGTTCTGCGTCAAGCGGATCGGGTCCAAGCGGGCCGTGCTCTGGACTTGCCGCTCGACCCGCTCCGCTCCTTGAAGGGGCGTAATCGCCAGGGCTTCGTTCGGGCCGATGCCTGCGCGGACCGTGGCGAAACGCGGGGCGTAGATGCATACCACGTTCGTCGGCAAGACGCGTGGCCGGCCACCCACCACCGCCGACCTCTGAAGCCGGTTCGACTCGATCTGGAAGGTCTCGCTCGTGATCTCGCCGCGATCGAAACGTTCCTTGATCTTCTCCAACTCGGGGACCAACTGGTCGATGCTGGGCCGCGAGAACTGGATGGCGGCGTCACGGGGGTCGATGCCGGCGAGGCTGCCGTCTCCCCCGAAGTGCATGGCCTTGTTGTGGTCGCCGCCGTCGCAAAGGAACTCGTCGCGGGGTATCCAAAGGCGGTTGGGCGGAGGAGCGCAGCCGTGCACGGGCCCCAAAGGCACGCCGCAACGCGTCCCGCCGTTGCCGGTCGAGGCGAACGGGCAGGGGCCCCTCAAGAGGTTCGACGTCCCTGGCGGCACGGCGAGTTCCTCGGCCGTGGGTGTGCGTCCGCCGATCCGGGCGATGGCCATCACGCGTCCGAGGGCCGCCGCCACCTTGATCGGGTCCTCATTCGCGGCGAGGTCCACCCAGGGCAGTTCGTCTTTCGGGAACGAGATGGGGATGGCTTGTTCGGGGTCTTCGAGATAGACGACCTGCGTGGTCATCCGGCCTCGAAGAAGGGCGTTGGTCAGGTCCTCGAACCGAAAGACCACGCGGACCGGAAAACGGCCGGGGTCGATCGTGTTGGGGACGTGCAAGTGTCCTGTCATTTCCAACGTTGGGTACAACACTGCGTCCGGATTTCCGGGCAGGTTGGAGAGCCTAAGCCAGTAGATCGAGCCAACGCGCAGTCCCACTGTGACGGTGTTGGCCCCATCAGCCACATTGATCGCGATCGGGACCGGGGCCGGATTCAGGACCTCGACACGGACCCCTTCCGGCACCTGGAAACGGACGACTTGGGTGCCTAACGGAAGGACAGGCACGGGAGCCGGCGCCATGGCCGGCGCCGCTTGAGAAAAATCGGGGACCGAGGCCACTCCCACGGGTTCGCCCACAGGTGGGATGGGGGTCGGTCCATCCGGCACTCGCGCCCAGGCACAGGTCGCGACGGCCATGAACAAAAAGGCCGATGCCGCGCCGGGCGGGCCGTACTTCGCCGTTTTCATCTTGCCTCCTCCCGGCTCGGATGGCCCGCTCGGGGGCCGAGCCTGCATCGCCTTGGTTCGTTTCGGACAATCGCCCCGGTGGGTCGCAATCTGAGGAGATGCGTCCCGCCGGGGCGATCTTGACGACACGGTCGTTATCGGATCAACGATTTCCACCGGGTCCCGGAGGCGCCGCGTCGGGGGAGACCGGGGGAACATCGAGGGGCGCGCCCTCGGGGAAACCCGGGTTGGCCGGAGGGGCGACGGGCGGGGTCAGCGGGGCCGTGCCAGGAGGCAGGCTACCCGGCGGCATCACGGTGCCTGGCATCGTGCCGGCGCCAGGTTGGGCCCCGACGGGATTGGAGACGACTGGGCCCGTGCTGCCGTTGGCGGGCATCTCCAGGTCGATCGCACCGACGCGGATGATCATGAGGATCGTGCCGCGACGATCGGCTTCGAGGATCGGGTTGACGCCCGGCTCAAGACGGGTGGAGACCAGGGTCTCGACACCGGCGATGGCCAGTTCTTGGTACTTGGGGTCGGGCAGGTAGATGACTTTGGTCACGAAGTTACCGGCCGTGACCTGGTCGAAGTCTTCCTCAGTGAATTGGCAGGGGATCGGGTTGTGGGTCAAGAAGGCGTCGGTGGCCGGTGTCCCCGGGGCCACCTCAATGCTCGGGTAAAGCGCCAGGCCGGGCCGACCCGGAATGTCGGTCAGCTTGAGGCGATAGACGTAGCCCTGCGTGAAGTTGTAGCGGGCCGGAGCGCTGAGTTGGGAGTTCAGCCAGATCGGCTGCCCGCCCGCGCTGGTCTGCCAGCCGATCCTCATGCCCGGCGGGTCCACGAAATAAACCTGGCTCTTGGTGTTGGCGAACTGGCGGCCCCCGGGATTCATCCCGTTCAGGCCAGCTTGCTGGACGCCCCCCGCCATGATGGGTCCGCCCGGAGGGGGCGGGCCATGCTGGACGGCGTGAGGACGCAGCCAGTGCTTGTAGGCGCTTGGCTTGGTATAGCCAAAATCGTCGAAACCGGCGATGATGGCGGTCCCCGCCAGCATCAGCGCACCCATCGTATTCATTCAGGCTCCCTCCCGCCCTCGACCGGTGGCCCCTCGTCCTGCAAGGTCCCATCGGCGAGAATGCGTCAGTCGGCTGGGATGGACTCGGTCGGGTCCGGATCGTCGTGGCCCCAAGGCCGGAGACGTCGCTCGTCGAGGTGGCTCGAAACCGACCCCGCCGCTCGCCCGACCCGGCCGGCTTGCGGCCCCCAACGTCTAGCGATAACATCGGGCAAGCCTTTCTGGACCCTTGAGAAAATGCCGCACCACCCCACCATGCCGGTCATTCGCTTCCTCCCAACCCTGGTCATCTCCGCCCTGATTCCCTGGCTTGCCTGGGCGCAAGGGCCGGCCTTACCCCAAACACCCCCCCCTTCGTTACCAAAGGGGGCCGAAACCAAAAAAGATGACCCGCCCACCGAGGCGGAACTCCTCCTCGACGCCGCCATCGGCAAAGTCAAGGAAATTGAGTCAGTCGAAGCGGAACTCCGCCAAGACGTCATCATGCTCGGACAGAAGTTCCGCGTCGAAGGGACCTACCTCAAAGGGCCAGGCCTCCGCGTCCGGATGGAGCTCAAACTCAAGGACCTGGCCGACGCCGACGGCACGATGCTCCAGGTTTGCGACGGCACCACCCTCTACGACTTTCAGCGCATCGCCGCGGCCCAGAACTACCGCAAACTCGGCATCGCTAAGGTCATGGAGGCCATCGACGCCGCCAACTTCGAGACCGAAATGCGCGAGCAGCTTGTCCGCCAGTTCGGCATCCACGGCCCCGAGGCCCTGCTGATCGGCTTGCGCAAGGCCGTCCTGTTCGACCAGAAAGACGAAGACACACTCGACGACCAACCCGTTTGGGTCCTGCGCGGCACCTGGAAGGACAAGGCCGCCCTGGGCGGTCCCGCGCAAGGTTCGCCAACGGGCATCCTGCCGCCTTACGTCCCGTCGATCGTCGCCCTGACCATCAGCCAGGAAACCGGTTGGCCCCATCGACTGGAAATGAAGGGGCGGGTCCGCGTCGGCCCGGGCAGCGCGATGGCCAAGAAGGCCGACACCAAACCGCAAGCCAACCCGGCGCGTCAGGAACAGGTCAGTTCGGTCACTTTGACCTATCAGAATGTGAAAATCGGATCAACCATCGCGCCCGAGCGGTTCGCCTTCGCGGTGCCCGACGCGCGCCTGGCCCCCAACATGGTCGGTGGCGACCAGACCGAGGAATGGCTGAGCCGTATCAAGGAGTTCTCGATGCAGCTCAGCCAGCAAGGCAAGAAGGCCGCGCCCAAGGCCGACGACGGCACGCTCGGCCAACCGATCCCTGTCCCCAGGCCACCCGCGCCCGAGAAAGAGAAATCGGTCCCGCCGCCGAGTTGACGAGGAGCGTCGCGGGACCGTGGAGCGCGGCCCTGGTCCCTCGACTCGTCCACCGAGCAAGTTGAGTCAGTCGCACCGCCTAATTCGACGTCGAGGCCTACCACCTGGTCGAACGCCGCCAAGTACCTGCGGCCACCCTCCGGGTAGGTCCGCTCGAGCCCGTCGAGGAACACAAGGTGCCCCGACCACGAGAACCGCGGCGAGTGCATCCTGGAAGAAGAAGCTCAACTCTCCCCACTCGCAGTGACGAGTGAGTCGGGGACACACGCGTCAACCTCGAGTCGCTCAATCTCCTCGCCCCGCAAGGCGAACCACGAAGATCAGTCTCCAGGCTTGACTTCGGCGTGCTCATGGAGAGACGCGTCCCGAAGCCAACACCAGTGCTGGCGCATGCTCATAAGTCATTCCACCCGAGCGGATCGCTTCGAGGATCGGCCCCTCGCCTCCTTCGTCTCGTAGAGATCGTCCACGCCACAGGTGTCAACCTCGACCGTGGGCATGGGCTCTTCAGAAGGCTCGGGAAGCTTCTTCGCGGAATCTAGCAGCATGTGGAGCAGGTTAAACGCCGCCTCGTCGAAGAACCGGGCGACCCCGTCTGCGATCTTCTCGTCCGCGAGGGCGAGACGTGCGAGGAAATCTGTCTCCCGCTTGATGCGGAAGGCATGGTGCTTGACTCGATCGACGGCCGACGCATCTTTGCTGGTGAGCGTAATTTCCAGGCGAAGGCCGAGCGCTTGAGCGTATTGGACGATCGAAGCAAAGGTCAATTCCAAGTCTTCGGAGGTCTCCATTTTGGAGATCCGTCCCTGGGTACAGCCCATCTTGGCCGCGACCTCTTGCTGCGTGAGGCCCTTGGCCGCCCTCATGGCGGTCAGGTTGTGGACGAGCCTTCTCTTGCCGAGGTGAGAGGCGAGATCACGGGTGAACGCCTGGTCCTCCTCCAGGCCCTTCGCCAGATCCACGATGTTCTTGTGTTTCTTCCTGGCCATGATTGCCCTGCCTCTCTTGGCTGGTCAGCCCCTCGACGTAATCGGACGCGGTCTTGATGTCGGCCTTCTGGCTCGCCTTGTCTCCCAAAGTGATCAAATGGATCGCCCGACTGTCGCGATCCAGAAAAACATAGAGCCTCGTCTGGGCAAGGTCCTTGCCGCCGCCCTTCTGATCGATCGCAATGACACCTCGTTGTTCAATATGAATAAATCCATAAGGTAACTTATGCGGGTTGGCCCCCAAGCGCAGTGCCTTTTGAACGACATCCAAATTGGCCAGGACAGCGCGAAGTTCGCGTCGGTGTTTCTTCTCGTACCGTTTGTAGCGGCGACCGAACTCGTCCGTTGGCTCGAAGTCCCACATCGAGTATACGCCGGCCGGGAATAAATCGTTCGCCAATATCTCATCGGCTCGGCGATATTATTCCCTTTGGGAATATCGGTCAAGTGGATCAAGAAGCGGTCCGCCTTCCGCCCGTTTTGGAGTTGTAAAAAGGGGCCAACCCGGGCAGGTATCTCGAAGGAGATTGGATAGGGGGCATTCAAAAGTTTCGACAAGCCTCACGGGACATGAGAAAAATCATCACAAAACAAAATTTTGTCTAAGCAATCCAACGTGTTTTAATATATATGTATGTCTGATTTTCCTATATGTATTTTCCCATCTCCGACACGCGAGTGGCCTCCAAGGAGCGAATACAGAACGAGGGTTCACACTGCGGCGGTCGTGTAGAGGGGGCCGATCACGTCGCCCTCACAAAGCCTCAGGGGGCGATTGAGCCGATCGCGGAGTTCGGTCTCGGGGTCGACACCCAGGGCCTGATAGACAGTCGCGGCCAGGTCGGGCGGGCCAAACGTCTGGGTCACGGCATGGCCGCCGATCTTGTCCGACTTGCCGATGACCTGTCCGCCGACCACGCCCCCGCCCGCGAAGACGGCCGAGAAGACCGCCGGCCAGTGGTCGCGCCCCGGAACGTCTCCTGGATTGAGCGGGTGAATTCGGGGAGTCCGGCCGAACTCGCCGAGCATCACCACAAGTGTCTCGTCCAGCAGCCCCCGCGTTTCCAAATCGTCCAGGAGCGACGAGACGGCCCGATCGAGCGGGGGCAGGAGGTTGTCCTTGAGGCGCGGGAAGTTGGCGACGTGGGTGTCCCAGGTTTGGACGATCCCCATCGTGGCCTGGACGATGGGCACGCCCGCTTCCACCAGGCGTCGCGCCATCAAGAGCGACTTGCCGAAGAGATGTCTTCCATATCGATCAACCAAACGCGGGTCTTCGCGTTCGATGTCGAGGGCCCGCCCGACCCGGCCGTCGCGAAGCATGGCCAGGGCCGTGTCTTGCTGGTCGCGAAACGAGTCCTCGGGCGTGGGGATGACGGCCTGACCGAGCAAATGCCGCCTCCGGTGTAGACGCTCGGCATTAAGCCCCTCGGGCAAGGCGAGGCTGTCGTCGCGCGACTCGAACTTGTTGGGGTCGAGCCGGAGTTGCCACGGGTCGTGGCGCGGGCCGAGAAAGCCGGCGTCCTGACCAGGCCAGGTGAGCGGCCCTTCGATGAGCTTCAAGGGCAGGGCCACGCCGCTCGGCACGCCGTCGCCACGCGGCCGGACCTTGTCGAGCACGGCCCCGTAACAAGGGAAGTCGTCGCGCGACGCCACCCGATCGAGGTCGCTCGCGCCCCGAGGCGCCGACGGCTTTCCGGTCAAGACATGATGCACGGCGACCAGATGGTTCCCCTCGCGATGCGACATCGAGCGGACGACGGCGAGCCGACCGGCCCGCGCGGCAAGCCCCGGCAAGTGCTCGCAGAAGTGGATACCTGGGACAGCGGTGGGTATCGGCTGGAACTCGCCGCGCACGCCGTCGGGGGCGTCGGGCTTGGGGTCGAATGAATCATGCTGACCCAGTCCACCGCTCAAAAGGATGACAATGACCGATCGCGCCCGGCCCGAACGGGCCGCCGCGGCGCGCCCCGAAAGCAAGGCCGGCAAGGTCATCCCCAGCAAACCGGAGAAGCCCACTTGCACAAAGCCTCGGCGCGTCAGACACAGGCGAGACTGGAATTCGCGTCGATGGTTGTTCATGGCTCGATTCCTAGTGGTATCGGGCCAAGTTTAACAATTGTCGGCGGAACTTCCTAGGCTTGTCGCAAGGGTCCGAGGTGGCGGCGAAACCAATCGCCGGCGAGGTCGGCGACG
>CALLYK010000307.1 GCA_937858365.1 uncultured Isosphaeraceae bacterium | reverse complement strand
CCAAGACACAGAGAACACGGCGAAGAAGAGGGAGGAGATGTTTCGGTCCTATGACCTCTTTGTGTTCTTTGTTCCTTCGTGGTGAATCCGTCACCCATGCCGCCTCACCTCAACCACGAACCTTCGGATCGCCTCCAGGACTTCCGCCTTGTCGGCGAGGTAGGGCCCTTCTCGTCCAAACTTGGCCGCGTGTTTCGTCCGGAAGTCGTATCGGGCCGGTGTCGCCCCGGCCGGTTCGTTTTGAAACTCGCGGTCGAAGGCCAACCGCGCGACCTCCGCCACCGAGACGGGTTCGGTCGTCAAATGAACCAGCTTCAGACCCGCCGACAATGCGGTCTCGATGTCCGTCCAGAGGTCTTCGAGTCCGTAGAATTGGAAAATTCCACGTGAATCAATCTTGTCGATTTGATTGTTATGTAATAAATCAAATATTACGTTCTTTTTGAGACCAGGACCGAAGAGTCCCGGCAAGCGGACAACCAAGGCGGAATCGAAGCGACCCGCGATGTACCGTTCCAGTTCGTGTCGATGTCGCCCATACGCATGAAGGCCCTCGTGCTCCACTGGGCTTTCCTCATAGACCTCGATAGGCCGGGCGAACACGTCCACGGTCGAGATCAGGACGAAGCGGCGGGCCTTCACGTCTTGGAGGGCCTCGCGCAATCGATTCAATGAGGCGCGATCGGCCTCGGGGTCCCGGTTGGCCTTCCATTTCTCGGCCGGGGCCCCAGCGCAAACGATCGTGTCAAAAGCGCGACCGGCGATTTGGTCGATGTCGTTGGAACGGAAGAGGGCGTCAAAGGTACGTTGGCGGAGCAAATTGCCGCCGACGAAACCGCTATGGCCGATCAGGGCGTCGGGCATGGTGGTACGACCTTGGGCTTGAATGCGATTGTCGCCTAGGATCATCGCAGGAAGCCGGGACAATGGCGAGACGAACGCCAGCCTGATACAACAATCGAGGCCGTTACCGATCGCTGGAGGGCAACCGACGATGGCCGCGACGAAGCCCGACAACACCTATCGCATCGTCGTTTTTCAAGAGCCCGAGGACCCGAAGGCGGTGCGCGACTTGCTCTGCTCGGTGACGGGCGACCATCCGACCGACGCGGCCCAGTGGGTCGCTCGCACGCCCGGGATCTGGGCGCGCCCTTTGGCCGAAGGTGAAGCGCGCGAGTTGCTCGACGGCCTGTTCGAACTTGGTGTGCCGGCCGAGGCATGGCGGATCGACTCCGTGCCCAATCTCTCGCCGCCACGCACGGTCCACGAAGCGTCTTGTTTGAGCGAGGGGCTTCGGATCACGGGCCTGCGCGGCGAGGCGATCCACTGGGTCCCTTGGGACAAAGTGGAACTGATCCATGCTGGTCGGATCGAAGCGGAGGACGGGCCCGGGCCAATCGACTGGTCGCCGACGTTCATGGAGGGTGTGCGGGCCCTTACGCACCGCCCTGGCTGCCTGCCGCCACGGGCGCCCAAAGTCGGGCAAGAGCCACGGCCGCCCGTGTGCGAAGTACACATCGTTCGGACGGACCCGCGCGTGGCCTTTCGGATCGTGGAAAACGCGATGAACTACGCCTATCTGGGCGACCGACTGCACACGACCGCGGTCGAGAACTTCCGGCTACTTCTCACCGACCTGATCGCCAAGGCCCCCAAGGCCTACGTCACGGCCGAGGCACTGGCCCTGCGCGAAGCCAAGGGAGACGAAGTCCCCCCCTTCGACGCCCCCCAAGAACTCCTCCAAGAAACCACCATCCGCCTCCTCTGGAGCTGGTACCGCCGCGACCGCGACCAAACCCGTCATTAGTTCTTGCTTATTGGTCATTTGCCTTTCTCCTGGACATGAGGCGCGGAACATGCGGCCTCTTTGGTCCCACAACCGAGAACCCGTGACCAATACAACAACTCATGACTCATAACAAATAACCAATCAGAGGAGGGATTTTGTGTTGATGCAGTTGGGAGTTTCCTTGATCGTTTGCCTTGGGCTTTCGGCGAACCGGGATTCTCGGGTGGACTCGGCGCGTTATGGGGTCTCGTTCTTCATGCCCGAGGATTGGGTGGTAACCGTTCGCGAGCGGGATGAGTATGTCGTCTTGGCCAAGGTTCCTCAAGCCGACGCCGATCAGCCGGGCGCCTTCGCTTGCGAGATCGGTCTGGCCCCTGAGGGCCTCGAAGAATACAAGACGCGCATCGACGCCAACGCCGCTCGCGGACGCCTCAACGGGAAACTCGTCAGGAATGAGGTCGTGCGCGCGCCGGGCGGTGAACGCCTTGTCACCGTTCGCGAGTTTCAGCCGCCCGAACTGGGCACCTGGCACGAAGTGACCGTTCGCGTGGTGGCGAACCGTCAAATGTACACATTCACACTCAATGTCGACGACCCGACACACACCAAGTTACGAGGTGTTTTGGGGGACCTGATCGACTTGGCGAGTTTCACCCCGCCCAAGATCGACGTGGTACGCGACCCGATCGACGCGGAACGGCCCCAGCCCCGCAATCGTTGGGTCCATGAGAAGGACCGCTTTGTCATCGAGCTACCCGACGGGTGGCGGCCCGTGCTGGCGCCCGCCGAAGTCGCCAGGTTTTTCGGCGTTGGTCCCGCCCGCGGCATCTGGTCCGACAATGTCCTCGTCCTCGCTCGGCCGATTGGCGAAGCTCCCGCGCCCGATTGGGAAAAAATGGCGAAGAAGCTCCCCGAAGACCTCAAGCGTGAAGACGCCGGTTGTGAGGTGCTGCGCTGCGAGGTCGTGAAACGCGGAGAGTCACCCACTTTGGAAACGATCGTGCGGACGCGCAGGGGCCCCTTCTCGATGACCGTCCTGGAGCATCGCTTTCGCGGCCGTAGACTCGACATCGAAGTCAAATACACGATCGAGTCCACTCGGTTCGACGACCTCTTGCCCATCCTGAGAAAAGGGCTCGAGACGTTCGAGGAACTCGAAGCGCCGCCGACCGGAAAGACAAACGAGAAGGCGGGCGAGAAAGGTCTGTCGCCTCCTTGAGAAGAGAAATGACCTTCAATGCCGCACGAACGCGGTGATGATCTCGATGGCAATGAGGGCGATCACGACCAGTTCCAGCACCTCCGTCCGACGCACGCCGGCTTGTTGCACCAGGAGGTCGAACACGTCGCCCACCGTCTTCAACTTGCGGTGGATCGACTGCTGCCATTCGTCGAGGTGGAACCGGGCCGAGGCCATGCCGAAGACCCTTGAGAGGTATTGGTCGCCGATCAGTTTCAAGGCGTTGTCGGCCCGTTCGAAGAGGCTGGTCGCTTCGACTTCGAGTTCTCGGACGTTGGCGAGGGCGTCGTTGGGAAGGTCCCAAAAACGGCCCCAACTGCGATGTTTGCGCGCTCGGATTTGGCGGTAGGCCGCTTCGAGACGATCATCAAGGCGGTCGTCGATCTGACGGAACTCGAGGAGTTGGACGTTGGCGAACTCGATCACCTGGAGGATGTCTTCGCAGTCGCGATCGGCGACGAAGCCGGCCGCCCAGTCGAGCACGACGAGGTCGCCAGCCGTGTACGAGAGGGCCAGGCGGGTAGCCTCTTGGACCTCGGGCGGACTGAGCGGGTCGGTCTCCAGGCGGACAAGGCCGGCGACCCAATCGGCGTGGGCGGGGAGCCAGTCGTCGCGGACTTCGGCCACTTGAAAGACGATGTACTCCTCGCTCATCTCGCTGAAATCGAAGCCATTGACGACGGTCTTGATGCGTTCGAGCCAGGGGGCCAGCACGAGTCGGGCCGCCGCGTGCAGGGGGGCCGGGTCGGCGAGTTCGCCGGCGAGTCGGCGCAGTTCCTCGGCCGAGACGCGGAGCGGGAAGTGCATGGCAAGGGAGAGCGCGCCGAAATCGAAGAGGGCCAGTTCGGCGCGGGGCGGGGCGCACGTCGCCACGCCGCCGGGTAAGGCCACCCCGGAACCATCGAGGGAGAGGCGCATTGGGGCGGGACGATAGCGCAACGATTCGGGGGTGCGCCGACGTCGCGCCAACGGTCCCGATTCGCCGGGCAGAATGCCGCGGGCCCGGTCCAGGTCAATCTCGTAGCCGACGTCGTAGGCGAAGTCGAGATGGACGGTCGCTTCCAGAAGGCCGAGTTGTTCCATGAGACCGTTCGATCGTCGCCACCAAGATCGTCAGGGCCGCTCGACCCAGGATCGCAGGCCCTCGCGCGGCGATCAAGGGACGGCCGGCGGCGCCTAGTTGACCCGACGAGCGCCGATGGCTATGTTCAGAAAAGACTGAGACTCACGACGGGTCTTCATGTCTGAGGAAGTTCATGTCAGGCAAGCAGATCGTCTGGTGAACGGACGGGCCCTTCACGGGGCATCTCGGCCAAGGCGGCCGGCCTTCAAGTTCTCTCGCTCCCTCCTTTCTCCCCGGCTTCGATCCACGGCGAACGACCGCGTTTGGGGTCGGGGTTGACCCTATCTCTTCGTCAGGAGTGGTCCCATGAGACCGTCGCAAACTCGCGCCGGCGCGCTTGCGCGCTGGGGGCGCCTCGCTTTATGGGCCCTGCCCGGGCTACTGGCCATCCCCTTGGTTGGTTGGCTCGGGTTGGGGGCGGCCGATGGCTGGGCCTCGGACAAGCCGTCCCAAAAGAAGAGCGCGACAAGGCCCGTGAAGGCGCCGGCCGTGCAGCCGGTCTATCTCGGGCCCATGGTCGTGCTCGGCTTCAACGATCTGGGCATGCACTGCATGAACGATCGATTCAACGAAATCTGCATCTTGCCCCCTTACAACAACCTTCACGCGCAAGTGATCGCGCGCGGTGAAGAGCCTCGGATCGTCACCAGCGGGGTGACCGTCTCCTACAACGTCCCGGGCAACACGAGGTCATCCACCAAAACCGACTTCTGGCAATACGCCCACGCCCTTTTCGGCGCGACCTTGAAACCCGACGTCGGCCTGACCGGCAACGGCCTGTCCGGCAACATGAACACGACCGGTAACGGCGATTGGGCCGCCACGGGCATCCCGATCACTCCCATCCAAGACGACGGTTCGACCAACGCCTACGCGCTGAGCAACATCAGCGTCACGGCGCGGAACACGCTCCAGGCTCGCACCGTGGCGGTCGTGCCGGTCTCGTGGGAAATCCGTTGCGATCTCTGCCACAACACGCCGGGCGTGACGGTGGCCTCCGACATCCTCATCCGCCACGACCGCCTGCACGGAACGGACCTGCAACATCACAAACCGGTCCTCTGTGCGAGTTGTCACGCCGACCCGGCCTTGGGCACCCTTGGCGTGCCGGGAGTGAAGTCGATGTCGAGCGCGATGCACGGCTCGCACGCGTCGCGCATGGCGTTGCTCAGCGGCAACCCGAACGCGCCCGCGAACGCTTGCTACGCTTGCCACCCGGGCAAGGTGACCGACTGCCAGCGCGACGTCCACAAGGCCAAGGGGATCACCTGCGGCGATTGCCATTCACCAGGCTGGAACACGCCGCCTCGCCGGCAGGACTGGCAGTTCGCGATGGCGACCGTGGGCAACCCCAATCGCACGGCCTGGGTCGATGAGCCGACTTGCGGTTCGTGCCACTCGAAGCGAAACCCGAGCTTCGACTACGAGGAGCCGGGCAAACTGTTTAAGGTCTCGCGAGGACACCACGGGGTGCTCTGCGCCTCCTGTCACGGCAGCCCGCACGCGGTCGTCCCGGCCGTGACGGCGCCCGACAATCAGCAATCGATCGCGTTGCAGGGCAAGGCTGCGCCGCTGGGCAAGTGCAGCGTCTGTCACCGGACGACCCCAGACGACCGCTTCACCCACAGTCTGCGCGGCGATGATTGAGGAAGGGACCAATCGGATTGGGACCGACGTCTCGCGCGGCGTCGGTCCCCGAGATCGAGAGGGAGTGTTGGCCTAGAGTCCTGCCGCGTCCCAGTTGGCGCGCATTTCGATGATGAGTTGGGCCATTTTTCGGTTCACCTTTTTGAAGTAGGTGTCGGCCTTGCCCTTGTCGAACTTGGGTAGGCCCTGACCGGCCTTGTACAGACCGATCGACGACGGTGCCGGGTACGCGGAAAAGGTCCCCGGACCGGGGTTCGGCGTGGCCATTTCGGGCTTGTAGAGTTCGGGGTGGACGAGGTTGGGGTCGATCGCCTGGATGAACGCGGTCTCGTTCCAGCCGGCGTGTCCGCCATCTTCGCCGAAGACCTCCAAGGTCACGTCGGCGCAGTGGCCCCACCAGTTGATCACGAGCGTGCGCACGCCCTTTTCCTGACCGACCTCCCGAGCGAGGTCGTTCAGTACGGCCGTCTGCGGGCCCCCATGTCCATTGATGATCACAATGGTTTGAAACTTACATTTGACGAGTCCATACAAAACGTCTTTCAAATAGGCCCGATAGGCCCCTTCGGAGATCGAGAAGGCGCCCGGGTAGGCGTCCATGCTGCCGGTGATGCCATAAGGGACGACGGGGGCGATCATCGCGTTCGTTTCGCGAGCGATGGCCTTGGCGATGGCCACGGGGGCGATGATGTCGGCACCATTGTTCACGACACCGTGAGGCTCGAGCGTACCCGTGGGCAGAAGCACGGTCGTGATCTTGCTCGGGACCACTTCGCGAAAGGCCATCCAGTTGATGTCGGACATGTCGCGAACGGCGATGCGGTCGGCGTCTTGGAGGGGCGCGGCGGGTGCCGCCAGAGTGACGGCGAAGGCGGCGGCGAGCAAAGCGGCGAGACGGCGCGGCATGGTTCGGTCCTCCCGGTTGATGGAATGGACCGAGGGTCGTGCGCGGTCTCGCTCGGGTCAAGGGGTCAGTCGGGTCTTTCCCTTGGGCCGGGTCTTGGGCGTGATCGGCTCGTGATGGGCGACCTCGCGGCGCTCGGCTTCCTCGCGGTCGCGCGCGGTCGGACGCTGGGCGTCGCGCAGTTCGAAGGCTCGCGACTCCGCCTCCTCCCACCGGCCGCCCCGCGCCAGGCCGATGATCTCGCCAAACGAACGGGATGCGGCTGCGCTGAGCGTGCCTTCAGCGCGTCGCTTTTCGATGGCCGCGACGTTCTCGTCGAGCCAGGCGAGGTTGCGCGTGGACACGGCCGAGAGGAGCGACTCGACCAAGCGCCGCTCTTCGTGTTCCACTTGGGGAGGGCCGCAGCCAACCCAAAGGAAGAGGACCGGCAACGTCATGAGAATTCGTTTGAACTGATAATTCATGTTCATTCAAAACGCATCCGAGCTGATGACCTCACCGCCGCGACTCGTGTTCAAGGCGACCCAAACCGCTTGATTGATCCGGTCCTTCACGAACCGGACAGAGCCGTCGCCGAGCAAGACGTCGCCGCCGCCTGGGTGTTCGGCCCACATTTGGTCGACGTGGCCGAAGGGGGCGTTGGGGGAGTGGATCACCGGCGGGTGTTCATTGGGGGAAGGGCCCGTATGGACGTTCACCAGGGCCGCGGCGTAGTCACACCGGTAATGCGGGGCCGTGAACCGCGGCGACGAACAGACAAGTGCGCCAGGCACTACGCCGACCCACGTCTTGTCGCTGAGGAAGGGACTATGCTCGCCCGCGAAAACGGTTTGGCTCAGGCCGTCGGTGACGTTCGCGATGTTCGTTCGCCCGTTGCGGAAGAGAGGGCCGTTGGCAATCGTTGAGAGGTCGGCGATCGGCTGGTCCCAGAGGTTGGATTGACCAGCGTTGGCGACGTAGTGGGCCCGACCGAACCTGGCGAGGGTCTGACCGGCCTGGTCCTGGAGCGCGAAGTCGCGAGATGGGTCACTTGCCGAGGGGCAAAGGAAGACAGCCAGTGAAGTCTTCGCGGAGGTCGAGTTCGCGGGCCTCCAACATGGGAGGGTCGTGTTGAACGAGGCGTAAAGGGGCCCCTGCTCGAGTTCGGGCAAGAGTTGCATCAGCCAGGCCCAACCGGGCCCCGCGTCGCCCGAGTCGGGGTTGACCGGCCCTTGGATCGCGTTGCCGCCCCAGAGGACTTGATACGAGGCCGGAAACTGCCCTTTGGCGTCGTGATAGGCGTGCAAGGCCAGGCCAATTTGCTTGAGGTTGTTCACGCATTGGACGCGTCGAGCGGCCTCGCGCGCCTGCTGGACCGCCGGTAACAACAACCCGATCAAAACGCCAATGATCGCGATGACCACCAAAAGCTCGATCAATGTGAAGCCTTCGCGCCGTCGCACCATGATTCATCCTCTCAAGAACAATCCTCTTGGGAGAGTATAGACGCGGTCGTTGCCAACTTCAATTCTTTTTTTTGGACAACCGAAACTTCACGTTTGATCAGAAGACCGCCGTCATCTTGAGGCAAGATCGCCTTCAAGACCCCTGGGCTTCCGCAGGCGTCTGGATGGGAGGTGTTGGAGGAGGGGCCGGGTCGAGAGGCGGTGGGTTAAGAGTTGGTTCTGAGTGGGTGTTCACGTCAACGACCACGGCGGGATGGAGACCGGAGGTCGAAAGGGCCTTGCGGACGGCGAGGTCATCGGGCGGCAGGGGCAGATCGGGGCTGACGAGGATCTTCGGGCCGACCGCTCGACCCGCTTTGCGGCGTCCCTGGACATACCGATAGAGCACGAAGCCGGCGATGAGTACGGCCGCGATCGCGACGACCCAGTGTTGCGCACCCTTCCAGACGGCCTCGATCTGGTGGGCGAAGATGTAGCCGAGCGCGAACATGAGGGTCGTGCTCAAGGTCGCGGCCACCAGGTCGATCGCTAGGAGTTTCATGGCGGGTAAACGGAGAATGCCGGCCGTCAGGTAGGCCGCCGTGCGAAAGCCGACCGCGAACCGCCCCACGATCAAGATCTTGAACCCGTGCCGCAGGAAGTAGCCCTTGAGCTGTTCTTCGCGGGCCCTCGTGAGGAACTGCCGGGTGAGGCGGAAGCTCAAGACGCGCTCGCCATAGTAATAACCCAGGCCATAGACGACGAAGTCGCCCAGGAGCACCCCCACGAGGCACGATCCAAAAGCCAAGATGGGGTGCATCCGCTCGTTTTTGGTGAGGATGGCCGCAAGGACAACAGGGGCCTCCTCCGGTACGGGCAGCCCCAGGCCGCCCAAGACCAGGAGCAGGATGATGCCCAGGTAGCCGTATTGTCCGACCAGTTGTTCGGTCGTCACTGGCCGACTTCTCTTCCCGCGCCGGTCCCCCTCCGCCGCCAAACGCCTGAGATGGCGGCGCGGACGAAGTGGGACGGAAATGCTCATTCCTAGCAGAAGACGCCTTCCCCGACCAGGGGGCTGAGACCCCCCGCGCGATCACAAATCCGAGGACATCGATCATATCCGAATTTTCTACTTATGAGATCGCGACGAACGATCCCCCGGTGACCAACGCGCCTTGCTCCTCCTCAGTGTGCTGACGCAGGACCTAATTATCTTGAAAGGTCCATTCTCCCGGCCAGGGCCGTGACCCGCTTACCCCACGCGGCTGTGCCGAGCGGGTCGTCGTGTCCCGTCGACCGCGGCCCAGTCCTGTAGGTCGCCGACACGCCGCGTTCCCAAGGGGACGCGCGCCGGGAGATCGTTGGGCCGCTGTTCGGGTCGTCGCGGACGTGGGGGAAGTCGCCAGGACCAAGTTGCCGTTTGGAAGCACTTGATGCGTCTTGACATCCGCGCGGCGACGGGTCTAAACTGCCATCTCCGTTTGCCCACCGGGCTGCTCCATGCGCTGGCCCGGCCCTTCCTAGACTGCTTGCGCCCGGCTGAGGACCATTCCTCGCCGTGGTGCCGCCGACAACCCCTCGGATGGATCGTCTCATGGACAGCCCGATTCCCATCGATCTGGGCCGGATCGCCCAAGATTTGCAGATCCGGCGCGTCCAGGTCGAGGCCGTCGTCCAGTTGCTCGACGAGGACAATACGGTCCCGTTCATCACGCGCTACCGGAAGGAGCGCACGGGGAACCTGGGTGAAGTCCTGATCCGGGAAATCCAGGGCAGGGTCACGCGGCTGCGCGAACTGGTCGAACGGAAAGAGACGATCCTCAAGTCGATCGAGACGCAAGGGAAACTCACCGACGACTTGGCCGCCGCGATCCGGGCCGCCGACAACCCCAAGCGCCTCGAAGACCTCTACCTTCCCTACAAGCCCAAGAAGAAGACGAAGGCGTCGGAGGCGCGGGACAAGGGCCTCGAACCGTTGGCGCTCAGGGTCTGGAACGGCGAGGACGACCTCACCGACCTACAGGCTGCCGCCGTCGAGTTGCTCAACCCCGAGAAGGGGCTGGAAACGACCGATCAGGTCCTGACCGGGGTCGGCCATATCTTGGCCGAGTACATCGGCGAAAACGCGGTCGTTCGCGACCTAGCCCGTCGGGCCCTCTGGCGCACCGGGAGAGTTTTGACGACCAAGGCCGAAGACCTGCCGGAAGGACAGGGGCTCGAGTACCGCGATTACTTCGCCTACTCCGAACCCATCGCGCAAGTACCGCCCCATCGCGTCCTGGCGATCAATCGGGGCGACAAGGAAGGCCCGCTGAAGGTCAAGATGGAGTCGGACCGCGCGGAATTGGAAAAGGCGGTCTTCGGGCCCCTGGGCCTGGAAGGCCGCCCCCACGGCGAGTTCCTCCAGCAGGCAGCGGTCGACGCGCTCGATCGGCTGCTCCTGCCCAGCCTCGAGCGCGAGGTGCGCCGCGACCTCACCGAAATGGCCGAACGCCACGCCGTTGAGGTATTCGCCCGGAACCTCCGGAGCCTGCTGCTTCAACCACCGATCCTGAAGCAAGTGGTCTTGGCCATCGACCCCGGCTTCCGGACGGGCTGCAAGGTGGCCGTGATCGACCCCCACGGTCAACTCCTTGAACACACAATCATTTACCCGCACCAACCCCAGTCGCGACGTTACGAGGCCAAACAGGCGATCAAAGACCTGGTCGCCAAGCACCAGGTGAACGTCGTGGCGATCGGGAACGGCACCGCCTGCCGCGAGACCGAGGAACTCGTCGCCGAGGTCATCACCGAAGGCACCTACTTCCACGAAAACCCCGAGGCGACCTCACTGCCCGGCTACGTCCCCCCAGCCCCCGCTGAGACCACGATCGAGGCCACGACCGCCGAAGCCCCCGAGCCAAGCGGCGACGGCAACCAGGTGCACACGGCCGAAACCAGCGAGCAGGCCCCGAGCCCCGAAGCGGTCGAGGCCCCGACCACCGAACCCGAGTCCGAGGCCCCCGTGAACAACGGCGACGGCAACCCGACCGCCGAAGGACCTTCACCGGAACCGGAGGCCCTGCCCCCCGTCTCCGGAGGGTCACATGCGCCCGGGGCTCGTTGGATGAACGAGTTCGATCGTCTCCCGCCGATTCGCGGCGGCGCTCCGGAATCGGGTGAGGGGAGCGAACAAGGCCCGGGTCCCGAGCCCCCCGCGTCGGAAGTCCCATCGCCACCAACCCCAGAAACCAACGAGACCGAATCGTCGGGGCAGGCCAGCCCGGAACCCCCCGCGGAGGGAGCGCCCGTCGCCGAGGCCACAACGACCGAACCAGCGATCGAGCCTGAAGTCGCGGTCGAATCACCCACCGAGGCCGCTTCGAGCGTCGAGGAAGCGCCCCCAGTCGTCACCGCGGAAGCGGCCGGCCCCACCGAACCTGGCTCGACGTCCGAAGCGGCCCCCACCGCCGAGGCCGCGCCAAAGCCCGCGCGCGAACTCAAACAGCCCAAACACCATCGGGAACCAAGGCCACCCAAGCCCCCCAAGCCCAAGTTGCCCCCGCCGCCCCCCGCGCCCCACGCGTCCGACGCTCAGGTCGCGAAGCTTGCCTACGTGATCGTCAACGAGGCCGGGGCAAGTGTCTACTCCACCAGTCCGATCGGTCGGGAAGAGTTCAACGACCTCGACCCCACCACGCGGGGCACGGTCTCCATCGGCCGACGCCTTCAGGACCCACTTTCCGAACTCGTCAAGATCGAGCCCCAGAACATCGGCGTGGGCCTTTACCAGCATGACGTGAACCCCAAGCAGCTCAAGGAGTCGCTGGAAGGCGTCATTGAGAGTTGCGTCAATTTCGTGGGTGTGGACCTGAACACCGCGAGCGTGCCCCTCCTGCGCCATGTCTCAGGCTTGAATCAACTCACGGCCCGGCGGATCGTCGATCGCCGCAAGGAGAAGGGGCCCTTCACGAGTCGCGAGCAAATCCTCGAAGTCGAAGGCATCGGCCCGGCGACCTACACGCAATCGGCCGGCTTCCTCAAGATCCCCGAGGCGGCCAACCCGCTCGACCGGACCTGGGTCCACCCTGAAAGCTACGAGGCCGCCACCAAGGCGCTGGAGAAACTCGGGTTCACCCCCGACGTGATCAACCACAAGGACCAGATGCCAGCCCTTCACGACCAGATGAACGCCGTGGACCTCCAGGCGCTGGCGACGGAGTTGGGCATCGGCATCCCCACTCTGGACGACATCTTCCAGGCCCTGGCCCGGCCCGATCGCGACCCGCGCGAAGACCTGCCCAAGCCGATCTTCAAGCGCGGCGTGCTCAAGCTGGAAGACCTCTCCGCCGGGATGGAACTCAAGGGCACGGTCCTCAACGTCGTCGATTTCGGTGCATTCGTCGACATCGGCCTGAAAGACTCGGGCCTGGTCCACATCAGCCAACTCGCAAATCGTTACATCAAGAGCCCGCACGACGTCGTAAGTGTGGGTGACGTGGTCTCGGTCTGGGTCATGGGCGTGGACCAAGAGCGCAAGCGGGTCTCCTTGACTATGGTCAAGCCCGGCTCGGAGCGCTCGCGGACCGGCGGCGGACCACGCCGGGAACCCGGGCGTCCTCAGGGAGATCGCGGCCAACAAGGCGGCGACAGAGGGCCCCAGCAAGGACAGGGACAGAGACCACCGCGCCGCGATCGCGGCCCCGGTCCCCAAGGTCAAGGACCAAGGCAAGGTCAAGGACAGCAGGGTCCCCGCCCTCAACCCTCGGCCGACGCCCCGCCAACCCCCGCAACGCCCCCGCCACCTGCCCAAAGGCTCCGTATTCCAGGTCCGCCCCAACGGGCGCAACAGCAAGGTCGTGGCTATGGCGGACGACCAGGAGGCGGCCGACCGGGCGGCGGGCGGCCCATGCCGCCCAAGCCGGCCCCCGACGCATCCAAGACCGAGGCCACCCCGCACCCGAAACCCAAAAAGCCCGTCGCCCCACCGCCACTCTCCAAAGACGCCCTGAAGGGGGCCGAACCCCTCCGCACTTTCGGGCAACTGAAACAGCTTTGGCAAGCGAGAGAAACTGGAGAGGAACCGCAAGAAGGAGCGCCGCCCCCAACGGAGCAGGCCGCGCCGCCCAGCGAGCCGCCGCCTGCACCCGAACCGTCGCCCACACCGACCGAAGGCGAAAGCGGCGCCTGAAGGTGGGCATCGCCATCCAATCCATCTTGGCTGTTTCGCCGAAGGTCCTATAATCCCCTTCGACCCGCGAGGCCCGACGAGTCGAGGACAGCCCCGGGCGCGGGACCTTTGAGAAACAGAGCGACCCATGTGGACCTTCGCCTGGCGGAACCTGCTCACTCGCCCCCTGCGCACCGTCTTGGCGCTGGTTGGACTCTCGATCCCGATTCTGGGTGTGCTCGGTCTCACAAGCCTCTCGGACGGCCTGAAAAACCTGGTCGGTGACACCCTGAGCCAGGTCCAAGGCGTGATCATCCTCCGCGAGGGGACACCCAGCCCCGTCTTCAGTCAACTCCCGGCCGAGATGGAAGAGAGGATCCGCGCGATCCCCGGCGTGGCGCGGGTCGCCCCAGAGGTCTGGCAAGTCGCCCCCTCGGTCGAGAACAAGACCATCTCCGGGAACGTGAGCAAGCTGGCTGCCAAGAAGATCGCCGATCGGATCAAGCGGAAAAACCAGTCTCCGGACTCGACCCCGGGCAAAATGGACGAGACCCAGCAACTGGTCTCCAACATCTTCGACCATCCCGTGCTGGCCGGTCAGGACATCCGCAAACACATCGGCATCAAGAGCGCCGTCTTCCCCAGGGCCATGAAGGAGGGGCGCTTCCTCGAACCCGGCGATGAGGGCTCGAACAAGATCGTCATCAGCCGGAAGATCGCGCGCGACAACCCGAACCCGGAGACCAACCAACCGCGTAAAGTCGGCGACCAGCTCGACATCGCGGGTGAGTTGTTCGACATCATCGGCATCTACGAGACGGGCTCGATGATCCTCGACGTCGTGATCGTCATGGACATCGATACGGTGAGGCGCATCACGAACGTGCCCAAGGAAACGGTCTCAACCTTCTACGTCGAAGGGGACGACCCCGCGCACAACGACGAGCTCGGCGAAGTGATCGAGCAGACGCTCCCCACGGCCGACTCCCGCGGCGCGAGCGAGATCATGTCGAACTTCGGCCACCTGATGAACCAGCTCGACAAGTTCCTCCTGGCCACGGTGGCCCTGGCCTTGGTGGTCGGCGTGGTCGGGATCGTGAACACGATGCTGATGAGCACGACGGAGCGTTTCGCCGAATTCGGCGTCCTGAGGACGCTCGGCTGGTCGCGTTCCAACCTCCTGACTTTGGTCACGGCTGAAAGCGCCTACCTGGGCCTTCTGGCGGGTCTGATCGGTTTCGCCTTGGCGCTGGTCTTCACGGTAATCGTCAACCCACTCATCGACTCGACAGGTCTCTCACTCTTCATCAGCCCATTCAACGCCACGAGGGGCCTCCTCCTCTCCATCATCATGGGCACACTCGGAGGTCTCTACCCAGCCTGGAAGGCCTCAAGACTGGTCCCGATGGCCGCGATCCGACTCGGGGCGAGATAACGTTCACGTATGACGAAGGAATCGGCATGATCATCGTCGAGAACGTCCACAAGTCCTTCCGAAACGGCCAACGCGAGGTCCACGCCCTGCGCGGGGTCAACTGCGAGGTCCGTCAGGGTCGCGCCGCGTTCATCGTGGGGCCTTCGGGTTCGGGAAAGAGCACCCTTTTGTACCTGATGGGGGCCCTGGATCGGCCCACTTCGGGGCGGATCGTTGTCGATGGACTGGACCTCACCACGATGAGCGAGGTCGAGGCCAACACCTATCGACGCGAAAAGATCGGCTTCATTTTTCAATCGTTCAACCTGATCAACAACCTCACGGCGGTCGAGAACGTCTTGGTCTCGTTCATGCCGCGCGGCGTGACGCCCCAGCTTCGGGCCCGAGCGACCGAACTCCTCACCGACGTCGGCCTCGGCGATCGCCTGGAACATCGACCCAATCAACTCTCCGGCGGCGAACAGCAGCGCGTCGCGATCTGCCGTGCCCTGGTGAAAGACCCGGTGCTCGTCCTGGCCGACGAACCGACCGGTGAACTCGATTCCCGCACTGGCGACGAGATTTATCGCGTCTTGAGACGCCTACAGGCCGAACGGCAGGCCACATTGGTTGTCGTCACCCACGATCGACGATTCATCAACGCTGATGACGTCGTCCTGGAAATCCAAGACGGCCGCTTGCTCGGTACCTCGGGCAAATCAAGGGCGCAGCACGATTTTGCCCAGGCCTAGGTCGGCCTCCAGCCGCGTTTCGGCCGCACGCACTTCCTCGAGCGGATAGACCCGATCGAGGATCGGCCGGACCAGGCCGCCCTCAAGCCAGGGCACCACGCATTCGGCGAATCGTCGCGTCGCCATGATTTTCTCTTCGAGCGGCCGAGCCCGCAAGGTCGTGCCGACCATCGTCAGCCTCTTGCGCAAGAACGTGAAGAGATTCACGTCCGTTTTGGGACCGGCGAGCAGGCCAATGAGCACGAGGCGCCCCTTGACCGCGAGCGTTTCCAGGTTCGCGGCCAGGAAGGGACCGCCGATATGGTCGAGGACCAAATGCACCCCTTCGCCGCTCGTCCGGTCGTGGATGACTTGCGCGAAGTCCTCGCTTCGGGTGTCGATGCCGTGGTCAAGTCCGAAATCTCGCAGGGCCTCGAGCTTGGCCGGCGTCCGCGACGTGCCGAACGTCCGGCAGCCCATCGCGTGGGCCAATTGCACGGCCGCCGAGCCGACCCCGCCTCCGGCCGCGTGGATGAGCACGCGTTGACCCGGCACGGCGAGCCCCTGGGTCATGAGGGCGTCGTGGGCCGTGAGGAACGCCTCGGGGACGCACGCCGCTTGGTCAAAGTCGAGGTTCGGCGGAATCGTCACGGCCATGCGCTCTGGGACCGTGACGTACTCGGCCAAGCCGCCGCCCGAGACGATCCCGAAGACCCGTTCGCCCAGCTCGCGCCCTTCGACACAGCCCGGTCCCACTTCGGCGACCTCTCCGGCGAATTCGAGTCCGGGAATGTCGGCGGGCGCCCCTGGGGGCGCCGGATAGTGGCCGCGCGCCTGCATCAGGTCGGCCCGGTTCGTCCCGCACGCCCGGACGCGGACGAGCAACTCCCCACCGAGCGGGACGGGCTTGGGCACGTCCCGCACTTCGAGCGATTCGACCCCGCCTCGTCCCACGATCACCACCGCCTTCATGGTCTCGCCTCGTCTTCCGGGCCGTAAAGGAGCGTCAGGTACAGGGCGATCAGCGTCAGGTTCCGCGCCGCCAGAAGAGCCAATGCCAGGGGATGGAATAGCGTCAGGCCGATGAACGACCAAGGATAAACCAGGAAGGTCAAGCCGCAAGCCAGGAGTGTCAGCCTGCGCGACCAGGACCCTGTTCGACCGGCGACAGCGAGTACGAACGGTAAGACCCAGAGAAGGTACTGTGGTGAGAAGACCTTCCCTCCCAGGACGAACCCGAGGATGGCCGCGCCGGCCGATCGGAATACGTCGCCCCGTCGGGCCCGCGCCGCGGCCAGGCCCACCAGGGTGATCTGGGCCCACGGGCCAATCAGGGCCAACGTTTCGGCAGCAGGAGCGTGCAAGACCTCCGAACTATGGTCGAAGGTCCGGTCCATTTTCCAACCCGCGATTTTACCGATCAGCATCAAACCGCTTGCGGCTACGGACTCGATTTCCAGGCCACGCTCCGTGTGGTAACGAAGCGCCGTTGGAATGTCGCCCGTGATGTGCCAGAGCGCCAGCATCCCGATCACCGTCACGACACACGAAAGGAGGGCCCGCCACGAGCCAAGGCCCTCGCGCACGGCGAGCGGGACGACCACCACGCCCGGAAAGAGCTTCACCATGGTCCCTAAGCCGGCGAGCAGTCCCGCCAAGGGCCCGCGCTGGGACCACACACACGTCGCCGCGAAGGCGAGAAAAGCCGGGGCCAGGTCGTACCGGGCGATGGGCAAGGGGCCAAGCGCCGCGAGCAAGGCCGTGGACCAGACCAGCCTCGAACGAGCCTGACGTTCCCCTTCGCGGACCGACACGCGCGCGACGAGAAATGCCAAGGTCGCCGCTTGGAATGCCATCATCTCCAGCGCGAACCCCAGACGAAACGGCAAGACACCGGCAGGCGCCGCGGCGGGGACGAGGAACAGCGGTAGGGCCCCGATCGGGTACTCGATGACGATCTGGATGTAGGGGACAAGCCCGTCCCAGATGTCCCTTCCGTAGCTTTCATACGTGCGGACGTCGAAAAGGACCGACTCCACACCCACCGAACCACCGAAAACACGCTGGGCGGAAGCAACGATCGGGTGAAAGAACAGGGAAGTCGTCGCGACCCCGGCGAAGGTCGCTTGAAGCGCCACGGCCACCAGGGTCCACCACGCGAGTCGCCGCACGGCTGGGCTCCTTTGTCATTCTCCGCATGGAGTTTCACCCCGACCCCATGTGTCATACAATAGGGCCATGAGTACAACCAACCCGCACGTCGTCGAGACCACCGAAGCCACGTTCGAACACGACGTCATCGACCGCTCGATGGACGTGCCGGTCGTGGTCGATTTTTGGGCCGCCTGGTGCGCCCCTTGCAAACGCCTTGGACCCGTCCTGGAAGAGGAGGCCCGGAAGCGAGGGGGCAAGTTCGTTTTAGTGAAGGTGGACACGGAGGCCAACCCCGGCATGGCCGCCGCCTTCGGCGTGCGCTCGCTGCCGACCGTTTTCGCCCTCAAGGACGGCCAAGTGGTGGACGGCTTCATGGGGGCGCTGCCGCCTGAGGAAGTCGCCCTTTTTCTCGACAGGATCATGCCCACGCCTGTTGAGCAACTTGTCCTGGAAGGAAAGGGGCTCGAACCGACGGACGCCACCAAGGCCGAGGCCAAGTACCGCGCGGCCATCGAGCTTTCGCCCAACGACGAGAAGGCACAAACGGGACTGGCCCGGATCCTCGTGGCGCAAGGCAGGTTCGCCGACGCCGAAACCGTCCTGGCCCATCTGGAACGGCGCGGGCCCCTCAATTCGGAAGCCGAGCGGATCAAGTCACAGCTCGTCCTGAAAGAAGGGGCAGCCGAAGCGGGGGACGTGGCCCAATGTCGCGCTTTGGTCGCCGCGAACCCGAACGACTTCCAAGCCCGCTTCCAACTCGCCGAGGCCCTGGCCGCCGCGAATCAGAACCAAGAGGCCCTGGAATTGTGCCTCGCGCTGGTCGAGGAAGACCGCAAGGCAACTGGTGAAGAGGCCCGCAAGCTCATGCTGGCGATATTCGCCCTGTTGCCCGAAGATTCGGCCCTCGCGAGCGAATACCGCCGGAGATTGTCGTTCACGCTTTGACCGGCATTTCCGGGCCGGGTCGCGCGATGAGCATCGGAATGCTCAACCCGTGGCGCAGGCTGTCCACGGTCTGGCCCAGGAGCAGGTCGCGGACCATGCCGTGACCGTGTGAGCCGACGACGAGCAGGTCGACCGGCGATCGCTTCAACTCGGCCACCAAGCGGCCGGCGCGATCGGTGCCGAACAACAAGGCGGAACGGGCCTCGTAACCAAGTACGCCCAGGGACGAGACCACGTCCTCAAGGTAATGGCGGTCCGACTCGGTGTGGCGGTCGGCCGTGTCGTCGCCGTAAACGCCGGTCATGGGCGTGTCGGAAACGTGCAGGACCACGAACCGGGTCTCGCCTGGACGGGCCAAACCGAGGGCCCGATTCAAGATCTCAACGTCCACCGGACTATGCTCAAGGGCCACGCCGATGGCATGAATTGGCCTGGGTCGCAAGGCCCCAGCCCAATCGAGCGTCAAGTCGGGAGCTGGGGGTTTCCAAGCCGGCGACGGCTGGACCCACGGTTTGATCGTCACCCACAGCAGCAAGCCCGCGACCGCCGCGACCACCATGTACAAAGACGCCGCGACGAGCCAGGAAAGCGGCAACGGACCCACGCTCAGACCCGACTCGGCCGCCTGAGAGATCCAGTCGGTGACGTTGTCGAGCACCAGGTGCGCGTTCAATCCGACAATGACCGCCGCGGTCATCCAGGCGAGGGCCTGGACCCACCACGGATTGGTGAAGACACCCATGTTTCGTCGGTTCGACGTGAAATGGATCAGTGGCACGACCGCGAACGAAAGCTGAAGACTCAGAATGACCTGACTGAGTACCAGAAGCCCCTGCGTTGAACTCTCCCCGACCACCGCGATCACGACCACGGCCGGCACCAAAGCGAGCAGCCGTGTGATAAGGCGCCTCAACCAGGGCGCAATCCGCAAGTGCAAATAGCCTTCCATGACGATCTGTCCAGCCAAAGTGCCCGTGAGCGTGGAACTCTGCCCCGCGCAGAGCAGGGCGATCCCGAAGAGGAGCGGGGCCGCCGGACCAAGGTAGGGAATGCGGAATTGGAGGAACTCCGGCAGGAGCTCGTGGGCCTTCTCGATCCCCTCGACCGCGATCCCTCGCTCGTGGAATACCGACGAACTCACAATGAGGATCGCCGCGTTGACGAAGAAGGCCGCGTTCAAGGCAAGGGCCGAATCGATCAGGTTGAAGCGACAGGCCGCCGCCTTGCTCGCCAGGTCGGGACCGATCCGCCGCGACTGCACGAGGGCCGAATGCAGATACAAGTTGTGGGGCATCACCGTCGCCCCCAAGATGCCGATCGCCACGAAGAGCGAACCGGGAGGCAAACTCGGCACAAACCCAACCGCCAACGCGACCGGGTCTGGCCGCGCCAAGAGGATCTGAAGCAAGAAGCACAAGCCGATCGTCGCCACCAACCCCAAGATCACCCCTTCAATCTTGCGAATGCCCAGTTTCTGGATATACAATAACAAGAATGTATCAAAAGCGGTGATTAAACAGCCGATGAGCATGTCGAGGCCGAAGAGGAGCTTCAGGGCGATGATCGTGCCCAGCACTTCGGCGAGGTCGGTGGCCGCGATCGCCACCTCGGTGAGGAGCCAAAGGACCGTGTTGATGGGCCGTGAGTACTCGGCGCGACACGCCTGGGCCAGGTCGTAACCCGTCACCACGCCGAGCCTGGCCGATAGGGTCTGCAAAAGGACCGCCATCAGGTTCGACATCAAGAGGACCCAAAGCAGGGCGGGCCCGAAGTGCGCTCCCCCCTCCAGGTCGGTCGCCCAGTTTCCTGGGTCCATATAGCCGACACTCACCAGATAGGCCGGACCCAGAAACGCGAAAAGCCGCCGCAGAGGATTCCGCTGACGCACATCCACCGTCCCGTGGACCTCGTCCAACGAGCGCCTCGTGCCGTTCTGCGTCACCATGGGCGGGCCCCAAATGGCTCACAACACAAACTCTCCATCGATCCTAGCACGCGATCACGGCACCCACAAGGGCGATTTTCGTTTATGGAGATTTCAATTTTGGATAACCAAAATGTCCGTCAAGGCTGGTGCTCCCGCCGTAGGATGGAAAGTGGTTGCGCCGATGGCGGGGACGATGCCGGGAGGGCCGGCGGGCCCGTCAGATTGGGCGCGGCGGAGGGAGCGAGTGCGATGCAACATCTCATCGGGTCTTTGGTCGGCCTCTTCCTGTTGGGTGCCATGGCCGAGCGCGCGAGCGGGCAATACGTGCAGGTGGGAGCGCCGGGTGTGAGCGTGGGGTCGCCTTATCCCTATGGATACGCATCTCCGGCCTACGTGTACCCCACTTATGCTTATCGCTACGTGGCGCCCGCTCCGGTGGCTTACCCACGTCCTTACGTGTATCCGCCGGTCAACGCGTATGCTTATCCGGTCGCCGCTTATCGGTATCCTTTGGTGGCGCCGATGTACGGATACGGGCCCACCGTGAATGTGGTGCAACCCACCGGGGCCTTTTACTACCGCCGATGGTGAGGTCCCCGATCGCTTTGGACGCGGCGTGCCGGATCGTGGGGTAGATTTGCGTGCGATGGTCGGTCCGGCACTTTTTTTCCGCGAAAGAAAGGGAGGGGACGATGCGCCGACGGGTCGAGAGGGTGGCGCTGGGGTGCGTCTTGGCGGGTATGATGGCGACGGTCGCGGGGGCCCAAACACCGGCGCCGGTGGTCTCGACGGCGGCGCCTCTCGTAGCCAACGGGTCGGGGCCTTACTATCAGCCCCCCGGTTCCTTCGGCACGAGTTACGGCGTCCCCTCGTTTGGCGTCCCTCGTTTGTACACGGCCTTTTCTTCTCCCTATGGGGCCGGCTACGGCTATGGCTACGCCCCGTATGTCACGGCCTTGAACTGGTACTACCTGAATGGGGCCCTTCAGCCGAACCGTCCTCCATACACGGTGCCCGGCTATTTCCTGGGGGGCTCGAACTACAACACGTTCCCTGCGCCCTACACGGTGCGCGGGCCGGAATCGCCGCCGATCGGGGTTTATGCGCCGGCCTTCGGACCTCCGTTTTCGGCGACCCGATGAGCAAGGGGCGACTGGAAGCGTTCAGTGACGGCGTGCTGGCGATCATCATCACGATCATGGTCCTGGAACTGAAGGTCCCTCAGGGACAGGACCCAGCCGCCTTGGCGCCTCTGGCGCCGTCCCTCACAAGTTATGTGATGAGCTTCTTCTTCCTGGGCATCTACTGGAACAACCATCACCATTTGCTCCAGGCGGTGCGGCATGTGAACGGGCTCGTCTTGTGGGCGAACATGCTGCTTCTGTTCTTCCTTTCCCTCGTGCCGCTCATGACCGGCTGGATGGGCGCGACCCACTTCGCGCCCTGGCCGGTGGCGATTTACGGCGCCGTCTTGCTTCTGTCCGGGGTCTCGTATTATCTGCTCTCGCGCGCCTTGATCGCCTCGCAGGGGCCCGATTCGGTCCTGGCCGGGGCGGTCGGCCGCGACCGGAAGGGTTTGGTGTCTCTCGCCTTTTACGCAGGCGCAATCCCTTTGGCCTTTCTGGCGCCTTGGGCCTCGTGCCTGATTTACGTCCTCGTGGCGGCCATCTGGCTGGTGCCCGACCGACGCATCGAGCGAGCGATCGACTCGGAGCGAAAGTCGGGACGGCTTTGAGGGCCGAGGTCTCCAAGCGAAGGGCCCCGTTCGAGGGACGTCCCCCTTCAGGACAAGGAGGTCAAACAAGCGCGGCGAACTCCTGGGTCAGGTAGAAGCCGCTGGAGTTCGTACCTTGGAGGCCGATGCCGAAGTGCGTGACGTTGGTGGAGAGGATGTTGGCACGATGCCCGCTCGAGTTCATCCAAAGGTCCATCGCCCGCTTCGCCAAGGCGACCGCGCTCAGGGACGAGCCCCCGCCCACGAACGCGTTGTTTTCGGCCCAGGCGTTGTAGTTCAGCAGGTTCGCGTCGAGGCGCGAGGTGAGGGTCGGTTTGAAGTGCCCGGACACGGCGTGGCTGATACCCTGGCCAATTTCGACGCCCAGGTCGCGCAGGGTATGCGTGTAACTGTCGGCGACGAAGTCGAGCGCTGCGTTTCTTCTTAGTTTGGCGATCCCGCGACTCGTCCGCTCCTTGTTGACCAGCCGGAACACCTCGTTCGCCACATCACCCTCGAAGCCGCTGAGTCCCAAGAGAGTGGAATCGTCGTGGATGAATGAGTCGGCCCGGGTGATCCGGTCGCCCGCCGACGCGTCGTTTACCGTGTTGTTGCCGATGCCGCCATCGACGACGTCGTTGCCAGCCCCTGTGTACATGGTGTCGTTGCCGGCCCGGCCGTTGATGGTGTCTCGGCCGCTGCCACCGTAGATCTCGTCCTTGCCACCGCCGCCGAGGATCGTGTCGTCGCCGGGACCACCGTAAATGATCGTCGGGACGTTGATCGACTCGCTGACCCGAATCGTGTCGTTTCCTTTCTCGCCCGCGATGACGATGCGGAAGACCGAATTGGCGTCGAACGAGGTTCCCTGAAAAACGACCTTGTTGTTGGACTTGGTCACGTCGATCGTATTACTGCCGCTATCGCCCACGATGGTCAGAACGCCGCGATGGAGGACCGGAACGAATGGGGTCAGCCCCACGAGTCCCGTGGCGAGCACTTCTCGCTTTTCGAGCGCTTCGAAGGCCAGTCGTGCGCGCCTTCGAGAAGTGGGCCTCGGGGCTTTCGCCTGGTGGTCCCGAGTCAGACGGTCTTTCAAGTATGCGAACATGGTGATCTCCTTGGAAGCGATGTGTTGATTCAGACTGGTCCGCCGGGTTTGCGCCCGGTCGGGCCTCGTCGCGTTGTGTCTCTCACGGTTTCCGGAGAGGTCGTGCAAGGGCGGTCCTCTTTTTTTTCTGGACGGGCTTTTCCTTGGTGAGACCGAAACGCGAAAGGCCCCGACCGCGCGCCACCTTGTGTTCGGAGTCGCCGCGCGGCGGGGCCTTCCTCAACGCTTTCGCGAGTGTTCGACTCAGCCGATCACCACATCGTCCATGTTCTTCTGGAAGGTCTTCCAATCGACGGTCAAGACACCGTAGTTCATGCCATCGGCGGCACGGCAGCGTCCGTCGACTTCCCAGGGGTCCCGTAATGTGACGACACCGCTCACCGACATGGCCGAGACCGCGTACACGTGATTCTCAATGAGCGGCGAGCTGACTCCCTTGTCCAGCGTGCCCACGGGGACTTCGCGGCCCTTCGCGAGCGCATAGCGGAGTTGGATCACCGTGACCTTGGCGATCGCGAAGTTCAGCGGCTTCCGGCCGGTGAGGGCCTCACGGGCGTGCCGTAGAGGGCCCGGACCTCGGCCGCCCACCCGGCGGTTTCCAGATGGGGACTGGCCCCGAGGTCTTCCGAGCCAACTGTCCCCTCGGGAAAGAAGCCCCGTCACCCCTGGACGGCGAGGCGACGAGGCGAGTCCGTTTGAAAACTGGAATTGACCTTCTTTTCTTCGCGCCGCGGTTAGGCGCCGAGCGCCTTCAGGACCAATTTCTTGACGTCGACATCGCCCTGGACGGTGTTGACGACGCTGTCGTTGGCCCGCGACTGCACGTCCTGGATGATGTTCGGCTTCCACTTGCGCACAGCCCCGGTGATGGTGTCGCCGACGAGTCGGGCCGCCTCACCCCCGAGGTGCCCGATTCGGTCGAGTTCCAGACGTTTCAGTTGAACGTCCGACCGGGTCGTCGTCAGGTTGAGCGCCGTCCGGGAGGTCCGCGTGATCGCGAAGCTGAAGCGCCCCTCGACGTCCTGGCGACCACTCCCCGAAACCTCCAGGAGACGCACGCCTCGGTTGTAGATGCGGACTTCCGCGTTCACCCGCACTTGGACCTTCACGAACACGTCGAACGTGAGCGTTGTCTTCTTGACCTTCGCGTTACTCACGGTGAAGACAATCGTCTCGTTCAGGTTGCTCGGCGCACCGTCGTATCGGGTCCAAGTCCCGTGGTTCTTCTTGCCGAACGGGGTCTTGATCTGGTTGCCCCAATTGTCCGACCCCGAGTAGCTGACGCCCGTGAGCGCGTTGATCAGTTCTCCCCGCGCGACGCCCCCGATGGCATTGGCGACTTGGACGGCGGTGGGTAGCGCGGCCGCGCGCAGGGCGCCGTTAGCCGGCGAGAGGCCCTCGACGATCGCCAGCGCCGCCTGTGGTCCCACGGTTTGGGCCGTCCCGATCCCGCCCGAGAGCAGTTGCCGCCCTTCCAGGTCCTCCAGGCGGGTCAGGGACATCGCTCGGCGTCTCGGACGCAAGCGCGTTCCGTGACTCCCACGGTCAAGACCTCGGGAAAGACTCGGCCACCGATGGAAAAGCGAGAACGTCATGGATCGTCTCCTCCAAAGCTCGCGTGTCACTGGTCCAGAGAGGAGACTTCGGATTGGTCGAGCTCCCATGGCGCGGGGGCTTCCGATTCCGTCGCCTCGCGGTGTTTCTCACCGTTCGCGCAAGGACCGTGCAACCCCGCGGGAGATTTTTCGGCGACGGTCGCTTATCATCGTGCCTCCGCGGGTCCGGACGGCGAAGGCCCGCCCGCGGCTTGGTTACCCCACCCCCCCGGGGCCACCCCATGAACGAGCCACCGAGTCTTGAGTCCGACACGCATTGGATCGGGCTCCTCAAATCCGGCGACCCGGCCGCCGCGCAGCCCTTGTGGGAGCGTTACTACTCCCGATTGCTCGGCCTGGCCAGGACCAAGATGCGGCACAAGAGCGGGGCGATGACCGACGAGGAAGACGTGGCCCTGAGCGCCTTTCGGGCCCTGTGTGCTGGGGCCTTGTCGGGACGATTCCCCAAACTCCAGGACCGTGACGACCTGTGGCGACTTCTGGTAGTGATCACCGCGCGGAAGGCCTCGAACCAGGTCCGACGCGAACGGCAAGAGAAGCGCGGCGGCGGGACCGTCATCCGTGAGACCGACCTCCTCGCGGCCGACGGCGCGCAGGTGAGCGGCGGCATCGACGACGTGATCGGCTCGGAGCCGACCCCGGAATTCGCCCTCCAGGCCGCCGAGCAGTATCAGCACCTCCTGGACGTCCTGCCGGACGGCACGTTGCGCCAGATTGCGCAGTGGAAGCTCGAAGGCTACACCAACGAGGAAGTGCGCGACCGACTTGGCTGCTCGCTGCGCACGGTCGCCAACAAACTGGAGTTGATTCGTCGGACCTGGCTGAGTCGCGAGGCGGACGAGGCATGAACACGCCGGAAGCGAAGCGGGGACCGGGCAGCCTCACTCGGCTGCATCGGATCGTCGCCCTCTGCGACGCGTTCGAGGCCGACTGGCTCGCCGGCTGTCGCCCCGCGATCGAGCCGCTCCTCCGGGACGTTTCCGAGGCGGACCGTTCCCGCCTCCTCCGCGAGCTGCTCGCCCTCGAACTCGAATACCGTGCCGCTCGTGGAGAGGCCCCCATCGCCGCGGAGTACCTCTCGCGGTTCCCCGGAGAAGGGACTCTGATCGACGAGTTGCTCGCCGACCCGGAGTCGACCGCGTCGTTTCAGAACGCATCCGATCCACACGCGAATGCGAATGCGAAGCTTCCGACCGAGCCGATGGCGCCGCCCAGAGACGGCCGCTTTCGGATCGTCCACGCCCATGCGCGCGGTGGCTTGGGTGAAGTGTTCGTGGCGATCGACACGGAATTGAACCGCGAGGTGGCCCTCAAGGAAATCCGGGCCGAGCAAGCCGACGATGACGAAAGCCGCAACCGCTTCCTCGTGGAGGCGGAAGTCACCGGGCAACTCGAACACCCTGGGATCGTGCCTGTTTACAGCCTCGGCAAGCGGTCCGACGGCCGCCCCTATTACGCGATGCGGTTCATCCGCGGCAAGAGCCTCAAGGAGGCGATCGATCAATTCCATGCGCGAACCGACTTGAGTCCAGCCGCTCGTTCGCTGGCCTTGGCGGGCCTTCTCCGTCGCTTTCTCAGCGTCTGCTACGCGATCGAATACGCCCACGCGAGGCGGGTCGTCCATCGCGACCTCAAGCCGGCCAACATCATGCTGGGGGACTACGGCGAAAGCCTGGTCGTCGATTGGGGACTGGCCAAACCACTGGGCGAGGCGGCGCCGGACGCCCCGAGGTCCATCCGGCTCTGCCCGATCGTGCCCATGTCCCCGTCCGGCGAGGGCTCGACACCCACGCTGGCCGGTCAGGTGATCGGCACGCCCGCCTTCATGAGCCCGGAGCAAGCGAGCGGCGGGGAAATCGGGCCGGCGAGCGACGTCTACAGTCTGGGCGCCACGCTTTTCGCGATCCTCACGGGTCGCGCCCCGGTGCGTGGGACGACTGCGCTCGAAGTCGTCGAGAAAGTGCGTCGGGGCGAGGTCGAACTGCCTCGGGCCTCGCAGCCGAAACTCGACCGCGCCCTGGAGGCGATCTGCCTGAAGGCGCTGGCATTGCGCCCCGAGGACCGCTACGCGACCGCTCGGTCCCTCGCGGAGGACCTCGAACGCTGGCTGGCCGACGAGCGCGTCGACGCGTATCGCGAGCCGTGGACGCGCACCTTGACGCGGTGGCTCACCAGACACCGTACGAGCGTGACAGGCGCGGCCGCGGCCGGCATCGCGACCCTGATCGGTCTAGGGGTGGTCTCGACCGTCCAAACGAAGGCCCGCAACGACCTCGACCGCAAGAACACCGAACTCATCGCGGCCAATACGAACCTGGAGAAACAGCGAAAACGCGCCGAGGACAACGAGACCGACGCGATCAACGCCGTGAAGAAGTTCCGTGAGGCCGTCGCGAACAACGCCGTACTCCAGGGAAGTCCGACCTTGGCGCCCCTTCGCAAGACGCTCTTGAAGGAACCGCTGGTCTTCTTCCGCGGTCTGCGCGAACGTCTGCGAGCGGAAAGCGACACTCGACCCGAGGCGCTCAAGCGCTTGGCCGACGCCGCGTTCGACCTCGGCAGGCTGAGTGATCAGATCGGCGACAAGGAGGACTCGCTCCAAGCCTATCGTGAGGCCCTGGAGGTCTTGGAGCGACTCACGCAAGAGGCGCCCGGGGTCCTCGAGTACCTGAGCGACCTGGCGTGGTGCCGGCACAACATCGGTTGGCTGCTCGAGCAAACCGGCAATCCGACCGAGGCGATGGCGGAATTCGAGCGGGCGCGCGACCTGCGCGAAGGTCTGGTGCGCGACCACCCGGCCAACGCGGACTTCCGCCGCGCTCTGGCCCGCAGTCATAACGCCCTCGGCGTGAAACACGAACGCATGGACCATTGGGACCAGGCCCTGGCCGAATACGAGGCCGCTCGGTCGATTCAGGAGGACCTGGTTCGCGACGGCGTCGTCGACGAGTCTCGGACCGACCTGGGCAACTCCCTCAACAACATCGGTATTCTCCTGGGCCAACTCGGGAGGAAGGCGGAAGCCCTAGAGTCACATCGGCGCGCGCTCGCCGTCCGCGAAGATGCGGCCCGCGAGGCCCCGTCCGACCTCCATCGCCGAAGCGACGTGGCACTGAGTCATCACAACATCGGCAGGCTCCTTGAAATCACGGGCGATCCGTCCGGCGCGCTCGAGTCCTATCAACGAGCTATCGAAGTGAGCGAGGAGGTGGCCCAACAGGCCCCCTCCGTGATCCGCTTCCAGAGCGACCTCGCCCTGACCCATAACAACATCGGCTTGCTGCTCAGGGCGAAGGGGTGGACCGACGAGGCCCTGAAGGCCCTCGATCGGGCCCGAGAAGTCCGAGAGCGAATCGCGCGGGACAATCCGAAGGCACTCCAACTCCAATCGGACGTGGCGGCAAGCCATACCAACATCGGCGTCCTCTTTCAGGACCTGGGGCGAGCGACCGATGCGATCGAGTCCTACGAGCGCGCTCGCGCGATCCGTGAACGCTTGGCGCGGGAACGTCCCGATTCCTCCGAATTCGCCAGCGATCTCGGCGCGGTCCTGAACAACCTCGCGACACTACACCTGGACGCGAAGCGGCTCGAGGAGGCCCTTGATGGCCTGCGCGAGGCGATCAGTCATCAGCGCTCCGCCTTGGCCGCGAACCCGAGAAACCCCGTCTATCGCCAGTTCCTCAAGAACCACCTCACCAACTACAGGGACGCGGCGAAGTCACTCGGCGACGACGAGCAGGCGGATTGGGCGGAACGAGGACTCGAAGAGCTTCAATCGTCCGACCCGCGGCGCGTGGCCCTGGGCGCCCGCCTTGACGAGGTCTTGAAAGGCGGGCCCACAAAGGACAAGGCCGAGCGGGTAGCCCTGGCCCGCCATGCCTATGACACCGCACGCTTTGTTTCGGCCGCGCGGCTCTGGAACGAGGCCCTTCAGGACGATCCCAAGCTGGGAGAAGACCGACGCGCCCAGATTCGCTACGACGCCGCCTGCGCCGCCGCACTGGCCGCGGCCGGCCAGGGGAAGGACGACCCGCCGAACGACGCGACCAGGTCCGAATTGCGGTCTCGTGCGTTGACTTGGCTGAAGGAGGAACTGGCCGCGTGGATGGGACACCTGGAAGCGCGACCGAGCGAAAAGGGCACAGTCGCACAGACCTTGAACCACTGGCAAGCGGACACCGACCTGGCCGGCGTCCGCGACCCCGAGGCCCTCGGGCGGCTACCCGAAGACGAACGAGAACGCTGGAAGGACCTCTGGACGGCCGTCGGTCGCGCACTCGAACCGTAGCGGCGCGGTCCGCGGACCTCTCCCAGAGTACGACTCACCTTGGGGCCCTCCGTCTTGTTGTTGCGAAATTCCCATAATCAATGGCCATTTCCGTTTCGTTCCAGCAGGGCCATGCGGCCTTCGTGTTATCATCATCTGGTACGCCCATGACGCAGCCGGAAAGACGGCCTCGCTCGATGAGTCGATCTGAGCGACTCGGTGTTCCCATAGCGAGACGGGAGCGAATCCATGCGTGAGAAAAGAGTGATCGTGGCGATCGTTCAAGACGAAGGCGGTCGATTTCTTGTGACGTTCAACCCGAGGTGGGGCGGCTACGCCTTCCCGATGAGGCCCGCACCCGACCAGGGGGACGCCTTCGGTCCGGCCGCGATCGCGGCGGTTGAAGAGGACCTGGGATGCCGCTTCCCCAAGGCCGCGTCCGCGGAGCTTGACTACATGGGCTGCTCGGGTGTTTCGGGGAGCACCCGGGAGCCCACCGCTTTCGAATACTGGATCCACACGGTCGAACCGAAGCAAGCGCTCGACCTGGCCGCCGCTCCCGTCTGGAACGGCAATCAGCCCATGTTTCTCTCTTATGATGAAATCATAAGACGAAACGACTTAACCTGGTCCACCCCCGACCTCACGCGCGACTTCGTGGACAACCAAGAGGCGGTCCTCGCGGTGGTGGCTCGCGCGGGGGACCATGGACCGGAATACTTGCTGATCGAAAACACCAATTACGGCGGCCTCTTCTTCCCGTGTTCGCGCGTGAAGGCCGAAATCAAGCCGGAAGGCGTGGCCGTGAGGACCGTCCGGGCCGACCTCGGCTATCGCGGCCCCGTCAAGGCGACGTTACGCGGCGATGTCACCGACGTTCATTTCAGCGGCCGATTCCAACGCGAGCGGTCGTACCGTTTCCACATTTGCGAGGTCTTGATTTCCGACATCGACCTCCACCGACCAGGAGGTCCGCTGGAATTGGCCCTGACCCGACGTGGCAAGCGATTCCAATGGCTCGGCGCGAGCGAACTGAACGGCGGCCCACCCATGATCTCGCCGACCCTGAAGGCCGTGCGAAACGCCGTGATCAACCTGGTCCCGTCCAGCGTCCTTTCCGGTCCATCGCGCCACTCGGAAGGAGGCATCGCCCTCATCGAGCGCTCGATCGGTGGCAAGCGGGAATGGCTCGCCCAATGGAACGAGAAGTGGAGGGCTTTTTTCTTCGTCGGCGGACACCGTCATGAAGGGGAGTCGTTTCACGATTGCGTCGTCCGCGAGATTGACGAGGAACTGGGACTGGGACCAATGGATTGCCCGGTCTCACCAGACCCGGCGCATCACCTCGAATATCGGGCCGTCTCCGGTAGCGCCGGCATCTTGACCTCCTATCGGATGGAGCTATTCGTCGCCCGGCCCACGCCGGCCGGCCTTGAGAGCATCGGCCAAGACCCGCGGAACAAATGGCTCGACGAATCGGGAATCCGGCGCCTGGAGTCGCACGACGCCCGGCCGGTCAGCGTGACCATGGCCTCCCTCCTTGGCATGGCCGGTGTCATCGTTTTTCCTTAGAACCTTGATTCGGTGCGTGATCGCCGACCACGATGGGCCATCGTGACCTCGTCAAACCGCCTTGGGTCTTCACATGGAACCCCTCGCTTCGATCTGTCCGACCATCGCCCCGGTCCATCAACGCTGCTCCGTGCCGCGCCTCGCCGACGTCGCGGGGACGGTCCAGCGGCTCGTCCTGGAGAGCGACTTGCCGCGACGAGTCAAGCCTGGCGGGAGGATCGCGGTTGGCGTGGGCAGTCGCGGCATCCAGTGCATCGCGGAAGTCGCCCGCGCCGCGGTGGACGCCCTCAAAGATATGGGCTTTCGCCCCTTCCTGGTCGCCGCGATGGGCAGTCACGGCGGGGCCACGGCCGAAGGCCAGCGCGAGCTGCTTTCTCATTACGGCATCACGCCCGAGTCGATGGGCGTCGAGCTACGGACCGAAATGGAAACGGTGGTCCTGGGGACGAGTCCCATCGGCCTGCCGGTTTACTTCGACCGCAACGCGCACGAGGCCGACGGCATCGTCTTGCTCAATCGGGTCAAGCCCCATACCGATTTTCGGGCGCGGCACGAGTCGGGCGTCTTGAAGATGTTGGTGATCGGTCTGGGCAAACGCGACGGGGCCGAACAGGTCCACAAGCTCGGCCTGCGCGGGATGAAGGAGGTCCTGCCGGCGGTCGGCCGCATCCTGCTGGAGAAGACCAAGTTCGCGTTGGGTCTGGCGATCCTCGAGAACGCCGAGGACCAGCCCGCCGAGATCACGGCCCTCACGCCCGAGACGATCCTGGAAGTGGAGCCGCGACTGCTGGAACGGGCGCGATCCATCATGGGCCGCTTGCCGTTCGATCAAATCGACGTCTTGATCGTGGGGGAACTGGGGAAGAACTACTCGGGCGCCGGGATGGACCCCAACGTGATCGGCCGCTTGATGGTGGAGACCCAGGAGGACTTCGAGCGGCCCAAGGTGACGCGCTTGGCGGTGCTCGACGTTTCGGCGGAAAGTCACGGGAACATCGTGGGCGTGGGCTTCGCCGACCTGACTACGGAGCGTCTGGTGGCCCAGATGGACCCGACGCCTTTTCGGATCAACGTGCTGACTTCGTGTTTCTTGGAGCGCGCGCGGATACCCATCACGCTGCCCACCGACCGGGACGTCTTTCGGGTCGCCTGCGAGACGAGCTGGCGGCTTCGGCCTGAAGACGTTCGCATGGTCATCATCCCGAACACGTTGGAACTGGATCGAATCTGGGTCTCGCCCGCGCTGGCGGCGGACGTGGAGGCTGGTCCCGACTTGGCCTTCGAAGGCCCCTTCCGTGAGGTCCCGTTCTCGGCCGAAGGTGGGCTCGATCAGGAGGGGCTCTTTCCGCGCAGCGTCCGCGGGAGACGTCGCCAGGGCCCGTGATCGCGGGCTGAGACTGACGACCGTCTTTCTGGTCCCGAGAACGTGGGCCCCGACGGCGTGTCCCCCGAACAGTGGTCTTACGGTGGGGTCGCGGGCATCGACACGAACAACCGCTGGCGGATGGAGTTCTTCCAGGACCGGACGTCCTCCGGCGTGGTCTCCACTGCCGACGCTTACGTGGCGCCAGGCCCCAAGCTGGCGGGACAGACGTTGAAGCTAGTCGTCACATACCCCAACGACAAACAAGCCTCCTTCCCGCATCCCAACATGACGGAGGCCTCTCGGGCCCAGCCACCGACCCGTCGGCCTGGTTCGTCTCCAACGTGCCGGCCTACGACCTCACCCAGTTCCCCGGCACGGTGCCTTGGGCCGGGAAACTCGCGAGCGCGGGTCCCAAGAACGATCCTGGCGACGTCCACTTGAACATCGATGGTTTTCCCGTTTCGATCAACACGTTCTCCTTCGAGCGCGATAAGTCGAGTCCCCTTGCCCGGCCCGACTCGTTCGCTTAAGCTGCATCTCCTCCAAAGAGGCCCCAAGCGAGGCGGGGGTCGGAGTGGACCGGGGGGGACCCGGGCAATGGGGGCTTGTGAACCTGGTCAGGGCGGGAACGCAGCAGCCATAAGCATCGCCTTCATGTGTCCGGGAGCGCCTCCCCGGTCCACTCCGGCCCCCGGCCTTGAGGACCTCCTCGCCGGGGGCCGAGTTCTTTCCGGGGCGAACCCAAGAGGCCGCGAACCGTGCCGGCGACCTTGACCACGACCCCAGCTCCGCCGACGAAGACCGGCAGGGCCGCCGAAGACGGCTACACGGTCGTCGCGCGCCGCTACCGCCCGCAACGCTTCGAGGAAGTCGTCGGCCAAGACCATGTCGTCGAGGCCCTGCGCAACGCGATCCAACTCAAGCGGGTCGCCCACGCCTACCTCTTCTGCGGCACCCGCGGAGTGGGCAAGACGTCGCTGGCGCGCATCTTCGCCAAGTGCCTGAACTGCGTGAAGGGGCCCACCCTCCACCCCTGTCAGGAATGCGACATCTGCCAGGCGATCACCAGCGGCCAAGACGTCGACGTGATCGAAATCGACGGGGCCAGCAACAACGGCGTCGAGGCCGTGCGCGAACTCCGACAAAACGCCGGCCTCCGGCCCAGCCGCTCGCGATTCAAGATCTATTACATCGACGAAGTCCACATGCTCTCCACCCAAGCCTTCAACGCCCTGTTGAAGACGCTGGAAGAGCCGCCCGAACACGTCAAGTTCCTCTTCGCCACGACCGAGGCCCACAAGGTCCCCATCACCGTCCTCTCTCGTTGCCAACGCTTCGAACTCGCGCCGATCGGTCCCGACGCGATCGCCCATACCCTCTCCGCGATCTGCCAACGCGAAGGCGTTTCGGCCGACGACGTCGCCCTACGCACGATCGCGCGGCGCGCCGCCGGCTCGATGCGCGACGCGCAGTCGCTCCTGGAGCAACTCCTCTCCAGCGGCGACAAGCGGGTGTCCAGCGACGACGTGCACCGCATCCTGGGCGTGGCCGCCGATGAGCGCGTCCTGGACCTCCTCGACGCCCTCGCCGCGCGCGACGCCGCCGCCGCATTGACGCAACTCGACCGGGCCGTCGCCGGAGGTGTGCAACCGGCCGACATGCTGGGCGGGGCCCTCGATTATTTGCGCGATGCCCTGGTGCTCGGCGCCGGGGCCGTGGAGGTCGAACCGCTCGCCGCGACACCCACGCAGCGGCCCCGCGTCGAGGCCCTGGCCAAGACATGGGGCCTGGATGCGCTTCTCGCCGCGATGCAGGTGCTGGACCAGGCCCGCGGCCGATTGAGAGGCAGTCCCCACGGCCGCTTGATCGTGGAGCTGGCCCTCTGCCGGGTCGCCCGCCTGGAGTCGTTCGTCGAACTGTCCGAATTGATTTCCCGCCTCTCGGCGCTCGAAGCGGGGACGCCGATTGCTTCAGCACCCCGCGCGACTCCCCCGCCACCTCCCGCGCCGGCGCCCGAAAAAAAAAAGCCTGAAGGGAAGCTGAAGGAGGCGCCGCCCGAGCCTCGACCAACACCCGCGCCGCCCGCAGCGCGACCCGCGCGCGCGACGCCCGAAGGCCCCACACTCCCGTTGCGCTTGGACGCCGTTGAGGCGATCTGGTCCCTCGTCCCTCAGCATTTGGACCGCGACCTCGCTGGATTGGCCAAGTGGCTTCGACCGCTGGCCGTTTCGGCCCCTGATGAATTGGCCGTGGGGGTCGAGTCCGGATACAATTGGGTCGCCGACCGTTTCGACGCGCCCGAGTCGCGGGCCCGCCTCGAATCGGTCTTGAAGACGCTCCTGGGACGACCAATCACCTTGCGGATCGATCGGCCGACTTCCGAGAACAACGCTCCGCCGCAACCCCGACCCGAAGAGTCGCTCGACGACCCGTTCATCCAGAAGATCGTCGAACTCTTCGAAGCGCGTCCCGTGCGTGTGGAGGCCGAAGGGTCGCCGGGCCCAGAGGCTTGAACGGCGCCACTCCCACCGAGATCGAGGAAGAGTATGTTCAATTTTGGAAATCTCGGCGAGTTGATGCGAAACGCGGGCAAGCTCCGCGAATCGATGGAACGCGCCACCGAGTCGCTCGGTCAGGTGAAGGTCGAGGCCGCCGTGGGCGGCGGCGCCGTCACGGCGCGGGCCAACGGCCGGATGGAAGTCCTCGGCGTGCGCATCGACCCCAAAACGGTGGCCGACGGCGACGTCGAGCTTCTCGAAGACCTCGTCACGGCCGCCGTCAATCAAGCCTTGGCCAAGGCCCGAGAAGCGGCCGCCGAATCGCTCCGATCGGCGACTGGGGGCCTTTCGCTGCCCGGCCTGGGCGACCTCTTCGGCAAACCCGACACGCCTTGAGAACTGAGGACCACGCGATGGATGGCGACGCGTCCTCGTCCATGACCAGCACGATCGACCGTCTGGTCGCCGCGCTGGGACGACTTCCAGGCATCGGCGCCAAGTCGGCCGAACGATTGGCCCACCACCTGGTCAAATGCCCGCCCGAGGAGGCCCTCGCACTCGCCGAGGCGATCCGCGCCGCGCGGGAACGCATCCACCACTGCGTAACATGCTTTCATCTGGCGGAAGCAGAGCAGGCAGAATGCGCAGTCTGCCGCGACCCGAGGCGCGACAAGGGGATCGTGTGCGTCGTGGAGCAGCCCCGCGACCTGATGGCCCTGGAACGCGCAGGGACCTTCCGAGGTGTTTACCATGTCCTGCTCGGTCGATTGTCTCCCTTACAAGGGGTCGGCCCCGACCAACTGACCATTGAGGCCCTGGCCGCGCGGGTCCGTTCCGGCACGGTCCGCGAAGTGATCTTGGCCACCAACCCGAACCTCGAGGGAGACGGGACCGCGTTGCTCGTGTCGGAGCGATTGACGGCCACGGGTGTTGCGCTCACCCGGCTGGCCCGGGGCCTCGCTTCGGGGGGCGCGTTGGAGTTCGCCAACAAAGAGATGCTGGCCGACGCCCTTTCGGGACGACAACCATTCTGACCACGACACGATGGCCCTGGCATCGTATATGCTATCAATGACCTCTCGGCCCGACGGGCCTTTCCGGTTCGACGCTCGCTGGACGGGGACTGCGTGATGCGGCTCGACACGTCTCAACACATGCGGACCGACATGCGGCTCCGCATGGCGCCGCGCATGATCCAGGCGATGCAGATCCTCCAACTACCGCTGCTCGCGCTCCAAGAACGCATCGACCAAGAACTGATCGAAAACCCGGTGCTGGAATTGCGGGAGTCGGCCCCCGCCGACATGGACATCGATAGCGAAGGCCCAGGCGCCCCGAGCGAGGCCGACCCCGGGCCGGTGGACGAATTCCCGGAGTTGGCCGAGGACTGGGCCGAGACCTACGCCGACGCCCATCGCCCCAGTCGGGCCGCCGCGTTGGAAGAGGCCGACCGCAAGCACGACGCGATGCAGAACATGGCTTCGCGTCCGCCATCGCTGCACGACCACCTGGCCGACCAACTCGGCTTCCTGGACAGCGACGACACCGAGCACGCCCTGGCCGACTACATCATTCACAACCTGGACGATCACGGTTTCCTCCACCTGGACCTGGCCGAAGTGGTCCGCGACTGCGGCGTGCCGGCGACCTTGGAGCAAGCCGAGACGGCCCTGGCGATGGTCCAAAAGCTGGACCCGCCGGGTGTCGCCGCCCGTTCCCTCCAGGAATGCCTGCTCCTGCAAATCACGCCGGAGACCCCCAGGGCCGACGTCCTGCGCACCCTGCTCACGAACCACCTCGACGACCTTCAGCAAAACCGCCTTCCCTCGATCCAACGCAAGACGGGTTACGACCTGGAGACGATCAAGGACGCGATCCAGCAGCTCAAGCGCCTTGATCCCCGTCCAGGCGCCCGATTCGGCTCGAACAACGCCCAATACGTGGTGCCCGACTTGATCGTGGAGCCTGACGAACACGGCGTCTACCAAGTCCGGCTGGCCGACGAGCGCACGCCCCAACTGGGCATTTCGCGGCTCTATCAAAAGATGCTCCGGAACAAGAACGCCGACCCCGTCGCGCGCGAGTTCCTCCAAAAGAAGCTCCAAGCGGCCCGCTGGCTGATCGAGTCGATCGAACAGAGAAGGAGCACCCTGCTCAAGGTGGCGAAGGCGATCATCGAACGCCAGCCCGAGTTCCTCGACAAGGGGCCTGAGTTCATCCACCCTTTGAAGATGCAACAAATCGCCGACGTCGTGCATGTTCACGTGACGACAGTCAGCCGAGCGGTGGACGACAAGTGGGTGCAAACGCCCCGGGGCATCTACGCGCTCAAGAGCTTCTTCGGCGGCGGCACGACCACGTCCGGCGGCGAAGAAGTGGCCTGGGAAGCGATCAAGCAAAAGCTGCTGGAGATCATCGGCAAAGAGGACAAGCAAAACCCGCTCTCGGACGAAGACCTCGTCGTCGAGTTGAACAAGGCGGGTCTGCCGGTGGCCCGCCGGACGGTCACGAAGTACCGCAAGGCCCTCAAGATCGCTTCGAGCCGCGTGCGGAAGCAGTTCTAAGGGGAAGGGGGCCCTTCCCGCGAGGACTGCCCTCCCGTCATGTTTGACTAGCGAGGTGCACCTTCCCCGCGTTCCGACTTCCACTTCGCGTGGTGTGCTGCGACGCGTTCGCCCCAGGTCCCATACCAGGCGTAGCCGTTGCGGCGCTCGGTCTCAGTCTCGGCGATGCCGTGCTTCTTTACGCCGTCGCGACCACGGAAGAAGGGCCGTCCAGTGTCGATTTCGTGGAAGCGGGCCCAAAGCGGTGGCGCCTTCGGGTCCTTCCGCATGATCTTGTCGCCCTTGACCTTTTCTTCACGAATCCCTTCGATCTTCACCGACTCAAACCAGCGAGCGCCGGCGTAGACCGCCTTCACCAGTTCCGGCGACGGGTGCTTCAAGCTCATCAGGAGCAACAAAAATCCTGGCGCTTTCCGCACCACTCAGTGAGGGGAGTTCGTAGGTTCGGGCCCCTCGCGGTTCGTGTGCGACCTCGTCATGTTTGGCCCACCAAGACGTGAGCACGTCGCCCACCTTGATCTGACACTTGAGCACACAGGCGGCCCCGACGTCGAAGGCGCGGGCGGCCTTCGCGCGGCGTGTCTCGTCAACGAACGCATATGCCTCCGAGTGGGCCACGTCGCGCATTAGGTCCATCAGGTTGAGCATCGTGTCGTCGTTGAATGTGATGTGGCGTGGATAGCCCAGCCTGGCGGGTAGGTTAGCGGCCGGCCGCCGTTGGGGTATTGGGCCCTCAGGACATGGTCGATCGCCTTGAAGCAGTCTTGTCGGGCGGGCCCTCGACCTGTCGCACGATGGGACCGGGCGAGGAACCGGACCTCGCCGACGGTCGCGCCGTTGACGAACGTTCCGTGAATGCGCGAGCGGTCCAGGTTGGCCGGTGGCTTACTCGTGTCGATGTTCTTGGGACAGTCGCCCAAGTCGCTTTGATGGGCCAGGACGTTCTCGTCGACCTCGGTCCCCTCGTCGCCGCGGAACCAGTCGTCAGGCATCTTCTCATAAGTTGACCATGAGAAGCGCTGGGCCGGGCCCGGTGTCGTGCAGGCGACGATCAGAAGCAGGGCCAGTGACCAGGGTCGTCGTTTCATGAACGCCCCAGGAATACCGACACCTCATGGCGACTTCTCAGGATGATATGGAGACGACGCGAATCGAACGCGCAACCTCCGCCTTGCAAAAGCGGCGCTCTGCCAGTTGAGCTACGTCCCCGAATTGGCCCTTCGACTTTAACGTGAGGGCCTTTCTTTGTCACGCCGTCATCCGGCGCGGACCTGAAGCACGACCGCCTTCACGTCCTCCGCCTCGACCGGCTGGCCCGCAAGGTGCTTCATCGCGATCCCCAGCGCCATGCCCTCCTTGGGCGCCGCCTTCACCTTCTCGATGATCGGGGCGATCTCCTCTTGGATGCGCGCCTGGTCCCACGATGCGGGCACCCATTCGCCGATGAGGGCCACTTCCTCGGGACTGAACGTCGTGGGACCGGCCTTGGCCTCTTTGACGATCCCGCGCAGCTTCTTGATCGCCGCTTCGTCGGCCAGTTCCGTGCCGTCGCCTTGCGTGAACTGGGCGATCCAGTAGCGCAGGAACTGCACGCGGACCGTGTCCTTGGCCTTCATCGCGGTGGGTAGTTGGGCCCTCATGCGCTGGACGAGCGTCATTGGCGGTCCTCCGTTCGGGTGGCTTGTCTCTGGATCTGGACGCGGGAAGGGGGCCTTCGGGTTCGCGGGGCCGACTGGTTCCTTCGCGGGCCCGTTCGTGGTGAAATCGCCTTCATGCGCCCTCGTCTTCCAGGAGATTGAACATGGGCCTCGCTCACCGCATGTCCTCGCTGGTCATGATGGCGGTCCTGATCGCGGTCGGCAAGGCCGAGGCGCAGGTCCCCCGCGAACGCGACGCCGGACGAATTCGCGAAAAAATCGATAAGTCCGTGCGCGACGAAATGACACGACTCTGGTATCCCAGGGCGGTCGAACGCGAGAAGGGGGGTTTTCATCAGACGTTCGGGCGCGACTGGTCGGCGCTACCCGATACGAACCGCTTCCTCGTCTACCAGGCCCGCATGGTTTGGACGGCCGCGGAGTTCGCCGAGTTTCCGGGAGCGCCCCGCGATGCGTTCGTCGCCCACGCACTACACGGCGTCGACTTCCTCGACCACGTGATGCGCGATCGCGAGCATGGGGGCTTTCACTGGGTGCTCGCCCCGAATGGCGAAGTCGATCCGATGCTGGGCGACGAGAAACACGTTTACGGCACGTCGTTCGCGCTCCACGCGGCGGCCCGCGCCTACCGGGCCACGAAAGACCCGAAGGCCCTGCGTGTGGCCACGGACGCCTTCGATTGGCTCGAAACCAAGGCCCACGACGTCGAGCACGGCGGCTATTTCGAGGCGATCTCACGCGAGGGAAGGCCCCTGGTCACGTACGGGCCGAACTCGCCACCCGGCAAGCGCACCGATCGCTTGAACGTTTACCGCGGCTTCAAGTCGATGAATTCGCATATCCATCTTTTGGAAGCGGTCGCCGAGTTTCATCGCGCGGCCCCTACCAGCTTGACGGAAAAACGCCTGCGTGAATTGCTCGAAGTGGTGCGCGACAAGATCGCCGTGGAACCAGGGGCCCTCAACCTCTACCTCACGCGCGACTGGCGCGCCGTGCCCGCGCACGACTCGTTCGGACACGACATCGAGACGGCCTATCTGCTTGTCGACGCCGCCGAGGCCCTGGGGACCCCCGACGACCCGAAGACTTGGAAGATGGCCGGGATGCTTGTCGATCACGCCCTCGACTGGGGTTGGGACGACCAATACGGCGGGTTTTACGACAAAGGAGAAGCGTTCGCGGGGCAGGCGTTCGACACCAAAAAGGTCTGGTGGACGCAGGCTGAGGGCCTCAACGCGCTGCTGCTCATGCATCGACACTTCGGCAAGGAGACCGATCGGTATTGGCAAGCCTTTCTCAAACAATGGGACTTCATCGACAAATACATGATCGACCATGAACACGGCGGATGGTTCGCCGAGACGACCAAGGAGGGGAAGCTGCTGGGCGACGGCCGCAAGGCCCAGCAATGGAAGGCCAATTACCACACGGGTCGCGCGATGATGAACGTCGTCAAGATGCTCGACGAGGAGCGGGACCGATGATCGATCGTCGGCTTTGGTTCAAGCGAATCGGCCTGGGGACGCTCGCCGCGGCGCTCCATTCCCGACGGGCCCTCGCCAAAATCGACCACCCCATTCCGTTCGACACCGCCGAGGCCGACGCCATCCTCGGGTCGCTTCAGGTCTTCCCACTCGACAATCCTTGGAACGCTGATGTTTCGAAGTGGCCGACCCATCCCGATTCCAAGGCGATCGTCGCCTCCATCGGCGGGGAAAGGCCCTTGCGCTACAACCCCGACATGGGCTTTGTGCTCGTGCCACCCGATCAAGCGCGCGTACCCGTGAAGCTCACCGAATATCCGGATGAGTCCGATCCCGGCCCATTTCCGATCCCCGACATCACGCCTATCGAAGGTTGGCCGGCCTCCTTCCAGCGCGATCCGAAGCGGCCTGGAGTCACCTTGGAACAACTACAGCGCGGTGGACCCGGTCTGGAAGGGGACCGTCACGCGATCGTCGTGGACCCCGTCAATCGGATGCTCTACGAGTTCTTCGGGACCTATCGCACCATGGCCGGTTGGGAGGCGAAGCAAGCATCGACCTTCGACCTCAAGACAAACAAGCTCAGGCCCGACGGCTGGACGTCCGCCGACGCGGCGGGTCTGCCGATCTTCCCGGCAGTCATCCGTCACGATGAACTACAGCGCGGTCGGATCACGCACGCGTTGCGCTTCACCGTCCGACGCTCGCGACGCGCCTACGTTTCGCCGGCGACCCACTTCGCGAGTCGCCTCAGTGATCGGGTGCTGCCCCGCATGGGGGAGCGTTTCCGCCTTCGGGCCGATTTCGACACGTCGCGCTTCTCGGCGGCGGTTCGGGTCATCCTCGAGGCGCTTCAGGTCCACGGCATGTTCGTGGCGGACAATGGCCTGGAATGGGCCCTCTCTTGCGCGCCCGACATGCGCATTCCGGTCTTGCATGACGAGTTGAGGAAGGTGAAGGGGGCCGATTTCGAAGTGGTCGTCGCGCCTGGAAGCGCGTGAACCTTGTCGTTGGTGGACGTGTCTTGAAGAGTGCCACTTCAAGGAGACACGTCATGAGCATCGTCTTGCTGGAAGCGAAGTTCGCCAAGATCGGCGCGCGATTGACCCGCTCGGAAGGACCTCGGCTGTTCCGCGCCGGCACGCGATCTGTCCGGCTTGACATTCGCAACGACGACGAGGGAGAAGCGTTCGTCATCCACAACATGCCGGCGGGAGGCGCCGGTGTTGAAGTGCTTGATGTTCAGCCGCGCGACCGTCACCTCCTGTTGCTGGTTCGCGAAGGGAACGAGAAGTCGAAGTTCTTGTGTGGTCACGACGAGCGCCACTGGTTTGTCGCGGCCGTGCCGGAGTCGGCCCCCGTGGGCACGGTGCTCGCGGCCAAGGAGGCGCTCAAGCCGGCGGAGGTCCGTCAGGCCGAAGCGCGGGCCCACGTTCGTTCGAAGGCCCGCAATCAGAGGAAGAACGCCGCGTTCCGACGCCAGGGCGAATGGTTCTTCGTGCCGGCGGCCGACGTGGTGATCGACCCCAAGCTCGTGCTCAAGGACGAACCGATTCGTCGAGGCGGCGGCAAGCCACACATGGTCGAGTTCTGTTATCGCACGGGCGGCGAGACGGTCTGGGTTTGCGGTCGTCACCCCAATGGCGTCAGCCCCAGCCAATACGCCGCGATCCTCGCCGCGAACCGGAAGGCGTCCTCGTGGGACTGGAGGGCGATGCGCCGCGACGCCGGCGTTTACGTGAAGGGGCGCGTTCGCCATGCCGACCACAAGACGATCACGCTACACGTGTGGCACCGCGTCTTGATGAACACCGAGACGCAAGCTCGCGCGATGCGCAACGTCGCCTTCCTGGATTGATCCACGCGCCGTCACTGAAAGGGACGGCGCGTTTGATCGCGCTTTGTGTGGCCTTCGCCATTGGCGTCTGATGACGTTCGAGGTCGTGGCGGGCAATGTGAGTGGGCCCCAAACGGCCTTCGGCGTCGTCAATAGAGCGAAGCCCAGGCCGCCGCCGACTGTGTTCAAGATCAAGTCGTCCACGTCGGCGATGCGCGTGCCCAGCGCGAACTGCGACGATTCGATGAGCATACTGAACGTGAAGCTCGCGGCAAGACACGCGCGCAGACCGAGACGATCGCGCGTGACGAGCGGGAGCAAGGCCCCGATCGGCATGAACCCCACGAGGTTTCCGCAAAAGTTGACGAGGAAGCCGCGGCCGTCGCCGGTCAAATCGTCGAGGATGGTTCGGAAGGGGATGAGGTTCACCGGGGGCCTGGCGATCGGAAACGCGACCAGCGTCAGATGGAGCACCAGGCCCAGATAGAGCGTCAGCACGGCTGTCGGGATCGTCGTTCGCAATGGGCCCCCTTTGGGCCCTTCGTTTCGCTTCCGGGCCGCGTCATCCTTGTTCTTCGGTTCGCGAACGGCAAGCGCTTCAGTCCCCCTCTTCCGGCGCCAAGGGGGAAGTCGGTACGTTACGGAGGCGGCCTGATGACGCATCGTGACGAACCGTGGGGCCAAGAAATGAACACGGGTGTCCCATCGCCCGACCTTGTCCTTGACTTGATCGAGGCGTTTCGCAGGTCGAAGACGATGTTCGCGGCCGTCAAGCTAGGCGTCTTCGACGCCTTGAACGACGAGGCCACGGCGGACGAACTGGCCTCTCGTTTGGGGACGCGCGCGGACACACTGAGACGTCTGCTCGACGCCTGCGCGGTCCTCGGCCTGCTTGAACGTGACGCTGATCGTTATCGGCTGACCGCGGTGTCCCAAGTCTACCTCACGAAGAAGGGGCCGTTGTCTCTGATCGGTTACATTGATTATTCCAACGAGGCATTATGGTCCCTCTGGGGTCGGTTGGAAGACGCCGTCCGCGAGGGGGGTCATCGTTGGGAACAGGTCTTCGGCGGGAAGGGGCCCCTCTTTTCGCACTACTTCCGGACCGAGGAAACGAAGCGCGCCTTTCTGCTGGGCATGCATGGTTACGGGACCTTGAGCTCGCCGCGCGTGGTCGATGCGTTCGACCTGGGGCGGTTCCGCAAGCTCGTGGACCTGGGCGGGGCGACGGGCCACCTGGCGATGGCCGCTTGCGCCCGCTGGCCCGAACTCATGGCGGTCGTCCTGGACTTACCCGAAGTGGTCCCCATCGCGCGCGAGTTCGTCCAAGGGGTCGAACGCGTGGAGGTGGCGGCCGGCGACTTCTTCCGCGACCCATTGCCGGAGGCCGACCTCTTCGCCCTGGGACGCATCCTCCACGATTGGGACGAGGCGCGGATCGACACCCTCTTGAGGACGATCGTCGAGCGCTTGCCGCGTGGCGGCGGACTCTTGATCGCCGAGACGCTCCTGGACGAAGACGGCCCGGGACCGAGATGGTCACGCATGCAAGACCTCAACATGATGTGCGTGACTGAGGGACGTGAGCGCACCTTGGGCGAATACACGCAACTGCTCAAGAAGGCCGGCTTCCAGAGCGTGGAGGGAAGGAACACCGGGGCACCGCTCGACGCGATCTTGGCCCTCCGCGCATAAAAACTAAGACTTCTTCATGTGCTGTGAATGGAGTTCCGCGAGCGCTTGATTGAGGTTTTGGCGCGCCTCGGTGTAACCAGGGTTGATTTTGAGGGTCTCGCGGAAGGCGGCGATGGCCGGTTCGAGTTGGCCCTGCATGGCCAGGGCCACGCCCAGGTTGCAACGAAAGTCGGCGCGGTCGGGACGAACGTTCGTGGCTTGTCTCAGGTACTCGGCGGCGGTGCCGGGGTCGTTGAGGCGCAGGAAAACGGTGCCCAGCAGGTAAAGCGCCTCGGGCTCGCTTGGGGCCTCGCGGAGGACGGCCCGATAGCTCTTGACCGCTTCCTGGAGTTTGCCGGCTTGCTGAAGGTCCCAACCTTGCATGAGCAAATCGCGAGCACTGTTGGAAAGGGGCCTTGGCTGGGCCGGCGCCGCGGGCGATTGAGTGGGCGTGAGGTCCTCCAAGGCCCCAATGGCGACTTCGTGAAGCAGCGCCGGGTCGAGGTCCTCGGTGGACGGCGTGGCCGGCGGTCGTGAAGCGGCCTTCTTCACAGGCATCGACGACTTGCTCGCCGACATGTTCGACAACGGCATGGGCCGCTCGGCGAGGCTCGACGAGGAGGCGGGCCCTTTGCGTTTGGCCGGCGCGGGGCCTTGCGATTCGACCACCTGAAGGGCCAACTCATCGCGTTGCATCTGGACCTTGGCCAGTTCGGCTTGGGCGGCGGCGAGTTGGTCGCGAAGACGCTTGACTTCTTCAGGGGCTTGGGCCGACATCGCCGAAACGGTGCCCGGGGCGGGAGCACGGGACATCTCCGAGAGTCTCGCCCGCAGGTGTTGGACTTCGCCGGTCAGGCCGGCGCGTTCGGCCTCCCAGAGCCCTTGCTCGTTTTGCCACCAGGCGAGTTGACCACTCAGGTCGAGGTGGGGGTCCACCTGAGATCCTTCAAGCTCGGCCCGGAGCTTCCGGACCTCTTCCCGGAGGCCCTGGCGCTCTTCTTCAAGGGCCGCGAGCAAGGTCGCGGTTTGAGCGTGGGCCGCGTTGAGGCGGTCGATGTCGGCCTGAAGGACTTGCTTCTCGGCCTCGCGGGCGCTCCGTTCCTCGCGGCGCTGGCGTTCCCACGCATCGCGTTCGGGGGCGACCTTCGACGCGAACTCGGCGAGTTCCTTCTTGCTTCGCGCCAGTTCTTCTCGTTGGTCGGCAAGGGCCTCGAGAAGGTTGTCGCGTTCTTGGGTCAGGGCGTCGTTCCTCGCGCGAGACTCTTCGGCCAATCGTGTCGCTTGGTCGGCCAACTGAGCGCGCAAGTCCTTGGCCTCGGCCTGAAGGGCCGCGCGTTCCGCTCGCCACGCCTCGGCCTCGGCGTTGCGCTGGTCTCGTTCTTCGCGTTCGGTCTCGAGCGACCGCCGTGCGCTGTCCAGCAGGGCCTTGGATCGGGCGTGCTCGGTCTCGAGGATCTTCAGTCCCATCCGGACGCGGGCCAATTCGTCGGAAAGGCTGTCCTTCTCGGCTTGCCAGACGCTATCTGACTGTCCCTTGGCTTCCGCTTGCTCACGGGCGGCCGTCAGTTCCGCCCGGACCCGGTCGAGTTCCACCTGGATCGAGGACCGCTCCGCGCTCCAGTCAGCAATGTTCGAATCCAGTAGACCCTGGACCTTGTCGCGTTCTTCGCGCCTTCGGTCGAGGTCGGCCTCCATACGCGCCAGGTCGGCCCGAAGCGTGTCGCGTTCCCTTTGAACCGCGCGGAGTTCGGCGGACCAGTTCTCGGTCTCGACACGGGCCTTCTCTTCGCGTTCGGCGCGTTCCGAAGCGAGTTGCCCTTGCAGTTTGCCCAGGTGTTCCTGGTGCCGGCGGGTCTCCTCCTGGAGCAATGCGAGTTCGCCCTTCAAGGCGTCGCGTTCGGCCTGGGTCGTTTGGCCGGGAGCGACCTCGTCGTGAAGGCGTTGGAGTTCGTCTTGAAGGGCCTTGTGTCTGGCTTCCCACGAAGCGACGTCGGTCTCGAAGACTTGGCGGGCCGCCGCGAAGTCGGCCTCAAGCCGTTGTCGCTCTTCGGCGTTGGTGGCGAGCAGGCCCTCCAAGTGGTCGATCTGAGCGCGACGTTGCCGGCCCTCTTCTTCGATGGCTTCCAGCGCGGTCTTCAGGTGATCGCGTTCGGCCTGGATCGCGCCACTATGGGCGAGGCCCTCTTGGAGGTTTTGGAGTTCGTCTTGGAGCGATCGGCGATGGGCCTCCCATGCGGCCGCGTCTTCCTGGAAGACGCGGCGGGCCTCATCGAGTTCCGCTTGGAGTTTCGATCGCTCGTCGGACCCGGTCGCGAGCAGGCCCTGGATCGAGCCGAGATGCTCCTGGTGTTGTCGCGTCTCCACTTCGAGGGAGGAGAGGGCGGCCTTCAGGGCATCGCATTCCGTCTGAAGGACTTGTCCGCGGGCCACTTCGTCGCGAAGGCGGTGGACTTCGTCCTGCAAGGTCCGACGGTCGGCCTCCCAGGTCGCGGCGTCGCCGTGGAGGCGGCCCTCGAAGCCGGCTCGCTCCTCATCGAGGTTACGCCGGACTTCTTCAAGTTCGCCGCGAAGTTGATTGATCGTCTCGTCGCGCTCGGTGAGTTCTCGCGTGAGCCGGTCGAGTTCACTCCGCTGCCGCTCGCCCTCGTTCCGCCACGATTCCTCTTGGGCGCGGAGGGCGGCGAGTTCCTCACGGGCCGATTGGAGTTCACCTTGATGACGGGCGAGCTCGGTCTCCAAGGCATCGAGGCCGGCGCGCAGGCGATCGGATTCTTCCTGACGGTCCCTCCGTTCGTCCTCCCATGACGCGTTGTCGCCATGCAGGCGATCGCGCCACTCGGCCCGCTCGGCCTCGAAACGTTCGTGTGCCGAGGCCAGGTCGGCCCGGTGTCTTTCGACTTCCGCTTCCAGCGCGGCGAGCGAGACGCGAAGGCCGGTGAGGTCCCCTTGAAGTCCTTGATGTTGGTCGACGAGGCCCTGACGTTCCAGGCCCCACGCTTCGGCCGACGAGAGGCGATCGCGCTCCCATGTTTCGCGTTCGGCGGCCAGGGTGTCGTGGGCCTGGTGGAGTTCCTCGCGGTGCTTGCCGAGCTCGGTCTCGAGGGCCGATAAGGTCGCGCGTAGTCCATCCATCTCGTGGATGAGGTCCTGTCGCTCGTTGCGCCAGGCGTCGGCGGCCGAGACGTCTTTGGCGGCGCGATCGGCCCGTTCTTGACGGACGCGTTCGAGCTCGGCGGCGAGGCGGTCGCGCTCCGCGCACGCCTCGACCATGCCGGCCGCCTCCTTTTCCAACTGGCCGCACTTCGTCTGAAGGAGCGCTTGGGCCTCTCGCGTGGTTTCGAGACGGGACTCGAGGTCCGAGACCCGTTGTTGGAGTTCCTCGTCGGTCCCTTCCGCGAGGCCCGTGGGTGTCGTCGCCTCGGTCCGACGGAGTTGGTCGATTTCAGCCTGGGCGTTGGCCAGGGCCGACCGCATGACCTGAGCGAGTTGCACGAGGCGGAGGCGTTCGCCCTGTTCCAAGCGTAGGCGTTGCCTGAGCTCAAACGCGATGGTCCGGTAACGTTCGTTTTCGGTGGACGCGCCGACCCCGTTGGCGACCGCCGCTCGCGCCGGCACCTGGACCGTCTCGTCGCAGCCGGGGCAGACGACCTTGGAGCCAGGGACCGCGTACTTGTTGAGTTCGGCGCCACAATGGGGACAGTTCGGGACGGCCTGGACCCTCGACTGACACGACGGACAAACAACGGGCCGGCCCAGGGAGGCATTGGGAACGTCGAGCGGCCCATCACATTGGGGGCACTTCAAAAGCGCGATGGTCGTCATGCGCGGCGGGTCCCGGGGCGAGGCCCCTGCTCCGGATCTTGGGTCCCGATCGGTCGAGTGAAACGTCTCTTGGGACCTTCTCTTCGAAGAAAGCAACGTGGGGCCGCGAGAGGCGAGCGCGACCGCTGTGAGCGGGTCAGGCGTTCGCCGGCCCCGACTTGGGTTCCACGAGTTTTCCACGGGACGCGGCGACCGCCAAGGGGCGGCCGTAGGTTTGGGAGACCACTTCGTAGGCGTTCGCCCAAGCGTCGTCGTCAAGGGCGTCGGGTCCCGCGACGAGCGCGAAGAGGCTCATCAGAGGATGGTCGTCGCGTGTTAACGGCTTGGCCAGTTCCTCGAGCTGAGCGCCGGTCGCCTTGGCCAGCTTGGACCGTTCGGCGCCGTGGCCTTCCTGACAAGCCTTCAAGGGGGCGAACTCGGGCTGGTCCACATGAGTGAGCCCCAGGGCGCGATCGAGCAAGGCCAAGGCCGCCTTGCGGGTCTGTTCGACGCGCCTGTGTTCGGTCTCGATCCGGACGAGGTAGCGGCCAAGGCCTGAGAGGCTGGACAATTCGCAGTCGACCGGGCCGACGCCGGCCTTCTCTCCCCGTTCGTTGAGGGCGTCGCGCAGGGCGACGAATTCGTCGCGGCCGACGAGGAGCCGTTGGAGCAAGTCGTTCGCGAGAGGGGCGCCGGGCTCTTTGAGGGCGGTCACGGCGCCCGCGAGAGGTTCGGAGAGGGCCTTGAACTCACTGCCCAGGGCCTGGATACGTCGTGAGAGTTCGTCGATGGTCGCGCTCATGCTGCGCTTTCCTCGGAAGGGCGAGGGCATGTCGATGGATGGGCCTTCGCGTTCGGGCGCGGTGGAGATCGGCTGGATCGGAGCGGAGGGCCGGGTAGGCCCGTTGGACCCTGCTTCCTGGCCGAAGAGGGCGTCTTGCTCGGCGATCGCCTCGGCGAGTCCGTCGCGTGCCCGTTGCAGGGTTTGGTCGAGCAAGGGCAGGGCGGCGGCGAGGTCGCCTCGACTGAGAAGCAGCTCGGTGAGCGTGTTCAGGTTGGTGATGTAGTGCGGGTGCGACTCCCCCAGCGCGGTCCGGCGGATTTCCAGGGCCTCGCGATGCAGGACCAAGGCGCGTTTCCATTCGCCCGTCGATTGACAGAGGACCGCGAGGTTGCTGAGCGAGCTGGCGACGTCCGGGTGCTCCTCGCCGAGCACTTCACGTCGGACCTCAATGGCTCGTTCGATCAGGCCCTTGGCCTCGTCCGATTTGCCGCGGGCCATCAAGAGGGCGCCGAGGTTGTTCAGGCTGATGGCGTAGTCGGGGTGCTCTTCGCCAAGGACCTTGCGGCGGATTTCCAGGGACTCACGCAGGAAGGCCTCGGCCTCCTCCAGGTCGCCCACTTCACGACGCACGAGGGCGAGGCGGTTGAGGCTGGCGGCGGAGTCGGCGGAGTCGGCCCCGAGGAGTTTCTTGCGGACCTGCCAAGCCTTGCGAAGAAGACGGTCGGCCCCGGAGAGGTTCCCCTCCTTGTGCAAGACCGTGCCGATGCCGTGGAAGGCGGCGGCTTGCTCCAAGGGGGCCGAGTCTGGCTGGCGCCGGCACAAGGTGACGACGCGCTCCCACAACTGGTGGGCCTGGCCGGGGTCGCCCGTGAGATAGACCATCGCCGCGACTCGGTTGAGGGCGGTCAAGCCTTCCGTCGGCACTCCCTTGGCGGCCTCGCCGTTCTCCGCGGCCAACCAGCGTTTGACCAGGGACCAAGCCCCCGTGGTCGCCCGCGCGAAGTCCCCTTTCCGGAGGGGAGTGATGAGCTCCCTCTCAACGGTCTCGTCCCCACTCGGGGACGTGTCGAAGTCTTGCTCGGAAGGTTGGTCGGGGTGGTCCTCAAGCTCGTTCCGACCGCGAGGCGCCCGGGCCGCCACCACCCTGGGTTTACTCATGCTCGTGCTCAAAGGAGGTGGCAGGAAGTTCGAAGGGGCCGGCGCCCAATCCAGACTGGGGCCCGGCCTGTCCGCGATTTGAGACGACGCTCCGAGCGTGAGTGATGTTAATGCGCGGCCCATCAATTATCCTAACTTTCGTGAAGGTGACAAGGGGCCGACCAACTCCCCGGCTCCCTCGAACGGGGATGGAACGGCGAGGTCGCGACTCGACCAGCTTCACTCGGGCCCTTGCGCAACCCACGCGCTTGCGGAACGCACGCGAGTAAGCAGTACGCGGGCGAAGACCTCGATTTAACCTTAGAACACTGTTGGAGGACCTGGGAAAAGTGCGCTCGGGAACCAGGCGAAGGTCCGTGGGCCGAGTGGGTGGGAACTCGCCGATCTGGCGACGCACCATCATGGACCGTATCATATCGTTGCGGGAATCGGTCTTGGGACTGGAAGAGAACTCAACACGTGACGCCTCGAGGGGCCAGCCCCCCGGGCCCTCGGGAATGCGTTCGGGATTGAGGGTCACGACATGATGCGCCTGAGGTCCCTGGGGGGTCTTCTGGGTCTGACACTCCTGGGATTGTCGGGTTGTCAGGAGGGGCCCAAAGCAGGGCCCGCCAAGAAGGCCGACCCGCCCGCCAAGGTTGAGAAAGTGCCCGGCGAGGCCGACCTGACCACGATCCACGTCACCGCCGAGGCGGAAGGGCGGCTCGGAGTGGCCACCGCGAAGGTCGAGCGACGCAAGGTCGGGCGTACGCGCACGTATGGCGGCGAGGTGATGGTCCCGCCCGGTCGCTCCGTCACGGTCTCGGCCCCCTTGAGCGGCACCGTCATGGTCCCAGACGGCGGCCGGGTCCCTCAGCCGGGGGACGAGGTCCGGAAGGGACAAGAGGTCCTGCGGCTCTTGCCCCTGATTTCGCCCGAGGCCCGCACTCAGCTCTCGATCACCATGGTCGAGACGGAAGGGCAAGTCGATCAGGCCGAGACCGCCCTCGCCCAATCGCGCAACCTTTTGGAGCGGCAAGAGGAGCTGTTCCGTCAGAAGATCGGCGGCTCCGGGGCCTTGAAGGACGCTCGGGCCAACTACCAGATCGCCGAGGCCACCCTGAACGCGGCCAAGAAGCGGAGCGAGGCCCTGAAGAAGACGCTCAGCGGTATCGACGCGGGCAACCTCGAGCCCCTGGCCCTCCACGCCGACTCCGAGGGTTTGGTCAAGACGGTGCATGTGCAACCTGGTCAATCCGTGGCGGTTGGGGCAATGCTCTTCGATGTGGAAAGTCTGGACCCGGTTTGGGTCCGCGTCCCCGTTTATGTGGGCGACCGCCGCTTGATCGACCTGGCCGCCGACGCCCTCGTTGGGGAACTCGACGATCGCTCGGACCATGTTCCCCAATCCGCCAAGGCTGTCGTGGCGCCTCCCTCCGGCGACCCGATCGCGGCCACGGTCCACCTCTACTACGAGGCACCCAACCCCGCTGGTACACTCTGGCCCGGACAACGCGTCGGCGTTCGTTTGCCCCTGGCCGGAGAGACCGAACGCCTCATCGTCCCTCGATCCGCGGTCCTTCACGACATCCACGGCGGCACCTGGGTCTATCAGAAAGCGGCCGACCTCACCTATCAACGTGTCCGCGTTCGCATTGACCATCTCGCGGGGAACGAGGCGGTCCTGCGCGACGGGCCCCCCGCGGAGACCCTGGTCGTGACCGACGGCGCCGCGGAACTCTTCGGCACCGAATTCGGCGGGGCCAAGTGATGACCTGGCTTGTCGCCACCAGCCTTCGATTGCGGGTCCTGGTCCTGGCCGCGTCGATCGTCTTGATCGTCGTGGGTGTGCGCGTGGCCAGACGCGCCCCGCTTGACGTCTTCCCCGAGTTCGCGCCGCCCCTCGTCGAGATCCAGACCGAGGCCCCCGGCCTGTCCACCGAGGAAGTCGAAAGCCTTATCAGCGTGCCTCTCGAAAACGCCCTCAACGGCTTGAGCTGGCTCAAGGTGATGCGCTCGAAGTCGGTGCTCGGGCTTTCCTCCGTTGTCCTGATCTTTCAGGAGGGGACCGACATTCTACGGGCCCGCCAACTCGTGGCCGAGCGTCTCGCGGTGGAGGCCCCGCGCTTGCCGGCGGTGGCCCGTCCTCCCGTGATCTTGCAGCCCCTCAGCTCGACCTCGCGGGCGATGAAGATCGGCGTCAAGTCGGATACCCTTAGCCAGATGGACCTGACGATCCTGGCGAAGTGGGTCATCCGACCGCGCTTGATGTCGGTCTCGGGCGTGGCGAACGTGGCCATTTGGGGCCAACGCGACAAGCAATTCCAAGTGCTGGTGGACCCCGAACGCCTGCGCGCCCACGGAGTCAGCCTCGACGCGGTCCTCAAGGCGACCACCGACGCCGCGAGCGTCGGCGCGGGCGGGTTCCTCGACACGCCCAATCAACGGGTCTCGATCCGTCACAGGGCCGCCATTTCGACACCCGAAGACCTCGCCGAGAGCGTCGTCGCGTTTCGCGGCGGAGCGCCTCTTCTGCTGGGCGACCTGACCGACGTCGTGATCGGACATCCGGCGCCGATCGGCGACGCCGTGATCGACGACGGCCCCGGCCTTTTGCTGATCGTCGAGAAGCAGCCTTGGGGGAACACGCTCGACGTGACCAAGGGGGTCGAGAAGGCCCTGGAAGACCTCAAGCCGGGCCTGGCCGGCGTCTCGCTCGACCCCACCATCTTCCGTCCCGCCACGTTCATTCAGCGCTCGCTGGAGAACCTGGCGCGGGCCATGTACGTCGGTTGCGGCCTCGTGGTCGTGATCCTGATCGCCTTCCTCTTCGACTGGCGGACCGCCCTCATCAGCCTCACCGCGATCCCGCTGTCCCTGATGGCCGCCATCCTCACCATCACGGCCCTGGGCGCGACCGTGAACACGATGGTCCTGGCCGGGCTCGTGATCGCGGTCGGCGAAGTCGTGGACGACGCCATCATCGACGTCGAGAACATCGTCCGCAGGCTCCGGCTGAATCGCGCCTCCCCTCGGCCCCGGGCCGCCTTCGACGTGGTCCTCGACGCCTCACTCGAAGTCCGCAGCGCGGTCGTCTTCGCTACGTTGATCGTCATCCTCGTCTTCTTGCCGGTCTTCTTTCTGGATGGCCTCTCCGGCTCGTTCTTCCGGCCCCTGGCGCTGGCTTACGTGCTGGCCGTGCTGGCCTCGCTGGGCGTGGCCCTGACCGTCACGCCGGCCCTGTCCCTCATGCTCTTGCCCGGGGCCACTGACCGCCGGTCCGACGCCCCTTTGACGCGCCTTCTGCGGGCCCCTTATCGGGCCGTCCTGCCCTTCTTCGTCAAACGGCCGGCCCTGGCGGTGGTGGTCCTCTGCGGCGCCTTCGGCTGGACCGCCTTCGCGTTGCGCGGCCTGGGCGAAGAGTTCCTGCCCAATTTCCGCGAGACCGATTTCCTGATGCACTGGGTCGAGAAGCCTGGGACCTCGCTCGACGCGATGCGCCGGATCACCGTGCGGGCCAGCCGGGACCTTCGTCAGGTGCCCGGTGTGCGCAACTTCGGCTCGCACATCGGCCGGGCGGAAGTGGCCGACGAGGTCGTCGGTCCCAACTTCACCGAACTCTGGATCAGCATCGACGATCAAGTCGATTACGATACCACGGTGGCCAAGGTCCAGCACGTCGTCGACAACTACCCGGGGCTCTATCGCGACCTGCTCACGTATTTGAAGGAACGGATCAAGGAAGTCCTGACCGGCGCCGGCGCCACGATCGTCGTCCGGACCTACGGCCCCGACCTGGCCGTCCTGCGCGCCAAGGCCCAAGAGATCGGCAAGGTGATGGGGGAAGTGCCTGGGGTCGTGAACCTGAAGGTCGAGCCCCAGGTGTTGGTGTCCCAGCTCGACGTGCGCCTTCGACCCGAGGCGGCCGCGCGCTACGGCCTCACGCCGGGCGACGTTCGCCGGGCCGCGACGACCCTGGTGAAAGGGTCGAAAGTCGGCGAGCTCTATGAACAGCAGAAGATCTTCGACGTGGTCGTTTGGGGCGTGCCGAAGGTCCGCGACGACATCTCCGCCTTGCGCGACTTGCTCGTCGAGACGGCCCAGGGGACCCATGTGCCCCTGGGCGACGTGGCCGACCTGGAAGTGGTGCCGGCCCCCAACGAGATCAAGCGGGAAGGGGCCTCCCGCCGGATCGACGTGACCTGCAATGTCAGCGGTCGCGACCTGGGCGGCGTGGCCCGCGAGGTCGAGGAAAAGGTGCGGGCCCTTTCATTCCCCCAGGAATACCACCCCGAGTTCCTCGGCGAGTACGCGGCGCGCGAGGAGTCGCGACGGCGCTTGCTCGCCCTGGCGGCCTTCTCGCTGATCGGCATCCTCCTGGTCCTCCACGCCGATTTCGGCTCGGCGCGATTGACGGCGCTGGTCGCCTTGACCTTACCGTTCGCGTTGATCGGCGGAGTGGCGGGGGCCGTGATGACCGGAGGTGTCCTTTCGTTGGGCTCGCTCGTCGGTTTCGTCACGGTCCTCGGGATCGCGGCGCGCAATGGGATCATGCTCGTCAGCCACTTCCGCCACCTGGAAGAACAGGAAGGGGAGCCCTTCGGACTCGACCTGGTCATTCGCGGTTCGGTCGAGCGCCTGGCCCCGATCCTGATGACCGCCCTGGCGACCGCGCTGGCCCTCGTGCCCCTCGTGCTCGCCGGCAACAAGCCCGGTCACGAGATCGAGCACCCGATGGCCGTCGTGATCTTGGGAGGTCTTGTCACTTCGACGCTTCTGAATCTGTTCTTGCTCCCCGCGTTGTACCTGGCTTTGGGCCGAAAGCGGGCCGTTCAGGCGGAGGGCGAGGAACAGGTTGAGTTTGCTCACGCGGCGACCGATTCGGGTCATGCTTGAAGTCGAGGACGTACCGGTTCGCAAGACCGGTGGCGTGCGAAGTCAGGAAGGCCCCGCATTCGATAGAAACCCCAGAAGCGGCGCGGGAAGTCGTCGCGAGCGACCTGCCAGGAAGGCGTGTCATGACCCGGTCCCTCTGTTTGTGTGCCACGATCGTCGTGGTGGGACTGGCCGGAAACGGTCGGGCAGACGATCGGCCCTCGCTCGCGCGGTCGTGGCTGATGGGCACGAGGCGCCTACCCTCGGGACCAGAACGACCGCCGCGTTGGCCGACCATCGACAGTGCCGTGCTCAGGACGCAAGACGAGGGCCTTCTGCCCCCCTTGCCGGCCGCGAGCGTACCGGTCGGCGCGCTGGGCCCGGTCCAGCCGATCACGATGCAATACGCCCTTTACGGCACCTTGAACAGCAACCCGGACCTCCTCGCGCTTCGTCAGAATGAGCCGGCGTCGGCCGAGGCTGTGGAAGTGGCCCGGCGCTTCCCTGTGGCCTTGAACCCGGTGCTCTGGGTCGAGGCGCGGCCCTTGGTTTACGCGCGCAATCACGACCAAAAAGACGGGTACATGTATTTCTCGCTTCGGCAGCCGATCGAGCTGGGCCACCAAACGCGCTATCGCGAGGCGATCGCGCGGGCGGCGCTCGACGCGCAGCATTGGGTGATCGTCCAGGCCGAGTTGCAAGGACTCGTGCAAACGTATCGCTTCTTCCAGACGGCCGCGTATCGACGTGACAAGCTGAAAGTGGCCCGCCAGATCGCCGACTTCAACGAACGCTTGGTGAGGGCCCTTCGAGCCGGCTTGGAGGCCGGTTCCGTGCTGCCGGCCGACCTGGCGCTGGCCGAGGTGGAGTTGAGCGCCCTGAAGCAGCAAGTGGAAGTGGCCCGGCAAGACTACGAAAACGCGCTGGCCGACTTGCGCAACCAGATCGGTGCTCCGGCGACCGTCACGGCCGAGCCCCTGGGCGAGTTCATCCTGCCCAACACGATCCCCGAACTCGAAGACCAGGCCCTGATCGACATCGCCTTGAACAGTCGGCCCGAGGTCTTCGCCGCCAAGGCCCGTGTGGATGGCGCCCGCGCCGGCATCGGTCTGGCCCGAGGCGACGTCATCCCCACTCCGGTGGTCGGCCCCGTTTACACGCGGAACGAGGGTGGCATCAACTTCTACGGATTTGTGTACATCACCCCCATCCCGATCCTCAATAGCGGCCGGCCTTTGGTCCGCCAGCGCGAGGCCGAGCTGCGCCAGGCGGTCGTGGCCTTGGAGCAGGTCCAGCAGAAGACGATCACGCAGGTCAGGGCGACCGTGACCAAGTGGAACAACGCGAGGAAGCTCATCAGCGAGACCGACCGCCTGGTCGCGTCGCTTCAACCCAGCATCGACCGCATGGAGCGTCTCTTCGAGGAGAACCAAGCGGACCTGGCGCGCCTTCTTCAAGCCCGTCAGCGTCTGATCCAGGTGGAGAACGCGCGTCTCGACGCCTACTGGCAAGCGACACAGGCCCAGGCCGACCTTCTCGCCGCCTTGGGCGCGCCCAACATGATCGGCGCCTTGCTCAATCGCGTGGAGCAAGACGCGGCGGGCCGTTGACGCCGGGCCGGTCATCGCGAAATCATGAGTCCCTAACCATCGAAGCGTCCCCTTTGGTTCGCGAGGACCTCCCATGCGATGCACCTGGAGCGGCGTTTTTCCCGCCGCCACGACCGAGTTCCACGCCGACCAGTCGCTCAACCTGAAGGGGACGCTCGCGCACGTCGAGGCGATGCTCCAAGCGGGCTGCCACGGCATGATCATGCTTGGGACCGTTGGCGAGAATTGCTCGTTGAGCGCGCGTGAGAAGCTGGAGGTCCTGAAGGGGGCCGTCGACCAAGTGCGCGGGCGCGTTCCCGTACTCAGCGGAGTGGCCGAGTACACGACGCGCCTCGCCTGCGACTTCGCCCGCGAAGCGAAGAAGGTCGGCGCCGACGGCCTGATGGTCTTGCCCGCGATGGTCTATCCGTCCGACCCGCGCGAGACCGTGACCCACTTCCGGGCCGTCGCCGCGGCCACCGACTTGCCCATCATGGTTTACAACAACCCGGTCTCCTACAAGGTGGACATCGCCCCGGAGACGTTCGCCGAGCTGGCCGACGTGGACACGATCGTCGCCATCAAGGAGTCGTCCGAGAACGTCCGGCGAATCACCGACATCGTCAACGCTTGCGGCGATCGCTACGTGCTCTTCTGCGGGGTCGACGACCTCGTTTTGGAGAGTCTCTTGCTGGGCGCGGTGGGCTGGGTCTCCGGGCTCGTGAACGCTTTCCCGGCGGAAAACCGCCTTTTGTGGGACCTCGCGATGGCCGGCAAGTGGGACGAGGCCCGCGCCGTTTACCGCTGGTACACGCCGCTCTTGCACCTGGACACGCACCCGAAGCTGGTCCAGTACATCAAGCTCGCCGCGCAAGAGACAGGGCTCGGTTCCGAGATGGTCCGGGCGCCTCGTTTGCCCCTGGAAGGTCCCGAGCGAGAGCGCATCCTCAGCATCATCCGCGAGGCGATCGCGACCCGGCCCGCTTCCTGAGCGACGCCGGGAGAGGGCCCGTCTTCCACGACTTCAAGGGTTGGCCGCATGACTCAACACCATTCACCCAAGGTCCGCCGGGTCTCGGTCATCGACACCCACACCGGCGGAGAACCCACGCGTGTCGTGATGTCGGGGGGCCCGCGCTTGGGCGACGGCCCCATCGACGAGCGCCTGGCGATCTTCCGCGAGGACCACGACGAGTTCCGCTCGGCCGTCGTCAACGAGCCGCGCGGCTCCGACGTCATGGTCGGCGCGCTGGTGCTGGAACCTCATGGGCCGTCGTGCGCGATCGGGGTCATCTTCTTCAACAACACGGGCTATCTGGGCATGTGCGGCCACGGGGCCATCGGCGTCGCGGTGGCCCTCGCCTACACGGGCCGCCTCAAGATTGGGGCGCACCAGTTCGACACGCCGGTCGGCGTCGTCGGCGTCACGATCGAAGACAAGAATCATGTGAGCATCGACAACGTTGAGAGCTTCCGCTGGCTCAAGGACGTCGCCGTGGACGTGCCGGGGCTCGGTCGGGTCCTCGGCGACGTGGCCTGGGGCGGCAACTGGTTCTATCTGGTGAAAGAGCACGAGGAGGCGCTCAACCTGACCAACGTCGAGCGCTTGACCGACGTGACCTGGCGGATTCGGAAGGCCCTTGAGGCCGCGAAGGTCACCGGGGCCGACGGCGGCTTGATCGACCACATCGAGCTCTTCGGCCCGCCAACCGTCGCGGGGGCGTCCAGCAAGAACTTCGTGCTCTGTCCCGGCAAGGCGTATGATCGCTCCCCCTGCGGCACCGGCACGAGCGCGAAAGTCGCCTGCCTGGCCGCCGACGGCAAGCTCGCCGAAGGGGACGTGTGGGTCCAGGAGAGCATCGTCGGCTCGACCTTCCAGGCGTCGATCAAGATCAAGGACGGCCGCGCCTGGCCCCGGATTCGCGGCTCGGCCCATGTCAACGCCGAGTCCACCCTCATCATCGACCCCCAAGACCCATTCGCCTGGGGGATTCGTGCATGACGACCGCTTCACGTCATGTCGTCATCATAGGTGGCGGCGTGATCGGCACCATGTGCGCCTATGAGTTGGGGCGGTCCGGCTGGAAGGTGACGATCATCGAGCGCGGCGCCTTCTCGGGAGGCAGTTCGGGGGGCAACTGCGGTCTCGTCTGCCCCAGTCACGTTTTGCCTCTGGCCGAGCCCGGGGCCGTGGGGATGGCCTTGCGCTCGCTCTTCCAGCGGAACTCGCCGTTCATTGTCCGGCCGCGCCTCGACCCGACGCTCTGGTCCTGGATGCTTCAGTTCGCCAAGCGCTGCAACGAGGCCGACATGGTCCGCGCCGGCCGCGCCATCCAGGCCCTGCTCGAACCATCCTTGACGCAATACCGCGAGCTCATCGAACGCGAGAAGCTGGATTGCGAGTGGGAGAGGAAGGGCCTTCTCTTCGCCTACAGGGACCGCGCCGCGTGCGACGCGTACGGGCCCACCGACAAGCTGCTCCGCGACGAGTTCCACTGCCCGGCCGAGCGGCTCGACGGCGGCGCCTTGGCCGCGTTCGAGCCCGCCTTGAACGACGGTCTCGCCGGGGGCTGGTATTATGAAGAAGACGCGCAATTGCGTCCTGATCGTTTGATGGCCGCCTTGAGGCGCCTGCTGGAATCACGCGGGGCGACGGTCCGAGAGCGTTGCGCGTTCGATGGTTTCGTCAGCCGATCGGGACGAGCGGTGGCGGCGCGGACCGCTCAAGGCGAGGTCTCGGCCGACGTCTTCGTCGTGGCGACCGGAGCTTGGACCCCCTGGCTGAACGACGAGCTCGGCTGCGTCGTGCCGATCCAGCCGGGCAAGGGATACTCGCTGACGATGCCGCGGCCGGCGATCTGTCCACGCTATCCGATCATCTTTCCCGAAACGCGTGTGGCGGTGACGCCCTTTCAGTCAGGCTATCGCCTGGGCTCGACAATGGAGTTCGCCGGCTACGACGAGACGCTTCGTCCCGAGCGATTGGAATTGCTCAAGCAAGGGGCGGCCCCATACCTCCGCGAGCCCTTCCGCGACCCGGTTGAAGACCGCTGGTTCGGCTGGCGGCCGATGACGCACGACAGCGTCCCCATCATTGACCGTTCTCCAAAACATGAGAACGTCTGGGTGGCGTCGGGACACAACATGCTTGGCGTCTCGATGGCCCCGGCGACGGGCCGCGTGGTCGCCGCGATGGTCCAAGGCGAAAGGCCCTTCCTCGACGTGGGCCCCTATCGCGTGGGGCGCTTCGCGAGGTCTTAGGAGCGTTTCACCGTGGGGCCCGGCTCGACAAACCCGCCACGCCGTTTGAGCACCGGCCAACCCAATCGTGATCCTTCTCGGCCGGTCGGCTAGAATCTCCCTTTCCATTCCGACGTTCCTCCTCAACGCCGGGCGCTTCCTTCCCTGGACCGCCTCGCGTTCGAGGTCTCGGACCCTCGCCGCTTTCGGGAGCCGCTCATGCCCTGGGACCCAGCCGCCACGCGCTCCAAGTTCGGGTTGCATCTTGGCCCAGAACAACTCGCCGTCATCCAACAGAACTTCCTCCCTCTTCGCCCCGATCAGTACATGGCCGACATGGTCTTTGAAGGCGGTGGCGTTTTGGGGACCGCCTTCCTGGGCGCCCTACGCTGCTGCTCGGACGCCGGCATTCGTTGCGCCGACGCCGCGGGCACGTCGGCCGGCGCCATCACGGCCGCACTCGTCGCCTCGGGCCTCTCCATTGATGAACTCGAAAGCGTCTTCGGGCCCCTCGATTTTCAGAGCTTCCTGTCCGAAAAAACGAGCTGGATGCTCTTCGGCGGCGACCCCGCCACCGAAATGGGCTCCGGCATTTTCGGCCTGCTCGCCGCGTTGGTCGTCTCGGGGGCCGAAGGGAAATACTCGACGAACCCTTTTTATCTTTGGATGAAAGAACGTCTGAAAGCGAGGAACGTTCGCACGTTCGCCGACCTGCCCGCCATCCAGCGTGTTGGTGAAGACACCGCGAGCCGCCGCCAACTGGAGGTGATCGCCGCGGACATCAGCCTGGGCGCCATGATGGTCTTGCCTCGGTCGTTGAAGTTGCCGCAGTACCAGGCGTTCGGCAACGCGCCCGAGACGTTCGAGGTCGCCGAGGCGGTCCGGCTCTCGATGAGCATTCCCCTCTTCTTCGCCCCGGGCAAACTCCTGAAATCGACCATTGTCGATGGCGGCGTCGCCAGCAACTTCCCCCTCTGGCTTTTCGACAGCCCGCCCGGCGAGACGCCCCCCTATCCCACGTTCGGCTTCCGCCTCATGGACAACGCGCCGGAACCGAGCATCAGCAACGCCGTGGGCGTCTTGAAGGCCCTTCTCACCACGATGCGCACCGCCCACGACCGCTACTACCTCCAGGAAAAAGACAAGCGCCGCGTCATCAACATCGACATCACCGCCACATCCACCTTCAACGTCTCCGCCACCAAGTTCAACCTGAGCGATGATGACAAGGCCGAGCTCTATCGCCGAGGATACGTCGCGACCCGCGACTTTCTCCTCAACGTCAACGACAAAGGCTGGAGCTGGCGGGACCACCTCCAGGCCCGCGGCATCGCCCCAGCCAACATCGGTTGAGACGGAACTCGGGGCCGCAGACCTTATCCAGCTTTACTAGGGCCCCTAGAGAGGCTATTCTGTAGAGGCTCGAACAAGCTGCTAGTCCCCTGCGATCGCGTGGACGTCCGAGGTCCCGGGCGACGCGGTCGCGGCGCGGACGACATTGAGGACACCACGACGATGCGCGCCATGTTGTTGGGAATGATGTCGGCCGCCTTTCTGGCGGTCGGGCTGACGGGTGAGGCCCGCGCCTGCCATGTCTGCCACAAGACGCCCTGCGTCATGCCTCAGTACCAGTGCGTGACCGAGATGGTCCCGTACACGGTGATGCGCCCGGTCACGCGATGCGATTTCGTGCCGGTCACGCGCACGGTGATGGTCAGCGAGCCGGAGACGACTTACGTCTCGCGGCAGCGCGTGATCTGCCACCCGCAGTTCGACACGACCTGGCACACGGTCAAGCGGGTCGTTTGTCGGCCGCAGTATGACACGCAATTAGTCACGCAAACGTTCCAAGTGTGCAAGCCGGTGACCACGACGCGCATGGTGACGACGACCTGCATGCAGCCCCAAACGCGGTACGTCAACGTGCCCGTGAGCGGGTGTTGTGGGCAGGGCCTTCTGTGCGGCAAGCACAAGGGCCTTCCCTGCGCGGGGATGTCGCCGGCCGGCTGCGTGACGGTCGCCCAAACCTGCTGGGTCCCCGTGCCGGTCACCCGCGAAGTGGTGGAGACCTGCATGGTGCCCGACGTCCAAACGCGCCAGGTCCCGGTGACCACGTGCCGGATGGTGCAGGAGGTCGTCGAGGACCGGGTGCCGACGATGCAATGCCGGATGGTCCAGGAAGTGATCACGGAGCAAGTGCCGGTCGTGAAGCTGAAGTGCGTCCAGAAGACCGTGACCGACATGGTCCCGGTGCCCAAATGCGAGATGGTGCCCGTGACCTGCTACAAGCCGGTGACGAAGTGGGTGCCCTGCGTGCCGCCGGCACCCATGACGCCGATGGCGATGCCCGCCTCGCAAACGACCCCTTCGGTGCAAGCGGCCCCCGCGGCCGTCCCCGCCAAGCAAGGCTGATGGGAAGGGGGGAAACAGAGCGGCCCGCGCTCCGACGCGCGGGCCGCTTTCTGGGGACCTTAATGCGGGTCCCGTTCATCATTCAGGACGCACGGGGACGGGCGGGGGCGGCGGGGCCTTTTTCGCGGGTGCTCCAGTGGCCGGCTTGGTCGCCGGCTTCGTCATGGGAGCGGGCGCGGGCGCTGGTGCTGGGTTCGGGTTGGGACGCGCGGGTTGCTCCGCGTTCGCTAAGGGTGTGTAGGGCAAGACCTCCTGGCGGCGGCCCCCTTCCAGCTTCACGATCACCGGCTCGGGCCTTGTCAGCGTGACCACGAACGATTGCTTCTTCTCGCGCGGCGTGCCTTCGTGGACGATCGTCTCCACGGTCGCCTTGTCGATGGGTCGATCGGGGTCGTTGTAGAGGGTGGAGAGCCGAACCTTGTAGTCGCCGTCGAAGCCCCTGGGGCAGACGTAAATCTCCTCGGGGTCCTTGCCGAGACCGTTCTTGACCAGGGCGCCGCCGAAGACGGTCCGGGGCTGGTCGCGACTGGACGTGCCTCCCAACGGGTCTTCAACCGTCATCTCCAGGTCGGCGTGGCCCGACCAGGTCGCGCGGACGATCAGGTCCCGGCGCTCGGCTTCGGGGAGCCACGATTTCAGCTTACCGGCCTCGTCGGACTTCCCCTTGGCTTCGAGTTCCTTGGCGAGGTCGAGGACCCGCATGTGGACCTCGGCCCTCACCCGGTTGTCGACCCGGGGCCAGCCGAGTGAGAGCAGCTTGTCGCCGGCCAACTTCATCCGGTCGGCGTCGTTGGTCTTGCGGGCCAGCACGAGCATCAACAAGAACGGCTCGTCGCGGTGAGGGACCTTCTCGGCGGTCTTGTCCAGCAGGCGGCCGACGTTCTCCACGTAGCCCCGCAAGAGGTATTGATCCGCGGCGAGAAGCAGGGAGTTGGGGTTGTTGTCTCGCTCGGCGATCTGGGCGCAGTAGTCGAGCCACCCCTTGATACGTTCCTTGTCGCCACCGTTGATTTCGATGGCCGTGGTGAGCGTGCCGAACATCCATGGCTCGGCGCGCTCGGGCCTGCTGGAGAGGAAGCCGCCAAGCACGGCTTCGACGTCGGTCATGTCCTTGCTGGCGCGGAGCCACGTGACCGTGTCCAGGACGCTCGCGGCCGTCTCGTCGTGGGTCTTGTAGTAGTCCCGCCAGAAGGCGAATCGCTGAGCGGATGGGGGGCCCGTCTTGATGGGTCCCTTGCCGGCCGCCGCGTCCTTGGCCTTGGCCGCCTCCGTGGCGGCGGCGGCCGACTTCACCTTGGGGGGCGTCGAGCCCTTGCTCGCCTTGGGCGTGGTTTGCGACTTCGGGTCCACCTGGGCCAGCAAAAGAAGAGGACCGGGAAGAGCACGCTCCTCCCGGTCCTGGATGTGGTTTGAAGATGGGTAAACTGGGACCACCTCGGTTGTCCGAGACGGCCGGTCAGGGTCGGTCAGCGGGTTTTTTTTTCCAGGGGCAAGGCGAGGGGGCCTTGAGGCGCCTGGGGCGGGATGGAGCGGAAGCCGCCGCCACCCATGCCACCCATGCCGCCCATACCACCACCCATGCCACCCATACCACCACCCATGCCGCCCATGCCCATGCCGCCCATACCGCCGCCCATACCGCCCATGCCCATGCCGCCCATACCGCCGCCCATACCGCCCATGCCGCCGCCACCGCCGCCCATCAGGGCGAGGGGGATGATGGACAGGTCGGCAACCGGATAGACGCGGATTTCGGTGGACTTGCTCACGCCTTCGGGAGACGTGATGGTCAAGACGCCTTTGGAGACGGTCGAGACCAGGCCGAGCTGCTTGAGCATCAGCTTGAGGACCACGTTCAAGGGCACGCCTTCGAGGGAGATCTTGACTGTGTTGGCGCGGTCCTTACCGGCCTCTTGGATGCCGACCTCGTCGTAGTAAATGGGGATGCCCTTGGGGAACTTCTCGTCGGCCGTCACGTTCTGGATGTACTTGAGCACTTCTTCCAGGGGCGTGTCGGTCTCGAACGGGATCGAGTAGACCTTGTTGAGCTTCTCGCGGATCCCCTTCGTGCGGTCGTCGGTGTCTTCGAGGCTCACGACCTCGTACTTGCTCCGGCGCTCCTCGGTGATTCTCCGGAAGAACTCGACGTCGGGATACTCGATGATCTTGGTGTCGGGGAAGGGCACGGCCGCGCGAAGGATGTCGTTCATCGACAGCATGTAGCGGTATTCCTTGGCCTCGTCGAACGCCAGGGACTGGGCGTAGAACTGAATGGCCGAGGCGGTGAAGATGCCCGCGCGGGGGGCCGGGTCGCGGGGCACGAGGGCCCGCGCATGGGTGGCCAGCAAGCGGGCGTCGAAGAACGGGGCCGTGTTCTTGTCGATGTCGCCGAAGCCGCCGCTGTAGAGGATGTCGTACTGGCCGGTCAGCATGAGGGTGTCGAACTGCGTCATCAGGGCGGACACGGTGTCTTGCCGCTGCTGGAGTTCGGCCAGGGCCCGTTGCTCTTGGGAGGCCGACGCCTCGAGCCTCAGGCGGTTGTTGTTGGCGACCTCGTCGGCCTCTTCCCGTCGGAGGGCCGATCGGTACTCGACCTGAAGGCGCCGGTCCAGGGACGACCGGACCTGCTCGGGGACGTTGGTCTCGCCCCGGACCGCGTTGATCGCCAGGCGGATTTCGTCGAGGGCCTGGGCGGCCTGACCCGTGTTGATCAGGTTCCGGGCCCGGGCCAGGCGGTTGTTGATGTCGGCGGTCAAACGCTCGGCCTGGATCCGGTCCGCTTCCTGGGCCGATTCGATCGTGGCCGGCTTCTGGTCGGGCTCGTTGCCGCCCGGTTGCGGGGGCATCGGCTCGTCTTGGGGCATGCCCGGCGCCGGGTCTTGCAGACGAGAGACGCGCCGGATGAGGGCGCCTCCTCGGGCCAGGGCCTGCTTGGCCGATGCGTTTTCCGGGTCGAGCCGGAGGACCTGGCGATAGGCCGACTGGGCGTCGGCGAGGTTGCCGGCCGCCTCGGCTTGCCGGGCCAGTTTAAGGAGCTGCTCGGACAAGGGCGGCGGGTTGTCGGCCCAGGCCAGCGCGCCCGAGAGCAGAAGCCCGCCAGCGGCGACGGCGCCTGCCCTCTTCCAGAATCGCGAGGTTTGAGACATGGTACGGAGGGTCTCCGGAAGAAGGGGATACCGGCTACGCCAGGCGTGGGCCTCCCTGTCCACCGGCGGGGTCCATCCTCGGGTCAGGTCAACCGGACGAGGCTCCCGCCGCGGACCGGTCGCGTCACCTTGGATTATGCCACACGTCCGGCCCGCGCGCCGCCCCCATCTGATCGAACCAGGGGGTAAGGACCCGGACCTTCCGTTTTGACAGCCTTGACCCCGTATCCTAACCCTCTCTTAGACATACCGATCGGCATGCGCGGGAGGATGGCCCAAGCCGGCGCGGGCGCACCCCCGATGACCGACCGATTCCGCCATCGAGAGAACACCCATGTCCGACACCGAGCAGACGCCGACCAACCTCCCCCTATTCGACTTCGACGCTTTTCCCGCCGACACCCTGTTTCACGACCGCCGGACGGGCACCGACCGACGCTCCCGAAAAGGCGCGCAGACCCGGGAAGCGAAGGCCCCCTCCGAGCGACGCTCCCGCAAGGAACGCCGCGGACGCGTGGACCCGACCACCTTCGAGAAGCAGTACACACCCGATGAACTGGAGTTCATGGGGGCCATGCAGGAATACAAAATGCGGACCGGCAAGTCGTTCCCGAGTTACGGCGAGGTCCTGGACGTGGCCCGCCGCCTCGGCTACGCGCAGACCGGCCCGCGACGGCCCATCGCCGCACTGGCCGACATGGGCGAGACACCCGAAGAAGGAGGGTCGGACGACGATTGACCCCCCTTCGCAGTCGGGCCCGACAACCGTCGGGTTCAAGCTTCCCGCTTCATCGCGGACTCCAACGGCTTCGACTCGGTGACTCGCTTCCGACGCCCCTGCTCGGCGCGCAAGGCCTTGAGTAGCTTCTTGTTACTCGGGTCGTGACGAACGATCCGGCGGACCCGCGAGGCCAGCTCCTTGTCGGAGAGACCCGAGAGGTCCACCCGCGGCCGCTTCGGGGCCGGAAGCAATTCGGTCACACTGGAAGGCCCGTGTGATACGGTACACATGTTCCCTTGAACAGGCGCGACCATTGGCGTCACCTTGGGCGGTTGGACCACGGCGGGCGGTGTGGTCGGGCGTTGCTCTGTCTCCAGCTTTTTTGCCAGTGCGGGAGACGGTGTCCATCGAGGAGGAGGCGCAGGCGGTGCTAGGGCCGGCTTGGGGGCCGTGTCGCCTGGGGTTGGTCTGGGCGAGGGCGTGGGTGGAGGCGAGGCCGGCGCACCGCTGAGGAGGGCCTTCAATTCCCTCTCGGCCGCGACCATCCGCCGGTACGACTCCGACTCATAACGCTTGAGGCGACGTAAGTCTTTGGAGTCGGGGGCGATCCCGTAGATGGCGTTCTCTCGTTCCCGCTTGTCGCGCGGGGCGAGCACCTCTTCCCGATATTGCGTGAGGTTGGCGATCGCGTTCTGGATATCGCCCAAGACGTTGTCGAGGTCGCCCGGCAAGAGGGCCGCGCGACGGTCGGGGTCGATGCCGGCGAGGTCCAGGTAGTGCCGCCAGTCGGCCTCCTCGACGCACCCTTGGTTGGCGACGTCTTCGGCCAGGCATTCCCATTGCTGGATCAGCCAGGCGCAGCCTTGGTCGGTCTGGCGGACCCGGCGGATGGTCCATTCCGGCTCCCGGCGGAGCGACCGGGCCACCTCAACGGCCTGGAGCCAACGCTCTTCCACCCACGACTCGCAGGCCCGTTTCCGGACTTCGATCTCCAAGGAGAACTGGTCGCTGATGGCCTTCTGAGCGCGGATGGCTTCGACGACATAACTCCGGACCAGGAGTTTCTCCCGATCGGACGCGGTGGCGGGATCGCGCTGGTTCTGCACGTACCAACGAGCCTCGGCCTCGTTGACGCGAACCGCCATCGACTCGGGCACGACCACGCCCGTCCCGGCCAGCCCATGCTGAACGGAATTGCAGCGGGAGCGGTCCTTGCCCGACGGAGACTTGGGTCCAGTGGACTTCTGAGCATTCCGACGATTGGCCTCGATCTGTTTTTGCGTAGCCATGTTCGATGAACTCCAATTCTGGGTTTTGAAAGCGAAAACAGGGACCGTGAAGCCCCTGGACCACCCAGGGTCTCCACGTCCCCCCTTATACGCAATTTTCCCGACATGCGCAGTCGCAGATAGTGGAAAAGAGGTCTTAAAGATTTGGGGATTAAGAGGTTGGGGACGGGAGAAAATTCTCAAGACCTGTCGCGAGCCTTGGGTCCGCAGTCCGTCCGGGTGCCTGATGCCGCCCTGGGTGGGGACTCCTCGGTTTTCCCAGCCGCGAAGGGGCGTCCGCCAGGAGTCAAGGGCTTAGGCCCCCGGATCGCTCGACCAAGCCAACAGGCTCTCACCGAGGCCGTCCACCTCCAGGTCGGCGATGTCGACTCGGCCCGCATGATGGTCCACTCGGCTTCCTGAGCGCTCGAAGCGGGGCGTCGCCGGACGCGGTGCGTTGGCTGATCGCGGCGAGTCGATCCGACAGGTCGATCCGAGGACATCGGAAAGTCCCCGACCCCGGACCATCGAAGCAATCCCCAAGGGCCGGTGGCCAATCAAACGGGCTTCTTGGACCCGGCTTGGAGGTCCGGCTTCGCGGACCCCATGCCGTTATGGTTAGGCCCTGGACTTCCAGATCGATGGATCTCTCGACGTATGGAATACCGAGATGACGAGGACTTCGGTGAGATCGTCGCGGTAGAGGACGACGTATGGGAACTTGGGGACGAGTACCTTTCGAACATCAAGGTAGACCATCGCGTGACGCTCAGGGTCAGTGGTGATGCGGCCGAGTACTTCACGAACCTGAGCGACGAACTTCGTGCCCAGCCCGGCCCGCTGCTGCTCGTACCAGTCCGTGGCTGCGTTGAACTCGACGCGCGCCTCCGGCAGCAACCGGACCGCCTTCTTCATCGACGGAGCCGAGCCAGTGCCTCGGCCTCCACCTGCTCCCAGGGGATCGCCGCCTCGGGATTGGCCGCGTGGGCTGCGAGCCGGCGGTCGATCTCCTCTCTCATCGCGTCGGACAGCTCGGGCTCATGCCCTTGGTCCGCGAGTCGATCCCAGACCTCCTGGACGAGCCGAATGCGATCGTCGATGGGCCAGGTATCGACTTCGGTCAGCACGGTCTGCAAATCCATAGGTCACCTGCCGCGGAACGGCCTCGAGTCAGAGTGGGCGGATCCGCCTCCATCCAGCATACCCGGCCAGGTCGATCAGTCCGAGAGCGGCCGAGACCCAGGGCCGTTTCATTCTCATTTTCGACTCGACAGGACTTCGATCGATTTCTCGGGATGGCAGACGTAGTGCCGCATCGCCTCGGGCAAGCTCTTCCAACCGCGTCTTCGCACCAGGAAAATGACGAGGTTTCTCAGGATCGCCATCAACTGGCTCGCCGCCCCCTTTCGCACACGACTGGCGTCTTCGCGCAGCGAGACGTCGCGTGGCTCATGGAGGCGGTTCTCGATCTTGTTCTCCGCCGCCGAACGACCAAGCTCAGCGGACCGGCCCGCCGAGTGTGACCTTGATGATACCCGAAACCGCCGCGCGGGCCGGGTCCGCCGTAGCGACTGGTTCGACGGCTCGCCTCTCGCTACTTGTGACCTCGACGGCACCAAGGATTCCCACATCACGGCTTCGCGCCCGCAAGGGCCCAGACGCGCCGAAGACGCCCACACCGCTGGACCACCAACCGAGCGACCTGCGGGGGCAGGACACTTAATGGTCCCCGGGTCAGGCCGCCGAGTGTTGAGCTAACTGGAATCGAGACATGATGTCTCGATTCTGCTTCAGCGAGACATTTGTTAGGCAGAACGCCTCGTTATGTCTGAACAGGTGGTTAGATAGAACGCCCTCGACACGGTCTGGGGGCAGAGGACTCAAGACCTTCGCGGCGTTCCTGCTTAACGACCCCGCTCAGCAGCCGCGGGGCACCGGCGAGCTTGAAGTCCCAGAAACCTATCGTGCCTCGCCGTCTGCCGCAGCGCCTGGTTCGACGCGAGTCGGCAGCCGGTCGAGCGGCAGCCGCAACTGTTGGGTGAGCAGCAGCGGGAGCGAGCAGCACGCAATCGAGAACCCGGCGGCGACCGCGCTGCCGGCCAGCTGTACGTCCCCGAGGGCCAGCCAGAACCCGGCGGCCGGAACGGCGGCGCAGGCGGCGACCAAACCCAGGAACAGGACGGCCGCGCCGGGCCAGGACCCCCGCGCCCGCCCGCCGACGTTCTCCACGACGTTCAGAGCCACGACCCACCTCCAGCTTCGAGAGAGGACACCGACCAGTGATTCGCCGCCCTTCGCAGGGATTGGCCTCTTGCCGCGGAACGACCAAGCTCAGCGGACCGGCCCGCTGCCAGCCTCGCAACCCCAGTATGCCGCGCGGCCGTGTCTGCTGCAGCGCGATGTTCGGCGGCGCCCCTCGGCGCGTCGGGGTTCACCTTGCTATCTGCGGCCCTGCATCCGAGCCTTGATACGGGGAAATCGTCGGCCTATGTCTCTTCGGAGCTAGCGGGGTGCCCGTCGGCTCCTTCAGGTCATCGGGGCCGGTCGAAAAAGGGAAATCCTC